>JAPPKD010000122.1 GCA_028820215.1 Spirochaetaceae bacterium | reverse complement strand
TGTTTGGATGAGGCATCACTTCCCTTTCGAGTGGATGTTTCGATGAGGCAATGAGCCGCCCGAGGGCGCCTATCGGCGACGTGCGACGAACTGCTGGACCGTCATGCCGATGTCGCGCGCGATGCGGCGGAGGAGAACAGGTGATACATCTCGGCCGCGATGAACCGGTACGGTCGTGGCACGGCCGTCGGCATTCCGGAACTGTTTGTGCGAGCCGCGTTGGCGCACCTCCTCGAACCCAAGCCCTGCAAGGATCGCGATCACTTCGCGCGGCTTGAGTACGGGCGGCACGCCGCGCTCACGTCACGACGATGGTCCTGGTGCCGATGTACTCGGCCTCCATCGCGGGCTCGCCGTCGTCGAGAAGCATGGCGATGACTTCCTTGAGGTTCTCGGACAGCTCTTCGATCGTTTCCCCCTGACTGTGCGCGCCGGGGAAACCGGGGACGTAGCCGACGTAGAAGCCGGTGTCGGGGCAGCGTTCGACGACGGCGGTATAGGTGTGCGCGGGATGACGCACGTCAGGCATCGGAACCTCCGTGGCGATCGTATGACTGCGGCCGGCGACGGGCAACCGGCGGCCGACAACGTCATGCCCGGGGTGCCCGCATGTGCGTAGGCTTGGCGGCACGGCTGGTCCCGGATCCTCCGTGCGTCCCTGCAGTGCAATACTCTCGGGTGGAGGTGGTGTGATGTGTGCGCGTACACCTGCGAGTGAGCGACTCCCGCCGAAAGGCACCCTGTCGGCCCTGCTGCGCGCCGTGGAGAAACCTGACCCTCGCACGGTGCGGGAGATCCTGTCCCGGCACGCTGACCTGGCCCGCGCCCGTCTTTACGACGAGAACGAGGATGGCGACACCCTTCTGCACCGCGCCGATGCCGGAATCGAGCTGCCGCGCGATGATCGCGGGTGGTCGCTGGAGGACGGCACGACGGACGCCCACCTGGAGGTCGCCCGCGTCCTGATCCGTTATGGGGCGCCCGTCGACGCGATGGGCGGGTCCGAGAACACCGTGGGCGAGACGCCGTTGGGTGCGGCCGCCTGGGCCGGCAATCTTCGCATGTGCCGGTTGCTCCTGGAGCATGGCGCGGATCCCAATCACGTTACGGAGCGCGGATTCGACGCCCTGGGTACGGCTGCCGATCACCGCAAGACCGCCATCGTCGAGGCGATGATCACCGCCGGCGCCCGCTACGAGCCACGCCACCTGCTGCAGTGCGGCCTCAAGGAGCGGCTCAACCACCTGCTCGACCGCGAGCCGGAACGGCTGCATGAACGCATCGACCTGGGCCACTTCAGCGGCGAGTCCGGCACCCTGCTGCACGTGGCGGTCAACGAGGGCTTGGAGGAGATGGTGGCGCTGCTGCTCGCACGCGGCGCCGACGTCGAGGCTCGCGATGACAAGGGCAGGACAGCCATCTGCTGCGCACTCGAGCCGACCCACGCCACTCGGTCCGACGCCATCATCGACCTCTTGCGACGACACGGAGCCAGGATCGATGACGATGCAATCGACGAAGACTGCGAACGCCCGGGCACCCGGCCTTCGTGACGCTGGACGCTACTGTCGCGCCTGCGGCCGCACGCCGGGGAACGTCCATCGCGTCAGGCTCGGGTCGGCGTCTGCGCATCGAGTGAGGAGCAGGTCGCGGCGCAGATGGCTCGGGCCGCCGGTCGGTTGGCCCTCGCCGGGCTCGACCGCCAGGCAGTACGCCGTTTCGGCCGCGCTTCCCTCTGCGGCGTCCAGCCGAAGCTGACCGTCGTCCGTGAGCATGAACCGTTGCATCGGTTCGTCCGCACATACCTTGAGGTAGAGTTCCGCCCCGTCCGCGGCGCCGTCCGCTTCGACGCATCGGTCGTAGGCCGGCATGTACAGGTGCCCGGGCGACGGATGGCCCACGGTGAACAGTTCGTCGTCCGCTCGCGGCTTGCAGGTGTGGGCTGTCAGCGCGCCATCGAGATTGAGCCTCGTTCCGAATCCCGGAACGTCCACGCAGTAGAACTCCGGCTCGTCCAGCGGGTCGACCAATTGAATCAGCGTCGGGGATGGTGGCGGTCCCGGCTCCCCCGCGCTGTCTTGCGTGGTCTGGGCAGTGCTGAGCGCGGCCGCAAGCATCAGCATCGTGACAGACGCTTGAGCGCGAGTACTCCGGATGACGGCTCGGATGATGTCCTTCACCATGGTCGGACGGTACGACGCGTCGATTGTTGTGTCAATTCAGCTTGACACATGATGCGTATACCTGCCATCGTGTAGCAACATGCATCTCAGTGTTCTCAAAGCGGTTATGGCCAAGCGAGGCCAGAGCCAGGCGGACATCGCGAGAGCCGCCGGGGTCAGCCGTCAGGCGGTGTCACTGTGGTTTGCGTCCGAGCGCGACTTTCAGAATGTCCGCGTTGCCACGCTGCTGAAGCTGAGCGATTCGCTTGAAATCGAGCCCGCCGAGCTCCTGGAGCCGCTTCCCGGCATGGACGATCCCGTGGCCGTGCGCCGGCTCGCCGCCGAGTTCTGCTGGGACCAGGCCTACCCGGACATCTATCGGTTTCTGACCGCGTTGGCGGATGCCGAGCCGCGTGCGACGGCACGATTCATCGAGAGTCGAGGGATCTATGCCGCGGCGGCAGTGCTCGGCCATCGGATATGGGATGACTACGCCGGCCTCAGACCGCTCCTGGCACCGGTCAGGCGTTCAGAGCTCGATACGGTATGGCGGATACACCGAGACTTGACCCGGAATTAGCGGACCGCGTTCTGCCGCAACCGCTCCTGGACGCACTGCGTCACGTCTTCGCGCAGGGGATCGGTGACTGCATGCTGGTAGGCGGGACTGCGCTCGCCGGGTTCTATGCAGGTCATCGGCGCTCCGACGACCTGGACCTGTTCACCGGCACGGCGACCGCGTTCCGGCAAGCCGTGCTGGCCGTACGCAGCCTGGTCGCGCTGGGAACCGAGATGCAGGAGCGGAGTCACAGCAACCAGTACTACCGGGCTGTCTGCTCCAGTCGGGAGTTGGACTTCACCGTCGACGTCGTCCTCGACCCGCATGCCCTCGACATCGGCGGGACCAACCTGGCGGGCGACGTGATGGTGGCCGACCTGACGACGCTGCTCTCGATGAAGGCCGCGACCCTGGTATCGAGGTGCAGTGAGAAAGACCTCTATGACCTGCTGTGGCTGTTCGGCGCGTTTCCCGACCGGCACTTCGCCGATCTCATCGAGCTCGGTCGCGAAGTCGACGGCGGCGTCAACGGAGAGACGATGCTCTACAGCATCGGCAGCGCCGACCTGGAGCAGGAAGCATGTGGGTTCGCGAGCGATTTCGGCACGTCGGCGGCTGCGGTGTTCACCAGCATCAAGGATCTCCAGCGAGAGCTTCTGGTCGCACTCGACCGGCACCTGACGACGCGCACGAAGGACACGCTCGGCGACGTCGTGCGGCGGATGCGCAGGTTGTGACTCTTCCGGGAGCCGCCTCGGTGTAGACTGTGTGCCGTCATGGCTCACGACCTTCGCATCGGCATCATCGGGCTGGACTCCAGCCACACGATCGAGTTCACGCGGCGCTTCCAGGCTCCCGACTGTCCCCCGGAGCAGCGCGTCGCCGGCGTCACGGTGACCCGCTGCATGCGCTTCGAGACCCCGTTTCAGGACCGCGCCGGCCTGGACGGCCGTCAGCAGGAGCTGGAGGGCTGGGGCGTGGAGGTCACCGAGGACTTCGACACCGCGGTCGCCGGGGCCGACGCGGTGCTGATCGAGATCAACGACCCGGGCCTCCACCTGGAGTACGTGCGGCGCTGCGCCGGCCTCGGCGTGCCGCTGTTTCTCGACAAGCCGCTCGCTCAGGACCTCGCCGCCGGACTGGAGATCGCCCGTCTCGCGGCCGAGTACGACCTTCGCATCTGTTCCGCCTCGTCCCTGCGGTTCGCGGCCGGGCTGCAGGACGCGTGCGCCGCTCTGCCGGCGCCGCGCCACGTGACCACCTTCGGACCCATCAACCGCGCGGCCGCCGGCAGCTCGATCGTCTGGTACGGCGTGCACGCGGTGGAGATGCTGGTGCGCGCCATCGGCGGCGGCGCACGGACCGCCTCGACCCACCGCTGGGGCGAGGACGCGATCGTGGTCGTCGACTATGCGGACGGCCGCACCGGCGTGGTGGAGCTGTTCGTCGGCAGCGGTTACGGCGGCGTGCTGCGCGGCGGCAAGGACGTCGTGCCGTACACCGTGGACCAGGCCGGGATTTACACGGCCATGCTCAGCGAGCTGGTGCCGTTCCTGGCCGGGGGCGCCTCGCCGGTGCCGCTGGAGGACGCGGTGGAGGTGATCGCCATCCTGGACGCCGCGGAGCGCTCCTCGCAGGCCGGAGGAGCGGCCTCGATGCCGGTCCGGCCCACGCCGGAGAGCCCGGCCGCGCAGGGAGCCCCGGCCTCGTAAGGGCGGGAGGGCGTCATCGACTACCCACGCGTGTTCCGCGTTCGCCAGCGGTTCGACGCGCCGCGGGTCGATGACGTCGCCGGCGCGGTCGAGCGTCAGCTCGCGGAGCTGTCGCTGGACGAGGTCATCCGGCCGGGGCAGAGCGTGGCGGTCGCCGCCGGCAGCCGCGGTATCTCCGACATCGCCACGATCCTGCGCACGGTCGTGAGCGTGCTTCGCCGGCTCGGCGCGCGGCCGTACCTGGTGCCCGCCATGGGCAGCCACGGCGGCGGCACCGCCGACGGCCAGCGGGCGATCCTCGAGTCCTACGGCATCACCGAGCGGTTCTGCGGCTGTCCCATACGCGCCTCCATGGTCACCGTCGTCATCGGCCAATCGGAGGAGGGCATCCCCATCCACCTCGACCAGCACGCGTACGCCGCCGACCACGTGGTGGTGTGCAACCGCATCAAGACGCACACGCAGTTCTCGGGCCGGGTGGAGAGCGGGCTGTCGAAGATGCTCCTGATCGGGCTCGGCAAACACGCCGGCGCCCGCATCTACCACCGCGCGATCCAGGACTTCAGCTTCGACCGGATCCTGCGCAGCGTCACCGGCGTGGTCACCGCCCACTGCTCGGTCATCGGCGTCGGCATCGTCGAGAATGCCTACGGCCGCACCACCCGCGTGGCGGCCGCCATGGGGCCGCGACTCGCGGACTTGGACGAGGAGCTGCTGGTGCAGTCGAAGCGGTGGGCGGCGCGGCTGCCGTTCGACCGGGCTGACGTGCTGCTGATCGACGAGATCGGCAAGAACATCTCCGGCACCGGGTTCGACGTCAGCGTCGTCGGCCGCAAGTACCTCGACCACGAGCCGGCGCCGGACGAGTACCCGAAGGTGCGAATCGTCGCGCTGCGCGACCTGGCCGACCTGAGCGGCGGCAACGCCGAGGGCATGGGCCTGGCCGAGTTCTGCCGCACGCGGCTGCTCGACAAGGCGGACCTCCGCATCACGCGCATCAACGCCCTGGCCAGCGGCCACTACACCGGCGCGATGCTGCCCATCTACTTCGAGACGGACGCCGAGCTGCTGCAGGTGGTGCTGACCGAGATCGGTCTCACCGAGCCGCCCGACGCCAGGATGATCTGGATCCACAACACCCTGGACCTGGGCGAGGTCGAGTGCGCCGCCGCCTACTGGGACGAGGCGCGCTCCCGCGACGACCTGGACGTGCTCACCGACCCGCGGCCCCTCCCCTTCGACGCCGACGGCAACCTGCCGGATGACCTCGCGTCGCTGTTCCCCGCCGCCCACGGCTGAACGCCGGCCGTGCGGCCAGGTGCCGGTCTGCGGCGCTCAGCGACGCTCCAGGCCGCGCAGCACCGCGTCGAGAATCCGTTCGGCCGTGCCGGGCTCGAAGTGGGCCGAGCCGGTCTGCGCCTCGTAGCCGCCGGCGGCGAGATCGTGCCGGAACGGCAGGTAGCCCTCGTAGCCGTTCGCGTAGGAGATGACCAGAGCGTCCGGGAAGCGATCGGCCACGCGCAAGCCGAGCTCCGCCAGCACCTCGAAGGGCAGGGCCACCAGCGGCAGATCGCCGATCCGCACCTGCTGGATACGGACGGCGAACGCGCGTTCCGGCCATCGGCGGGCCGCGTAGGCCAGGTGCAGCGCTTCCAGGTACTCGTCACGCGCCGCCCCGTCCTGTCCCGAAGAGTCAGCCCGGAGCCGGTCCGCGGCGGCCTGCAGCCGGGCAGCGGGATCGCCGGTCAGGTCGTGGCGCACCCGTGCACGAAGCTCGTCCCAGGTCACGTCCACCCGCTCGGCGGCGACGGGGCGAAACGCCCGGTCGCCCAGCAGCACCGCGTGCGCCAGGGTCTCGCCGATCCAGCGCCGCGATTCGCCCAGGCGGCGCATCGGCACGACATCGCCGGCCGCCGCCTGCGCGAAGAACACCGGGCAGCCGTACTCATCGCCCAGCGCGCCTCTCAGGTAGTGAACGAAGTCAGACGACACGAGCAGCGACGTGCTGTCGCCGTGCCGGTCACCGGTGACCGTGTGGCAGCCGAAGTGGACGAGCACGGCGCCCACGTCGCCGGAGCCGGCGGCGCGGAACCGCAGCGCCGTGAGGCGATCGTCGGTGGGCGACAGCTCCGGAGCGGGGTCGGTGCCGTCCGGGTAGCGGAAGGTGGTGGCCACCGAGCCGTCGGGCTGGCGGATGCGCCGGTTGTAGTGGACCTGGGGCACGCGGGTGCGCAGCACCTCGACCGTACCCGGCGCCAGGCGGCTCACCGCTTCTTCGCAAGCCTCGACCACCTTGGTGGTCATCTCGTCCCCGTAGGCGGCGTCCGCGTCGTTGATGCCGTTCCATCCCACGTCCGGGCGGTAGATCCGCTGCAGTCCTGCCGCCGGCGCGTAGTGGGTATGCGAGCAGGCAAGCATGATGCGCTCCACCGGGACGCCGGTCCGCTCTGCAATGCGCCCGGCAAGCGCCCGCGCCGCCGCGTCATGCACGCCGACCAGGTCCAGGGTCACGATCAGCGCCGGCTCACAGCCGTCGGCCTGCCCGGCACCGGCCTGCCCTTCACACTCGTGCAGGGCGATGCAGCCGGCCAGTATCGGCTCGCTCACACCGGTCGATGGCCCGTCGCGGTTGGCGTAGCCTCCCATCCACACCGGCCGATCCGGCGTGATGTCCCTCGTTGCGCACCCGAACTTCAGCATGAGCCCATGGTAACAGGCGGGCGCCAGCGCCGTACGAGGCAGTGCGCCGGGTCGACCCGCGGAGGTGGACCGTACGATGATGCCTCATGCGTAACGGCAATCTGCTGTCCACCGCCGGCAGCCAGTCGGCGACCAACGAGGGCGGCAACAAGATCGTCACCGTGGGCCGCCGCACGCACGTGACGTGGCAGGACGTCACCCCGGAGGGCTACTTCAACCGCGTGCGCACGCTGGACCTCGACAGCGGGGAGTGGTCTCCCACCTGCACCCTGGGCAGCGCCTACGACGACCACGCCCGCGCGGTGCTGGTGGCCGACGCCGACGGGTTTCTGCACGCGGTCCTGAGCGGTCACAACACGGCATGCACCTACCGGCGTTCACGCGCCGCCAACGACGCGTCGGCGTGGACCGATCCAGTGGAGATAGCCGACGGCACCTACCCCTGCCTGGTCTGCGGGCCCAACGGGAACCTCTACCTCGGCATGCGCCACGGCGCTCAGAACGGCCTGGAGCTGTATCGCCGGCCGCCCGACGGACCGTGGCACCACGTCGGCAAGGTCATCGACCGGCTGGCCGAGTACCCCGGATACGCCTGCTTCGCCTGCGGACTCCGCTTCGACGGCGACGGCGTCCTGCACCTGGTGTGTGACATCTACGAAGGCACCCACGAGCAGCGCGGCATCCACCAGGCGATCGTCTACCTGCAGTCCCCGGACGGAGGACGGAACTGGCGCACCTGCCGCGGCGAGCCGGCGCCGATTCCGGCCCGCCCGTGCGGCATGGACGCGCTCTGTCAGAGCACCGGCCTGCGGCACGAGTCGATGCCTCCGCCGGTGCTGACCGCGCAGGGCAGCATCGCGCTGGATCCGGAGGGCACGCCCCACGTTCTCTACCTCTACCACCTGAACCGGGCCGGTGAGCTGATCCTGGCCTCGCCGGACGAATCGGGCATCTGGCGCCAGCGATCGATCGACGCGTCGCTCCGGTCGGCCTACCCCGGGCACCGCGCCATGTTCTGCCGCGGCACCTTCACGATCGACGCGGACGGCGTCTTTCGCGCGCTCGTCACACTGGTGCCCGCCGATCACTCCGGGTGGGACGGTCACCTGCCGACCCGGCCGGGACTGCGCGGGATTGCCGGCGGCCGGGTGCCGGCCGCCGACCCGGACGCCGACAACCCGGTCGCGTGGCTGATCTCGCGAGACCACGGCGCCACGTTCACCGTCAGCGAAGCCTTTCCGGCCGTGACGGAAGCGCGATCGCCCAAGTACGAGCTTCCGGTGTCGGGCGTCCCGTGGCCGGGGGGCCGCGGGATCCTCTACTTCGACCGCACCTCGCGCCCCGTGCCGGGCGCTCGGGAGGATCCCGGTTACCAGAACCGCGTCTACTTCTGCCGGGAAACGGCCTGGTAGCTGGTTGACGCCGAGCCGGCCCGGTCCTACCGTCGCCGAATGCCGCTCGAGCTGATCGCCGACCGCCCCGGGCACGCCGTCCTGCGGGAATACGAGGACCCGCCGCTCGCGGCCGGAGAGGTGCGGATCGCGACGCAGTTCAGCGCGGTGAAGCACGGCACGGAGTTCCGCGACTTCCGGTTCGACTCCGCCGACGCCACCGACCGCTGGGACCCGGATCTCCGGCTGCACCGGCGCGGCGAGCCGGCGGTGCCCCGCTTCCCCAAGAAGCTCGGTGAGGGATTCGTCGGCATCGTCACGGAGGTCGGCGAGGCGGTCCGGACCGTGCAGGCAGGCGACCGGGTCTACGCGCACGGCAGCGTGGCCGACACGCACGTCATCGCGGTGGAGCACTTCTCCCTGCGGACCGTCCCGGCAGAGGTTCCCAACCAAAACCTGGTCTACGACGAAGCGGCGATGTACGCCCTGGGCGGCATCCGCGACGGGCAGGTGCGGCTGGGCGAGCGGGTGGCGGTCTTCGGGCTCGGCGCCATCGGCCAGATGGCGGTGCAGATGGCGAAGCTGTCCGGCGCGCGGTGGGTGGCGGCCAGCGACCCGATCGAGCGGCGCCGCGCCGCCGCGGCCCGCCACGGCGCCGACGTCGTGTTCGACCCCGCGGAGGTCGACGTCGGCCTTGCGATCAAGCAGATGACCGACAGCCTGGGCGTCGACGTGTCGATCGAGACCTCCAGCTCGCATGCCGCCCTGTACGACGCCCTCCGCTCGACGCGCTTTCAGGGCCGCGTCGCCTCGACCGCCTACTACACCGGACCGGCGCAGGGCCTGCTGCTGTCCGGCGAGTGGCACCGCAACCAGCTCACGCTCATCTCCAGCCGGGCCGCGGCTCCGCCGCCGCGCGAGTACAGTTGGGACGAACGGATCAAGCCCGAGGTGGTGGCGCTGCTGGAGGAAGGCAGGCTGCGGGCCGAGGACCTGGTCGATCCGATCGTGCCGATGGCGCGCGCCGCGGACGCCTACCTGGAGCTGAACCGGCACCCCGAGCGCTCGATCAAGCTGGGAATCGACCACTCCCTCGACTCCGCATGAGACGGGTCACCCACAGCGGCCAGCCGCTCATCGAGCCGCGGCATCCGCTGGGGCCCCGCGAGCTGCCGAGCACGCTCCGCTACCTGAACGACCGCTACTTCGACTTCGAGCGCGTGCTGCCCTGCCCGCAGACCGGCGATCCCGCGGCGTGGCGCTCGTGGCGGGGCCGCCTGCGCCGTGCGCTGCGCCGCACGCTGGCCCTGCCGCGGCTCGGACCGGTGCCGTGCCCTCAGCCGCTGGTCCTGGAAACCGTCGAGTGCGACAGTTACCGGCGCCACAAGCTGGCGTACGAGACCCTGCCCGGCAACTGGGCGCGCGCCTACCTGCTGGTCCCGAAGGATGAACCGGCCGCCCCGCGGGCAGCCGTCCTGTGTCCGCATGGACACGTGAACGGCCAAAGCCGCGCGGTGGCGGACCCGGAACAGGCGGTCGTCGCCAACGTCGGCGTCCCGTACGCGCACGAGTTCGCCGTCCGCGGCCTGGTCGCCCTGGCGCCCGAGCACGCCGGCGTGGGGGAGCGCGGCGGCGGCCCCGAGCACGACCCGGCGAAGACCCCCGGCCCCTGTCAGGCGCTGTGGGTCCGGCTCAACCACATGGGACTGGACCTGACCGGCCTGCGCGTATTCGACCTGATGGCGGCGCTCAACCTGCTTGCGGCGCGTCCCGACGTGGACGCCCGGCGCATCGGCTGCGCCGGCCTTTCGGGAGGCTGCTGGCTGTCGCAGGTGCTCACCGCCCTGGACCGCCGCGTGCGCGCGGTGGTGCTCTCCGGCTTCTTCACCACCTTCGTGCAGACCGTCTGGCACAGCCACTGCATCTGCCACCACCCCTTCGGCATCGGCCGCCTATGTGACATGCCCGACATCTCCGCCCTGATCGCGCCGCGGCCGCAGTTCGTCGAGTCGGGCGAGTCGGACACGAGCTATCCATATCAGCCCGCCTTCGACATGGTCGCGGAGGCGTACACGCTGCTCGGCGCGCGTGAGCACCTGGGGATCCACCGGTACGCCGGCGGGCACCTGTTCCACGGCGGCGAGTCGGTCCCGTGGATGATGCGGCAATTGAGTCGCTGAGGGCTGACAGCGGATGAGCGAAGGTCGCACGACCGCGACGCCGCGGACGATGATCGGCGCCTACGGGACGTGGGCGGCGGGCCTGATGGGCGCCGGTCCCCCCACGCACTCGTTCCGATCCGAACGGTGGACGGACGTGGACGAATGGCGGGCGACGGCGCGCGCACGCCTGCTGGACCGGATCGCGCAGCCCGACTCCGGCGGCCGTCCGCACGCGCGAGTCAGCCGGCAGTTCACCTGCGACGGGCTGCACGTCGAGGAGCTGGAGTGGCAGCTTCCGTACGGTCCTCCCACCCGCGCCGTGTTCCTGAAGCCTGCCGGCGCGCGGGGTCCCCTGCCGGCCGTGCTCGCCCTGCACGACCACGGCGGCAACCATTACTTCGGCCTGCGCAAGATCACCCGCACCTGCGACCGGCCCCATCCCGACATGGTCCGGCACCAGGAGCTGTCCTACGGCGGCGTGGGCTGGGCGAACGAGATCGCCAGGCGCGGCTACGCCGTGCTCGTCCACGACGCCTTCTCCTTCGCCAGCCGGCGTGTCCTGGCGGCCGACCTGCCCGGATACGCCGTGCACTCGATGATGGGCAAGGTGCGCCGCATAGCCGACGTCGATCCGTCGGAATGGCACGGCATGGACACCGCGGAGTGGACGGTGTCCGGGCAGGAACCGGCCGAGGAGATCGAGGCATACAACCGCTTCGCCGGCCCGCTCGAGAACCTGATCGCCAAGTCCCTGTTCTGCGCGGGTACGACCTGGCCCGGCGTCTTCAGCGCCGAAGACCAGCGCGCGCTGGACTACCTGTGCGCGCGGAAGGACGTCGACCCGGACCGGGTGGGCTGCGGGGGGCTGTCGGGCGGCGGGCTGCGCACGGTGTTCCTGGCCGGCCTGGACGACCGGATCCGTTGCGCGGTCTGCGTGGGGTTCATGACCACGTGGCGGGACTTCCTGCTCAACAAGTGCTTCGTGCACACCTGGATGGCCTACGTGCCGCTGCTCCCGCGCGAGCTGGACTTCCCCGACATCATGTCCCTGCGCGCGCCGCTTCCGACCATGGTGCTGAACACACGGCAGGACGAGCTGTATACCCTTCCCGAGATGCAGGCTGCCGATGAGACGCTACGCGCCGTCTACCGCAAGGCAGCGACGCCCGAGCACTACCGTTGTTCGTACTACGACGGTCCCCACACGTTCGACCTGCCGATGCAGGACGAGGCGTTCGCCTGGTTCGACCGCTGGCTGGAGGCCTGAGGCGACCGTCGTCAATCCGGTACGCGCGCGGCCCACACCTCGAACCAGTCGTCCTCGCTCGAAGACTGAAACACCACCCAGCGGCTGTCCGGGGTGACGCTGGCGTTCGCCTCGAGCCGGTGGCCGAGCACCTTGGGCGAGCGCATCATCGTTCGGTACTTGCAGATCGGCGTGGTCCTGACCGTCTTGTCCGGTTCCCGCATCAGGTCGGCTTCGAGCGACTCGGGATCCAGGTGATAGCTTCGATACATCTGGTCGTAGTCCTGCCAGTACTTCTCGTCGTCCAGCACGCTTTCCTCGGGGAGCACGTACTTCCAGACGGTCTCGGCGCCGTTCGAGATCGGCGCGGGCGGCACGGTGCCGGACAGCACGGGCAGACCGGTTAGATAGAACGCCGACCAACGCGGTTCCACTCCCTCATCCAAGCGCTGCTGCAGCAGCGCCTGGAGCTCGGGCGGAAAGCTGTTCACGTCGAAATCGTAGCCCTCGCCAACGACGAACTGCTCGTTCGGCGCGATGTGCGCATGAACGGAAAGACCGGTGTGGGGAGGGCACGCGAACCAGCGGTTCTCTCCGGTCTCGAGATCGATGCGCGAGATGCACTGCACGTGCGGCGAGGCGAGCTGCTTCGTGTAGATCCGCTTTCCTTCGAGCGCCCAGTGGTAGTACCCCTGACCGTGCCAGCGGGCGCGGACGCCGTCGTTGCAGTGATCGAGCCACTCTCCGGTGTCGAGGTCGATGATATGCGCCCCCGACAGGAACAGGTTCGGCAGCACCGGATGCGGGTTGCTGTGCTCGAGGTTGAAGCGCCTTCCGTCTGCAAGGACGTTCTCATGGGCGACGGAGACCTGGCCCGTTTCCAGGTCGATCCTCAGCATCTCCTGGTGACCCGGGCCTTCGTTCTTGGAATCCTGGAACTGGTTCGGCGTCATGGTCTGCATCAGCTCGTAGTTTTCCTTGCGCGGGCAGTAGTAGTACCGCTCGGAAGCGTCGAAGCTCGCGAAGTACGGGTAGCGGATCGGCTCCGACGGCACGACACGGCGCCGCTCGCCGGTGTCGATGTCCACCTGGATGATCGCCCACGTATCTGGGTCCGAAGGGTCCAGCACGTTCACCCGGTGGGAGTAGCGGGCCGCCGCGAAGTGCACGCAGCAGCCGCCGTGGTGCTGGAAGTACGCGGTCAACGACTTCGGCACGGCGGGGATGGGACCGAGGTCGCGCACCTCGCCGGTGATCATGTCGCGCGCCCACAGCGACCGGGTCCCCGCGGCGATCCCGGCCCTGATCTCCTCGAACCCCATGAAGACGGCGTAGCGGCCATCGAAGGTCATCAGGTTGTTGTAGAAATAGTTGTTGCGGAAGTGCATCTTCCGGTCGGGTGACAGGCGGACCACGCGCGTGCCGGTGAGAGGGTCCTGCCAGCTCTTCTCTGCCCAGTCGAAGGTAAGCTCCGGTGCGATGGGTACGTTCATGGGGACTCCTCTCGCGTCGCGTTGTCAGGGTGACCCGACCGTGCTCCAATCTTACCGGACGGGAAGATGACGGACAGGAACGGTGCACTGACGTGGATGGACGAACCGTATCGCTTCAAGGTTCTCCATGAGGGACGCCTGCTGACGGCGTACAACAAGGGAAATCCCCAGTACGGGGACTTCTTCAAGGCGTTCCCGAACATCGAGCCGGTGCACACCCTGTCGGGCCTGCCGGTTACCGCATCGGGAGCCGCCAACTTCAACCACCACAAGTCGATCTTCCTGGGGCTGGGCCGGCTGGGCGGGCACAACTTCTACCACGACTGCTATCCGCCGTTCGCGGCGTACCGTCCGTTCCCGTCCGGGGACATCGTCCAGGTCGATGCGCACGTACGCGGCGAAACGGATGCCGTCGTCCTGGCGGCGCGCAACGAGTGGGTTCCCAAGGTGGACGTACCCGCGCCGCTGCGGCAGTTCTTCGCGCCGGCCCAAGGCACCGACGGGAGCGAACCGGAACGCGTGTGCACGGAGCGCCGCACCGTGCGCTTCGCCCTGGCACGAGGCTGCTACACCATCGACGTCGACTCGGAGTTCGAGGCCACCGACGGCGAACTCTACTTCGGACAGGACGGGCACAGCTACCTCGGCGTACGCGTCGCCGATGCGATAGACGAGGAGGACGGCGGCCTGGTCACCGACTCCGCCGGCCGCTCGGGGTGCGACGCCATCAACGAACAGGTGGCCGACTGGGTCGACTACTCCGGCTCCCTCGGCGAGCACGCGGTGGGCATCGCGGTCATGAACCACCCGGCCAACCTGCCGACCCTGTTTCGGGCGCGCGCCTACGGGTTCTTCGGCCCCAGCCCGTTCTTCGCCGCCGATCACCGGTTGCCGGCGGGCGAGAGGCTCCTGTTCCGCTATCGCGTCGTCGTGCACGACGGCGACGCCTCGGCCGTCGACCTGCCACGGCTGTTCGACGAGTTCCGGAGCGTCTCCCGGCTGTAAGGGGCGCTACTGCACGCGCGCGGCCCACACCTCGTACAGCCCCTGCTCGCTCGCCGACTGGAACACCGCCCAGCGGCTGTCGCGGGTGACGTGCACGTTGGTCTCGAAGCGGCCGGCCCTCATCTTCAGCCGCGGCATGCTGCGGAAACGGCAGATCGGAGTGGTTCCGACCACGTGATCGGGGTTCTCGGCGATCGCCTGGTGCGCCTCCGCCTCGGTCTGGAACTCCCGCACCTCCGGCCACAGCGTCCGTTCGGGCAGATCGAACTTCCAGATGACCTCGGTGGCGGAGGCACTGTTGTGCAGCCCGTCCCACGGGTGGGTCGAGGTGGGACTCACGTCCTGTCCCAGGCTCTCGATGAGGCCGACGTCGACGACGCTGAAGCTGCGCCCGTCGCCGGTCATGAACGACTCGTCGGGCGCCGGTGTCATGTGGATGGAATTGCCCACGTGCGGGCGCCCGATGTAACGGGTCGCGCGCTCCCGCTCGAGGTCGTTCACGTAGATGGCGTGGCACGCGAAGGGCCAGCCGTGCGAATAGACCCGCGCGCCGTCGGCGCTCCAGTGCTCGTGGGTGCCGCGCGAGCGCAGCTTTCCCTGCAGGTCGAGCCAGCGGCCGGTGGACAGGTCGACGATGCGCTGGCGCTGCATGTCGACCGGGCGCCGGTAGCGCTCGGTGAAGTAGTAGCCCTCCTGGCAGCACATGAAGAGTGACGGGTCCACCGGATTGGGGTTGGGATGGCCGACCCAGAACTGGTCCGTTTCGACGATCGTGTCGACGGCCCCCGTCTCCAGGTCGATCCGGTACATCAGATTGGGGCCGGGCTCCGAACCCAGGATCGCCGACCGCTCCAGAGGCGTCGTGCCGGCAGGCAGGTCGCGGTCCTTCAGCGCTTCGTAGGCGAACGTGTAGCGGTCGTCGGCCGTGCACTCGGCGAACACGACAGGCGGCAGCGGGCGGTCGGGCTCGATGCGGGTCTTCGTGCCGTCGTCCAGATCGATGCGCACGATCTCCGGGCGGTCGCCCGAGTGCTCCGCCACGTGCAGCAGATGCGACTGCGGCGAGACCGCCCAGCCGGCCAGGCCATCGCTGCCGTCGTCGAAGACCCGGTACTCGTGGACGCGCTCGGCGTGGCCGCTCTGCAGGTCGATGGCCCAGAGGCAGGACGGCCGGCGGCCCTCCGGGTCGTCCCCGCGCAGCACCAGCAGGGCGCCGTCGCGCGTGAGCGCCGTCGACCGGAAGTAGCTGATGCGCACGTGCAGCCCCTCCTCGGGCACCAGGCGCACCACCTCGGTTCCGGTCCAGGGGTCCTGCCAGCGGCTGCCCGCCCTGTCGAAGGTCACCGGCAACATGGCGACAGGGTAGCAGGTTGACGGAAGGGCGGCCCGCTCCTACGGTCGCTTGCGATGAGGAACACCGATTCGCCCGAGGAGCGCTTCGCGCAGGATGGTTTCGTCCGCATCGAGCGCTTCTGCTCGCCCGCCCAAGTGGCGGAGGTGCTGGCCGAGATCGATCGCTACATCGCCGAGGTGGTGCCGGCGATTCCAAACACGGACGCCTTCTACGAGGACAAGAGCAGGCCGGAGACCCTCAAGCAGCTCGTCCGCCTGGCCGATCACGACCGGTACTTCCATGACCTGCTGCACCGCGGCGCCATGCCGCAGATGGCGGCGCTGCTGCTCGGCGAGGAGTCCCGGCCCATCAACCAGCAGATCTTCATCAAGCCGCCCGGCGGCCTGAGCAAGGCAACTCCGCCGCACCAGGACGGGTTCTACTTCCACCTGGAGCCCTGCTCCGCACTGACTCTGTGGCTGGCGCTCGACGACGTGGACGAGGAGAACGGCTGCCTGCACTTCGTGCGCGGCTCGCACCTGCGCGGCGTGCGCGACCATCAGCGCACGCAGACCCTGGGCTTCTCGCAGGGGGTCCCGGACTTCGGCAACCGGAAGGATCTGGCTGACGAGGTGGCCTGCCCGGCCGCGGCCGGCGACCTGATCGCCCACCACGCGCTGACCATCCACCGCGCCGGCGCCAACCGGGCGGCCGACCGCCAGCGCCGCGCGGTCGGCATGATCTACTACGGCGCAAGCGCCCGCGAGCGCACCCAGGAGCACGAGGCCTACCAGCGCGAGCTCGCCGACGACCTCCGCAAGGCCGGGAAGATCTGATGGAGGGCCGCCGCAGCGACCGGCTCGTCACCTACGTCGAGATCGCGCCGGCGACCGACGCCCATCCGCGCAACGATTCGGCGTCGATCGTGCAGCTCGACGACGGCAGCCTGTTCATGGTCTGGATCGAGATGCATGCCAGCGAGCTCGGCGGCCACGACGAGGCGCCGTCCAGCATCGCGTCCATGCGCTCGACCGACGGCGGCCTGACCTGGGGCGAGCATCGCATCGAGCAGTCGCCCGGCGGCGACATCCACAGCGTCTACAACCCCAGCCTGATCGTCCTGCCGGGTGGCGAGCTGTTGTTCTTCTACCTGCAGTACAACCAACTGGTGTGGAACGAGCCGTTGCAGGCATCCGGGTGCCTGCGCCGCTCCGCCGACGGCGGGCGCACGTGGGGCGAGGAGACCCGCATCTGGGACCACGAAGGCTACGGCTGCGCCAACCACACCTTCACGCGGCTGGCCGACGGGCGGCTGCTGAAGTCGGTCGAGTACCTGCCGGTGTGGGGCTCCTATCCCGCGATGAGCTCGCGGTCGGGCTGTTTCGTGAGCGATGACGACGGCCGGACGTGGCGGCCGCCGGCAAGCCTCGTGCAATTGCCGCTGCGCGGGACCATGGAGAACCACATCGCCGAGACCGCGCAGGGCGGGCTGCTGATGTGCATGCGCAACCAGCTCGGCTCCGTGTTCCTGAGCCGCTCCACGGATCGCGGCGAGACCTGGAGCCTGCCGCAGACCTCCGGGCTGTCCTGCTGCGAGTCGATGCCGAGCCTGACGCGCATCCCCACGACCGGCGACGTGCTGCTGATCTGGAACCACTCGGCGTTCGACCCCACCTACGACCACTCCGGCAAGCGCACGCCGCTGACCTGCGCGGTGTCCACCGATGGTGGAATCACCTGGGGACCACCCAGGGATCTGGAAGACGATCCCGGCATCGAATTCACGAACGTCGCCTGCTCTTACACGCGTGAGGGGAAGGCAGTCGTCACCTACCTGACCTCGCAGATGGAGAACCCGGAGCATCCGGGCAAGCTCGGCCGGGCGGCCATGTCGCTCAAGGGCGCCATCTTCGACATCGAATGGCTCTATGCCTGAAAGGAGCTCGAACGATGACTGAGACCGGGACCGAAACGACGCACCCTGCCATCAACACGGACCCCGGCGAGGGATACCGCCGCAACGGCTACGCGGTCGTCCGCCGCATCTTCGACGCGGATCGCGTGGCGCGGCTGCTGCCGATCTGCGAGCGCGTCCTCGCCCAGTGGCGGGAGCGCCCGTTGAGCGACAACCCGCCGGTCGATTCGCTCGCCAACTACATGCGCCACCTGAACAACCCCGCCTACCACCGCGGCCGGCCCGAGGACCTGGCCGCCGTCCTGGACGCCGCGGCGGCGCCGGCCGTGCTGGACGCCGTCGACCAGGCGCTAGGCGAGCCCTCCGTGTTCACCAGCACCAGCATGTACTTCAATCCCGTCGGCGAGCCGCTCGACGGCTTCTGGCACAAGGACGGGATCGGCCCGGAAGCCGACGATCCGCGCGACCACGCCACCGGCAGCGGCCTGCAGGTGCAGGTCGCACTGGTGGCGAGCGAGGACCTGCAGGTGGTCCCGGGCTCACACGTGCGCGACTTCACCGACGCGGAGCGGCACATCTGCGTCGACGACGGCGGCGCCAACCGGCGCTCCAACGACATGCCGGGCGCCGTCCGCCTCGCCCTGCAACCGGGAGACGCCGTCCTGTTCAACCAGATCGTCATCCATCGCGGCCGCTACCACCGCGAACCGCCGCGGCGCACCTTCATGATCAGCTTCCGCAAGCGGCGCGTGACCGAGGCCACGCTGGCCCGGCGCGGGCTGGACCAGTACAGCGACCAGCCGTGGTTCCTGGCCCCCGACTACCTGGACGGCACCGCGCCCGAGACGCGGCGCTACTTCTCGGAGCACACCGCCTTCTATGCCACGCAGTGGCGCAGCAAGCTCGCCGAGATGCTGAAGTACCAGCATCTGATCCAGCACCTGCACGACACCGGCAGCCCCTACCCGTTCGCCCCTCGCGAAGCGGCCGACTTCGCCGATTAGCCTTCGGGCGGAGCGTCGGGAGCCGTTGACGGCGCTGAAGCGACGGCGACTCCGCTCGTCGCTCGAATACACGGCGCTGGCCGCGCCGGCACTCATCTACCTGCTGCTGTTTCACTACCTGCCGATGGGCGGCGTCGTCATGGCGTTCAAGAACTACAAGTTCAACCGCGGCATCTTCGGCAGCCCGTGGGTCGGATTCAGGAACTTCGACTACCTGTTCACGTCCCAGGACTTCACGCTGCTCATGCGCAACACGATCGGCTACAGCGTCGCGTTCGTGGTCACGACCACGGTGTTCGGCGTGCTCACGGCGGTGCTCCTGTACGAAGTCTCCAACCGATCCGCGGTCAAGTACTACCAGACGACGATGTTCCTGCCGCGCTTCCTGTCCTGGGTCATCGTCGGCTTCTTCACGTGGCTGCTGCTCAATCCCGTGATCGGCGTCTTCAACAAGCTGCTCGCCGCCGTCGGCGTGGAGCCGGTGAGCTGGTATACCGAACGCCGCTATTGGCCGTCCATCCTGATCCTGGTGAACCTGTGGAAGTGGATCGGCGTGACCATGCTGTTCTACTACGCCGCGCTCACGGGCATCGACCGCGGCCTGTACGAAGCGGCCGACATGGACGGCGCCGGCCGCCTGCGCAAGATGACGTCCATCTCGCTGCCCCATCTGACGCCCCTGATCACCATCCTGGTCATCCTGTCGCTCGGCAATCTCATCAAGGGCGACTTCGGCCTGTTCTGGCAGATCCCGCGACAGGTCGGCTACCTGTTTCCCGTGACCGACGTGATCGAGACCTACGTGTTTCGCGGCGTGGTCTCCGGCGACATGAACATCGCCGCCGCCGTGGGGCTGTTCCAATCGGCGGCCGGGTTCTTTCTGATCGTCGTCGCCAACCTGGTCGTCAGGCGCATCGCCCCCGACAAGGCCCTGTTCTGAATCTGCATCCCCATGCGCCAGCCGTTCCTGCACCTGCTGTTCATCTCGATGTCACTGCTGTTCGTCGTGCCGTTCCTGCTGATCGTCTCGGTGTCGCTTTCGGACGACCAGGACATCGCCGACTTCGGCTATCGATTGATACCGGCCCGCATCGACGTTTCCGCCTACACCTGGGTGTTCCGCGATCTCTCCACGGTGCTGCGCGCCTACGGCGTCACCGCGTTCCAGGCCGTGGCCGGCACGGCGCTGGGCGTCCTGGCGATGGCGCTGGCCGGCTACGTCCTGTCCAGAACGGACTATGCCTGGCGCCGCATCGTCGTCTTCATCGTCTTCTTCACGATGGTGTTCTCGGGCGGCCTGGTACCGACGTACATCATCGTCACGCGCTGGTACCACCTGGGGAATACGCTCTGGGTCTACATCTTTCCCGTTCTGGTCAACGCGTTCTTCGTCATCATCATGCGCACGTTCTTCGCGCAGTTGCCGGAGGAGGTGTTCGAGTCCGCGCGCATCGACGGTGCCCGCGAGATCACGATCTGCCTCAGGATCGCGCTGCCGCTGTCCACGCCTGCCCTGGCGGCCATCGCCTTCCTGTTCTTTCAGGGCAGGTGGGACGAATGGTACAACACGCTGCTCTATATCCGTGACAAGGAACTCTATACGCTGCAGTACCTGCTGCAGCGCATCCTGCTGGAGTTCGACTACGTGCGCGAGATCGCCGCGCAGTCGCCGGAGATGGAGTTCTATCTGCAGACCGAAGAGATGCCGCTGGAGTCCATGCGCTATGCGATGGCGATCGTGGCCGCCGGACCCATCCTGCTGATATTTCCGTTCTTCCAGCGGTATTTCGTGCGAGGTTTGACCGTCGGCTCATTGAAGGGGTAGCATCCGAGGCATACCCGCGCCCCACAGGAGGGTTCCATGAACCTGCGCAAGCTGATCGCGCTCTTCGCCACTCTCATCATGGTGTCCGGCACCGCATTCGCAGCGCCGACGGAGGAAGCGGCCCAGGCCCAGGAGGTGACGCTCAACTGGCTGGGCATCGGGCCGGGCATTCAGCGCGACGCCGAGGATGTGTGGGCGCTCTGGAACGAGGAGCTGCAGAGCTATCTGCCAGGCGTTACCGTGGAGTTCGAGCTGCATCCTCCGTACGAATACGCTGACCGGTTCAAGCTGGCGATGGCGGCCAACGAACAGATCGACGTCGCCAACCGCATGTGGATGATGAACTTCTTCCAGGAGATCGACCGCGGCGCACTGATGCCCCTGAACGATCTGCTCGACGAATACGGTCAGGGAATACTCGATGCCGTTCCCCAGTTCGCCATCGACACGGTCACGTTCGACGGCAACATCTACAACATCCCGACAAGCTGGGCCGCCGACTGGAGGCCGGGATTCCGGTTCCACAAAGAGCTGGCAGACAAGACCGGCATGGAGGAGAAGAGCCGCCGCATCGCCGATTCCGAGCTCGGCACGCAGGAGGTCTACGATCTGCTGGAGACGTACTTGAAGCAGGCGCAGGATGACGGGGTGCTGGGCACCGGGATCAGCCCCACCCTGTTGAGCTGGGTGTGGGGCAAGGGATACGAAGGCGTCGCGCGCGGCGTCTCGATCAGGCAGGACGGCAGCGACTTCGAGCTGGTCAACATCTACGAGACCGACAGCTTCCGCACCGTGATCGAGGTGGCGGCCGACTGGTTCGCCAAGGGCTACATCAGAAAGGACTACCTCGGCACCGACATCCAGGAACTCCGCAAGGACGACGGCAAACCGCTGGGCGAGGGGGCGGTCGTGTGGGTGCACCTCTACGATCCCACCAAGTCCGAGGAAGAGACGGCCCGATACGGGATTCCCATCGTCGTGTACTCGGGAGCCCGGCAGGCGTTCGTCGGCCACAACCCCGGGCCGAACAACCTGGCGATCCCGACCACCGCGAAGCATCCAGAGCAGGCGATGCAGGTCATCAAC
This sequence comes from Spirochaetaceae bacterium, assembly GCA_028820215.1. The sequence goes on along the minus strand of JAPPKD010000122.1, from coordinate 61,063 downwards.
CTGCTGTTCACCGAGCCGGAGGTCTACTTCCGCCTGACCTACGGGATCGAGGACACGCACTACAGGAACCGCACGGAGCACGACTTCGAGCCGATCGGCTACACCGGCATCCAGGGCTCGGAGGACAGCCCGTACGGGCTGTATCCGTGGGCGGTCGGGAACTTCCAGGACCTCATCCTGTGGCCTCCCGGGACCGACGGCAAGGCGTGGAAGGAGCGTCAGTACGCCATCACGGCCGACGCCCGCACCTCGCCGCTGGTCGGCTTTCCCAAGGACGTGTCCGGGCTGACGACCGAGATCTCCCAGATTCAGGCCGTGGAGCGGGAGATGGTGGACTCGCTCCTGTCCGGCGCTCTTCCGGACTGGGAGGAGACGTACGAGACGTTCATCGAAAAGCTGCACGCCGCCGGAGTCGATCGAGTGCGTGAGGAGTTGCAGAGCCAGATCGACGCTTGGAGAGCCTCGTAGCAACGATCGGACCCGATCCGATCCGCACATGAAGCATGCGCCGAACGCCACTCCCTACGATGTCCCGCCCGACGCGGTCGCCGCCGACGGCGGGCAGGACACCCGGAGTGAGGGGCTGCCCGGAGCGCGCCGGCGGAACCATCCCTTCCTTCTGGTGACCGCCGGACTTCTCGGCGAGATCGCCGAGAAGTGCCGGCGACATGACTGGGCGCGCGAGAACCTTCGATCCATGGAGCGGCTGGCGCAACGATGGCAGCCGCCGGAACTGGAGCGTTTCAAGATCAAGCGCAAGGGCTTCACGTGGTACGGGCTCACCCGCAGGCAGACCATCGAAGACTTCTGGCAGACAGCGCTGGTCTGCAAGCTGACCGGCAGCCCCCAGCTTCGTGACAAGGTGCTGACGTACCTGCGTCGCATCGCCGATCCCGACCGGGGCTATCCGACGACGCGTTGGGCCACCGACTCGACCGCGTATGTGCATGAAGGGGAGTTCTTCACCTTCTACCCAGCCGTCTACGACCTCATGTACGACGACCTGAGCAGGGACGATCACGCAGCCATCACCGAGACCCTGCGGTTGTACCTTCGCACCTGCGAAGCCTGGCACGACGGCGGAACCGGCAACTGGTCGGTGACCGCGAACACCGGTGCGATCCTGTCGAGCCTTGCGCTAGGGGACGTGGCGATGCTGGACCGCTTCATGAACATCCGCAGCGGTTACGTCGACCAGCTCTCGAAGGGTGTCATGGGAGACGGCTGGTGGCTCGAAGGGGCATCGAACTACGGCTATCTCGTCGCCCGGTATCTCGGATATGCCGCCGAGGCCTGTCACAACCAGGGGATCGATCTCTTCCATCTGCGGGTACCGTCCCGGCCCGGCCACCTGAGCCACGACGACTGGCCGAACGGGTGGATGGGGATGAACTTCGACGGTTGGGGGCCTCCGGGCGGCCCGGATCGGGGATTGAAGGACCTCCACGACGGCCCCATCCCGATGATGGATCACCACGGATTCGTCGTGGCCAACAGCGACTCACACAAGCTGGCCCCGGGTGACCTATATGAATTAGCATACTATCGATACCGTGATCCGGCGTACGTGTGGATCCTGGCGCACACCGATCGAACGACGGCGTGGCAGTCGTTGGTCTGGGGCGTGCCGAAGCTCCCCGAAGCGGCCGATCCCCGCGCGAACTCCTCCCATGCCGACAACGTAGGCATCACCGCGCTGCGCTCGCGGACGCCGGGCCGGGATGCGGCGGACCAGATCCAGGCGTACGTCAAGTGGGGAATCCATGGCGGCTGGCACGGCCACTTCGACCGGACCGCGCTGCTCGCCCTGTCGCGCCACGGCACGGAGTTCTTCTCGCCTCTGGCAAGCTGGTTCGGTTACGAGAGTCCCCTCTACAAGGCATGGGTGCAGCCGTCGATCAGCCACAACGTGGTGGTCGTGGACGGACTGCAGCAGGAACCGGTGCGTTCCGAGCAGCTCCTGTTCCACGCGGGTCAGGCGCTGCAGGCGTGTGTCGTGGAGACACGCGCCCGCTGGGCGCAGAAGAAGCCGTGGGACGTGCGGAACCCCGGCGACCTGGATCCGCACAACCGGGAAAAGATGATCGACTACGGCAAGGCGGCGCCCGTGACCCAGCGCCGCCTCGCGGCGGTCACGGACGACTACGTCGTGATCGCCGACTGCCTGCAGGCACCGGTTGCCCATGCCTACGACTGGCTCATGCATCCGATCGGGTTTCGAGGCGCGCACGCGGCAGCGATACGGTCGGTCCGGCACAGCGATCGTCTGCTCGACGATCCTGCCGGAAGCTACCACCACGTCACCGATTGCGACTGGTTCGAGGCGCGCTCGCCGCTGGTCCATTCGTTTCGGGACGGCTCCACCCTGCTCGCCGTACATTCGGTGTGGCCAGCCACCCTGAATGGAACGCTGGGGACCTTCCCGTTCCCCACCGCCGAGGTGTCCTATCGAATCGATGGCGACGGCCGCTACCTCGCCGACGGTGGATTCGTGGCCAACGCCTTCGACGCCCATGCGATCGACGTCGACGTCACCGGCGTGAATGCACTGCGCCTTGCCATCTCCCTCGACATGAAGGCCGGGATCGTCCTGCGGACTCATGCGCTCGGCGACCCGCGCTTCGTGACCGCCGGCGGTGGCACGGTTCATCTGGCCGACGTGCCCTTCACCATCGCGGGTAGCGACGGACCGATGACAGGCTCCGAGTCGACTCGACCCACGCTCGGAGCGCATGGCCGGCGGGTCGATCTGACGGCCGCCGGCCATCGCGTGGCCGTCACGGTCGACACGGCATCGCTCGACTCGGCGAGGTTCGTCGCGAACCTCGCCGACGATGGGCAGATCCGGGACATGACGGCCATGCGCAGGACGCTGCTGCTGCGTCAACACGGCAAGGAAGCCCGCTTCCTCAACGTACTGGAGCCGTTCCGCAACTCGGCCGCCATTCGCGCGGTACACGCGTCGGGACCGGACGACATCCAGGTCTCGCTCGCTGACGGACGGGTGCATAGTATTGAGCTCACCGGCCTGGAGGCCGGTACGGACCTTCGGGTGTCGTTGCGGGAACATCGAAACGGCGCCCTGATCCGGGAGGAGACGACTGCATGAGCGAGCCGATCCCCGCGGGAATGAAGATCGCGGCGCAGATGAGCGCCGAGCCCACCGAATCGGACTTCCGCTTCGTACGGCAGATGGGCATCGAGTACGCCGTGGCGTGGACCGGTCCCGAGCACGCCGGCTACGACTACTACGCGAGCCGGCGCGAGCTGTTCGAGAAGCACGGGCTGACGATCTACGGCTTCGGCAACTCCGGCGTACACAACCAGGACGCCATCGTTCTGAACCTCGCCGACCGCGACGCCAAGATCGCCGAGTACCAGCGCCACCTGCGGGCGCTCGGCAAGGCCGGCATCCCCTACACCACCTACGCCCACATGGCCAACGGCATCTAGACCAGCGGCCGCGAGGAGACCCGCGGCGGCGCGTCGGCGCGTGCCCTGGACATGGAGGACGACCCGTGGGGCAGGTGGCAGGACCGGCGCTACCACCTGCCGCTTTCGCACGGGCGCGAGTACTCGGAACAGGAGATCTGGGACAACTTCAGCCACTTCATCCGAGAGGTGGCGCCGGTCGCCGAGGACGCGGGCGTCCTGATCGGGATCCATCCCGACGATCCGCCGCTGCCGATGCTGGCGGGCGTGCCGCGCTGCATCTTCTCCAGCTTCGACGGCTACCAGCGCGCCATGGAGATCGCCGACAGCCCCAACGTCGGCATCTGCTTCTGCGTGGGCTGCTGGCTGGAAGGGGGCGACCTGATGGGCAAGGGGGCGATCGAGTCCATCCGCCACTTCGGTGCGCAGGGCAAGATCCACAAGGTCCACTTCCGCAACGTGAACGCCCCGTTGCCGCACTTCGTGGAGACCTTCGTGGACGACGGCTACGTCGACATGTACCCGGTGATGAGGGAGCTGCAGGCCGTGGGCTTCCGCGGCGTGCTGATCCCGGACCACATCCCGATCATGAGCGACGACGGCCGCGCCGAAACCGCCTACACGATCGGGTACATGAAGGCGCTGCTGGCGCGTGCCGAGGCGGAGGTCTGCTCGACGCCCTGACGCACTCGGGCGCCCGAACGCGTCCGGCCGTCACGCCGTGCGGATCCGCTCAAGAGAACGGATCTTCTATCCGATATACCAGGTATACATGGCAAAAGAGAGAATACGAGTCGCAGACGAAGTGTGGGTGGCCACGGCGCTCCTGCACAAACAGCATCCCGACCGCGATGACTTCACGGTCTCCGAGATCAGCCGGCGCGCGGCCGCGGAGGCGAACGGCGCGGGGCCGCTGCGCCCGGGCTTCGTGGTACATGCCTCCCAGCACTGCGTCGCCAGCAAGGCGCCCAATCCTGGCCGCTACCGGATGTTGATCGAAACCGAACGCGGGCGCCGCCGGCTGTTCCGGCCGGGCGACCCCTACCACCCCGACCGCCGGGGCGGAAAGAGCGTCCCGCGCACCGAAGAGCTCCCCTGGGGATACCGCAATCTGGTCGACTGGTACAGCTCCGAGTATGTGGGACCAGCCACCATCCCGATTCCGGTCGACCCGATCCTGTCCCTGCTCGACATCGGCAAGTCGCTCCGCTCGACCGAAGCGGCCGACACGCTGGTGCGGCGCCTCCGCGAGTCGAGCCGATGAGCCGTATCTTCTGGGACACGAACCTGTTCCTGTACTTGTTGCAGAGCTTCGGCGAGCCCTCCAGGCGGGCGGCGGATCTCCGCGGGCGCATGCTGGAGAGGGGCGACGAACTGCTCACGTCGGCGCTGACGATGGGCGAGGTGCTCGTCCACCCCGTCGAGCACAAGAACGAGACCGTCCTGGCCGAGATCGAGCGGGCGATTCCGGCCGGCGCCGTCGTGCTGCCGTTCGACGCGCGCGCGGCCCGGCGTTTCGCCGAGATCCGCGCCGCATGGCAGATCTCCGCCTCCGACGCGGTCCAGCTCGCCTGCGCCTCGGTAGCCAACTGCGACCTGTTCATCACCAACGACGACCGGCTGAACCACACGAACGTCGACGGGATACACTTCATCCAGTCGCTGCAGCGCACGGTGCTGTGATGATGGATCTGGACGGGACGCGCACATGGACCTGCGCCGGCGGCGAGTGGCGGGCCGGTGACGACAGCCGCATGGCGCCGGTCGATGCCTTCGACGCCAATACCGAGTGCGGCATGCAGGGGTGCCGGTTCGCGTTCGCGACCGACACGTCGTACCGGGACTTCCGTGCCACTTTCCAGGCATGCCACGACGTGGCGCACAGCGACGTCGGCCTGATCTTCCGCGCCCGCAACCGCTGCGACTTCACCCTTCTGCACTTCCCCTGCTGCGGCCAGGGGTACCGCGCCCAGCATTTCTGGACCGCGCTGTCGCGCATGGACGCGAGCGGCTGCCTGCGCGTCGACCAGCTCGCCATGGTCAACCGGGTCGCCTCGAGCACCCGGATCTGGCACGACGTGGAGGTTGAGGTACGCGGCGGCGAGCTCCGCGCCCGGATCGACGGCCGCGGCGTCTTCGAGCACCGCGGTCTGCCCGACGGGGCGGGCTGCGTGGGGCTGTTCGTCTTCGGCCGCGCACGTGTCCGCGATGTCCGCATCGACGGCGAGCCGGCACCGGGCGCCGGCTGGGACGACTCGGTCGAGCAGCCGGCCAACTGGTTCTACCCGGTCGAAGACGCCGCACACGGCGTCTGGCAGAAGCCGCAGACCCTGCTGCGAGCCGGTGACGGCGAGCTGGCCTTGACCTACAACGCCAGCCGGCCGGGACCCGCGGGCACCACGAACCACCTGATGACCCGCTCCGCCGACGACGGCAGGACCTGGAGCGCACCGGAGGTCACCGGCACCGTGGACGACGATCCGTGGACGGTCCGCGGCACGCTGCACCGGTTCCCCGACGGCCGGGTACGCCAGCTCTCCATGAACCAAGACGGCGCGTTCGCGCTGGCCGACGTGTCCGACGACATCCGAACCATCGGTTCGACACGGCCCCTCGATCTGGGACCCGTGCCCGACGGCATGGCCGGCCTGCACATGGGTCCCCAGGTGTTCGCAAACCTCGCCGATGGCACCGTCGTCATGTTCCTGTACGGCGGCCACGAGTCCGGGCCCGGACACGATCTCATCCACACCTGGGGCGCCTGCCACTGCCGCGCCTACACCTGCCGCTCCACCGACAACGGCGCCACATGGTCACCCCTGGTCAACATCGACCACGCGGTCAACGGCAAGGGGGAGCCGGTCCCCGGGTCTCTCGACCTCACCGAGGTGTGCGGCGCCGAGACGGCCGGCGGGACGATGGTCGCGTTGATCCGGCCGGTCTACTCGCCCTGGATGTGGGAGACGTGGTCCGATGACGGCGGCCTCACCTGGACCCCGTGCATGCGCGGCCCGTTTCCCGGCTACGCGACGCCCAACATGCTCCGGACCAGTTCCGGGGTCCTGCTGGTCGCCCACCGGCTGCCGATGATGACCGTGCACGCCAGCTTCGACGCCGGCGCAAGCTGGCAGGGGACGATCATCGACAGCTCGATCTGGGTCATGGGATCGATGCTCGAGGTGCGGCCCGACCTGGTGCTGTACGTGTACTACGACAGCTTCGAGTCCCGGATGCGCGCCCAGTACCTGAGCGTCGCGGACGGCACGCTGACGCCGGTGCGGCGCGACCAGATCGACTGACCGCCGCCTCCCGCAAGGAAAGGAGCAGCAGATGGACGCAGACACGGGGACGCGGCTCCGCATTGCGGACGGGTCTGGCTGGACGTTTCTGGGCGGCAGGTGGACGGAGGACCCGGACGGCGCGCTGTGTCCGCCCGACGACACCGCCGTCGAGCACCTGGCGGTGCGCGACGACGCCGTGTACGGCGACTTCGAGGCGACCTTTCGCTTCCGCCTGCGCGCCAGCAATCCGGTCCGGTTCCTGTTCCGAGTCCAGGACAGCCGCCGTTTCTACGCGTTCGACGTGCCGGTCGGCGGCCAGCAGTTCCGTTCGCGGGCGTGCTGGGCTGGCATGGTGGTCGCCGACGGCACGCCGCTGCAGCGCTATCTCGGCTTCGGGCTGGTGCCGGGGCTGTGCGCCGTGCTGGGGAGCTGGTACGAGGTCCGCGTGCGTGCAGCCGGCAGTCGCCTGCAGGCGTGGATCAACGACATTCCGGCCGCGGACGTCCACGACGACACCTACCGGACCGGCCGGATCGGCCTGGGCTCCATCCAGACCCCTTACCCCGAAGCGGCCCGGTTCGACGCGCTGCGGATCGCCGGAACGCCGAGTCCGCCAGGCGCGTGGGATGGGCTTGCGCCGGCCGCCCCCCACTGGATCACTCCGTGCCGGGAGGTCGACCCCGACACCTACCAGAGCTACGCGACCCTGCTGAAGAGCGGTCCCGGCCGCGCGACGCTCTACCTTACCTTCGGCAATCCCAACCTCGGCGAGACCCGACGGGCGGTCCTCATCCGTACCGAGGACGGCGGCAGGACGTGGGGAGAGCCGGAACCGGCTCCACGGGATGGCAGACTGGCCGGCGCGTTCGTCCGCCGCGACGGGACCTGGGTGAGCGTGCGCGTCGACCACAATGACGCGCAGGCACCGTTGCGCTCCTATGAGTCCTCGGATGAGGGGCGGACATGGCAGGGGCCGACGGTGACGGCGATCGCCGGCGGCTGGCCTGCCGAGTGGCAGGCCGGAGGACCGTGGCCGCCGGTGCGGTTGCGCGACGGATCCCTGGTCATGCCGATGATGGTGAGCCCTCCGGACGAGCCGATCCTGCCGACGCAGTGCCAGTACGTGGCGGCCATGGCTCTGCGCAGCGCGGACGACGGCCGCACCTGGTCGGCGCCGGTGCTCTGCGACGCGGATGCGCGCCAGCAGCACCTGCCGCCCGCGATGCTCCGTTACGCCGCGCGTTACTACGAGGTAGCCATGGACGAGGCCGCCCCCGGCGTGCTGGTCGGGATCGGCCGGCCGGACCGTGACCCCTACATGTGGCAGCTTCGCAGCGAGGACGGCGGGCGCACGTGGCAGCCGGCCGCGATCGGCCACTTTCCCGGCTTCTGCCCGTCGCTGACCGCGACGCGGTCGGGAGCGCTGGTCGCCACTACCCGCTATCCCCACTTCGCCGCCCACCTCAGCCGCGACGGCGGACGCACCTGGTCGCCGCCGGTCATCGTCGACTACGCGATCTGGGCGAACCAGCACGCGGTCGAGATCGAGCCGGACGTGGTGCTGGTGACCTACATGGGCGACATCATGGAGCACGGACAGGCCGACAGCCGCATCGCGCGACTGCGCGTGACGGACGACGGGATCACCCTGGACAACTGATCGTCTGCCGGGCCCCACCGGGCCCGAGCAAACGAAGGGCCGCCTGCTGCCGGATGACAGCGGGCGGCCCCTGAGGCTGCGTCTTCGGACGCCGAACCCCGGCGCTCCCTAGCTGGAAGCGGCCTTGTACAACTCGATGAGCTCCTCGGCTCCGAGGTTCCTGATCTCGGCCTGGAACGCCGCGAACTCGCTCAGCGGGCGCTTGCCGGTGATGAACAGGATCGACTGCTCCTGGGCGTAGGTGTCCAGGGCGGTCTTCAACTGCGCCTCGCGGTCGGCCTGTTCGGCCGTGAAGTTCGTGATCGGCTCCGGCCGCTGCGGGGTCGAGCCGTCGGCCACGTACTGGCGCGCCTCCACCTCGAACTGCGTGTAGTCCGGATCGCTCTCGATCGTCATGTTGGCTTGCATGCGCGGGTTGTCGATACCGACGATCTCGACGTTGGCCAGGCTGGTGCGGACGCCGAATTTCTCCAGGAACCACTCATGGTCGGCCAGCGTGCCCTCCGGGTTGTACGGCGTCTTGATCTCCGGCGTGAGCCACCGGTACTTGCCGTCGACGATGTCCCAGTACTCCCCGGGCGGGCCGAAGAAGACACTGTAGCTGTTCTTCTCCACGGCCAAGAAGTTCAGCCACGCCATGATCTCCGGGATGTGCTCGGACTGCGAAGAGATCAGCTTCACATACCGGTAGTTGCCGTAGGGCATGGTGTTGCGTGACCGTGCGCGCGGTTCGCCCTCTACCAGGCTGGGAATGCGCAGGGCGCTGAACGTCCACTCCTTGCCCGGGCCGTAATCAGGCAGCTTGAACTGCGTGACCGGGCTGAACCAGTTGCCCGATGCCGACCACCACCACGTGAAGAACGACTCGTGGTTGGCCAGCGACTGGCTCCACTGATCGTAGCTCATGGTGAAGGTATCGGGATGCAGCAGTCCCTCCGCCCACAGGCGTGAGAAGTACTCCATGAAGTACTCGTACTCGGCGTCGAGGGGGCCGTACTGCCAATCGCGGTTGGTGTGGTTGTAGTAGATGCTCTCATCGGTGTTGAAGTTCGCACCGGCCATGAACAGCAGCACCGACCGGTCGCCGGTCTGCCACGCGTTGACCGGATAGGAGTCCGGGAACTCCGCCTTCAACGTCTTGAAGGCTTCGTACAGGTCCTCCCACGTGTCGCGCGGCAGGTCCATCTTCTCCCACAGGTCTTCCCGGTACGCCAGCGTCAGCGAGAACGGAATCGGATCCGCGTTGTAGATGGCGAAGCCGTACTTCTTGCCGTCCTTGGTGACCATGTTGGCGAGCGGCTCCACCTCATCCATCAGCTTCATGTAGTTGGGAATCAGGTGCGCGTAATCCAGGATGTTGACGAACAGACCCTGGTCGCCAAAAGCGTCGAGGTCCGCCTTGCTCAGATTGGCGGCGCCGGGGTTGAAGATGTCCGGCAGGTCGCCGGTGGCCAGCATGACCTGGTACTTCGCTTCGATCTCACCGGGCGGAATCTGGATGTCGTTGAGATTGACATTGGTCTGTTCCTCCAGCCAGATGAAGCCGGGATGGCCATCTTCGGCGAAGGCGTAGTGGCCGATCGTGGTGTGCTCGGCCAGCGTGTAGTCGACGGTAATCTTCTCCGCAAGCGGGAGCGTGACCTGGTCCGGGATGCCAGCGGCCCCGCTGGCCTCCCCCTGGCCCTCCGCCCAGGCGCCTGACGCGGCCAGCAGCAAAACGCCGAGCGCAGCAAACGTGCGCGCGTATCTCTTCATCGTGATCGTTCTCCTTGTGGGAAGCGTCAGAGCGCCTCCCGTTGACTGAATGGTCCTGCCAGTGTACCACACCGGCATGGGAGTGTCGCGATGACCGGGGCCCTTCACGTCGGCAGGGGGACCCTCCTTGTCCACTGAGACTCCCGTAGCGACGGGTACAGCGGGCCGCGGCCGGCTGGCGCAGATCCTGCACGACCTGCCGCGCCAGAAGAGCCTGTACCTCATGACCGCCATCGGCCTGGGGATGGTGGTGCTGTTCCAGTACCTGCCGATCTACGGCATGCAGGTCGCCTTCAAGCGGTTCAGCCCCGTGCACGGCATCTGGGGAAGCCCCTGGATCGGCCTGGACAACTTCGAGGCGTTCCTGACCGGTCCGTACGCCGTGCGCCTGATCAGGAACACCATGTGGCTGGGGTTCCTGTCGATCGTCTGGGGGTTCTGGCCGCCGATCGTGCTGGCGCTCCTGCTCAACGAGTTGCGCCTGACCAGCTACAAGCGGGTGGTGCAGACCATCAGCTACCTCCCGCACTTCATCGCCCTGGTGGTCATCATCGGCATGATGAAGGAGTTCTTCTCCTACGACGGCCTCGTCAATCGGGTCGTCGGCAACCTGGGCGGCGAGCAGACCAACTTCTTCATGGAGCCGGGCTGGTTCCGGCCCTTGTATATCGGATCGGCGGTCTGGCAGGGGATCGGCTTCGGATCCATCCTCTATCTGGCGGTGCTGGCCGGCATCAATCCCGAGCTCTACGAGAACGCGACTTGCGAGGGAGCCAACCGCTGGCAGCTCGCCTGGCACATCACGCTTCCCTCGCTGCTGCCGACCATCATGATCCTGCTGATATTCAACACCACCGGTATCGTCAACGTCGGCTTCGAAAAAGCATTCCTGATGCAGAACCCCGGCATCTACGAAACCGCGGACGTCATTCAGACCTACGTCTACCGCGTGGGACTGGCCGGCGGTCAGATCGGCTACGGCATCGCCGTGGGAGTGCTCAACTCCGTGGTTTCTTTCATCTTCATGGTCGCGGTGAACTACGTCAGCCGCAGGACCACGACCTACAGCCTCTGGTAGGCGGGACGGCAGATGACGGGAAAAGCCAACTGGTTCGACGTGCTGAACGTGATCCTTCTGTTTGCGTTCACACTGTTGATGCTGTTCCCGTTCTACCACGTGCTCTCGCTCTCCACCAGCAGCGGTCCCGGGCTGGCGACCGGGCATGCCGGCTACATTCCCGTCGGCTTCAACCTCGACGCCTACCGCATGGTGGTGGAACATCACGAACTGCTCCTCTCCTACTACAACTCGGTTCGGTATGCCGTGGTGGGCACGGTAATCTACCTGCTGGCCACCTCGCTGGTCGCCTACCCGCTCGCCATGCGCGGCTTCTGGCTGAACATGCCGTGCACGGTAGTGTACGTGCTCACGATGTTCGTCTCGGGCGGTCTGATCCCCACCTACCTGCTTTACCGGGCGCTCGGGCTGCTGGACACGATGTGGGTCATGGTGCTTCCCGGGGCGGTGACCGTGTTCGGCGTCATCGTGTTCCGGACCCAGTTTCGGAGCGTCAGCAGCGAGCTGCGCGAAGCCGCCTACATGGACGGGGCCGGCGACTTCCGCGTCCTGTTCCGGGTCGTCCTGCCCCTCTCCAAGCCGATCCTGGCCACGTTCGCGCTGTTCCGCATCGTGGAAATCTGGAATGACTTCTTCACGCCGTTCATCTACATGAACGATGACCGGCTGCAGCCGCTGACCGTGCTGATGCGCCGCCTGCTGATCACGCTGGAGATCACGGACGTCAGCCGCGACCGCAGCCTGCAGGACCTGCTGCTGGAGGTGGAGCGCGACCCGGTGCCGATCCAGGCGTTCCGCGCCGCGTCGATCATCGTCATGGTGCTGCCGATCATGTGCATCTACCCCTTCATCCAGCGCTACTTCGTCAAGGGCATCATGATCGGCTCCCTCAAACAGTAAGCAGCGCGGTCTCACGCGCTATACTGGGAAGCGGAGACACGGGCCATGGGTGTCGATCCGGCGGACACGGTTGCCTTCCTGCGTAGGCGCGAGGCTACCCGCCAACTGGAGTTGGACGCGCGCTTCCACGCGGCGTGGGCGGACTTCGACCGCATCGTGGAGATGACCGTGCGCGAGTTCGCTCCGGCGCGCATCTGGCAATGGGGTTCGCTGCTTCACCGACGCCACTTCTCCCTGCGTTCCGACATCGACGTCGCCGTGGAGGGACTGGGCCGTTCGGAGCGGCTGTTCGAGCTCTACGCGCGCGCCGAGTCACTGACCGCGTTCCCGCTCGATATCGTGGAGCTGGAGCGCATCGAGCCGGAGTACGCGTCCCTGATCCGCACTTCGGGCCGGCTGGTGCATGGCGTCCCCTGACCGCATCGCGGCGCTGGCCGCGGAGCTCGACGCCGCGCTGCCGGTGCTCGACCGTATCAACTCGTTCTACGATCGGTTCCAACACCAGCGAGCCGACGCCGACCGGACCGTCGAGGACGCGATCATCGTCAGCGACGTGATGGTGTCGTTCTACACCTGCCTGGAGACCGCGTTTCTGCGCATCAGTCAGTTCTTCGAGAACGCGCTCGACGACGCTCGCTGGCATGAGCACCTGCTGCGGGCGATGACGTGGACCGTTCCCGAGGTCCGTGAGCGAGTCATCTCCGACGCGACCTTCGCCGCACTCTCGGAGTTGCGGCGGTTCCGCCACTTCAAGCGCTACTACTTCTCGTTCGACTACGACTGGGATCGGCTGGAACTGGTTCGCTCCAAGTACCTGGCGTGCCGCGAGCCGGTCCGCGGCGAGCTGCTAGCGTACTCGGCCTATCTCCAGCGCCTCGCGAGGGACGCACGGGAGTCTCTGCCGCAGTAGGACCGTCGCCGGTCGTCGATCGGCGATCGGCACGACCGGCCGTACTTCACAGCCCGTGCCGATCTGCGCATGATCGGCGGATGACACCGCGACATCCGTCGATCTTTCTCGGCGCCGAGCCGGGACCGAGCCGCCGCTCCCTGGAGCAGCTTGGCGACACGATCGCCAGTCCGTACGGGGCGCGCCTCTGGGAGACGGTCCGGCAGGGCGCCGAGGAGTCCGTCGGGACCGATCCGCTGCTGCCCGGCACGGCGCTCCCCGGCCGCCCCGCCGAGCAGATCGGGCACGCCAACGCGGACAATACGATCTGCCAGGCGGTGGTGCGGCGGCTGCTGCGCGACTCGCTGGTCCATCTGGTCACCGGAGAGGAACGCTTTCGGCAGGACGCGCTCATCCAGATGGAGGCGCTGTTCGACCCGAAGCGCTGGCCGCAGTGGCTGGACTTTGCCCATGAGATGTTCGAAGCCGACCTGCGCACCGGCCAGCTCGGCGCCGGCGTGGCGCTGACCTACGATTGGCTGTACGCGCACCTGAGCGCGACCGAGCGGACTATGATCGTCGAGGGGCTCGACCGCTGCGCCATCCGCCCCTACCTGGCCACCGCCCCGACCGACCCGCACTGGCTGACCCGGCCGAGCAACTGGATGACCGTCGTCGTGGGCGGGCTGGGCATCGTCGGCATGGTGCTGGGCAGCGAGCACGACCAGTCCGATCTGCTGGTGGAGATGGCGCAGCCGCGCATGGAGCGCTACCTGACCGTCCTGGGCCCGCAGGGCGAGTTCAACGAATCGGTGGGGTACTCAGGCTCCGTGCAGTACCCGGTCCGGTACTTCGCGGCGCGCCATTCGGTGACCGATGGGCAGGAGGACCGGCTGGCCGATCATCCGCTCCCGCAGTTCTGCCGCTGGCTGATGCACGTGACGGTGCCGCCGGGCCACACGATCCCGTTCGGGGACTCCCACTCGCAGGGGCCGCTACTCATCGGCTATTTCGCACCCGTCGCGGCAGCGGCCCGCGACGGGCTGCTGCAGTGGTTCATGGAGACCTACGGGCTCCTGCACGATCCGGCGGCCGATCTGACCCAGGTCGACGTGGTGGACCTTCTGTGGTACGACCCCACGCTGGCCGCCACGCCGCCCGGCGGCGATGCATCGGATGGGAGCGAGCTCCCGCTCGGCGCCGCCTTTCCCGGCTGGGGAGGCTTGGCCGCCAGCCGCTCGAGCTGGACCGATCCGGACGCGGTGGTCGTGCACCGCAAGGCCGGCCGCGAACCCATTCACGAGCACCAGGACGACGGGCAGCTCATCATCCATGCCGGCGGAGCACCGCTGATCGTGGACCTCGGCTCCCCCTCGTCCTACCCCGCCGACTTCTTCGGTGAGCACCGCGCGCGCTACTACAACGCCAGCGTCAGAGGCCACAACCTGCTGCAGGTCGGCGGCCGTGAGATGCGGTTCGAGAAGCCGATCGAAGGCGTGTTCCTGCATTCGACGTTCGACGAGCACGGCGCCGCATGGTCGATGGACCTCACCGGCGCCTACCATGACGTGGTGCGGGTGCGCCGGCACGTGATCCATCTGCTCCCCGACCTGGTGGCGGTGCTCGACGAATGCGAAACGGGACGCGCCGAGGACGTCACGCTGCGCTGGCACACCGCCGACCGTGCCGCGATCGACGGCGACGGCTGCTTCCGGGTGCAGGCCGCCGGTCCGCGCGGTCCGGTGCGCCTGCTCGCCCAGATCAGCGCGCTCTCAGGCTCGACCGCCACGTTCCGGCGCGACGAACATCGCTACCAGGCGCCCTACGACCGCACCCGGCTGGACGAGCCGCTCGAGCAGCGGCGTGAGAGCTTCGTCAGCGCCGAAGCACACGCCAGCCGGCTCCAGCTCCTGACGCTGTTCCTGGTCGTCCGCCGCGGCGGCACCCCGCCGGCGTGGCCGCCTGCGCGCGACGGCGACACCTGGCGGATGCCGGATGCCGGCGCCACCGTCACCGTTTCCGCGACGGACCTGACCGCCTCGGCGGCCGGCGGCAGCGTGCGCGTGCCGCTCGCGACGTGATGGCTGGCGCCATGACGATGGAGCGCTGCCTGTCGGAGCTGGGCGCCGCCCCGGAGCTGCTCGACGAACGCCGGCGCGAGGAGCTCTCCCGCAAGGGCTTCGCCCTGTTCACTGGCATCATCGACGCCACATGGCTGGATATGCTCCGCACCAGGTTCGAGGAGATCACCGCCGCGGAGGGCGAGCGCGCTGGCCTGGAGGTGCATCAGGAACAGGGCACCCGGCGGCTGGCCGACCTGGTGAACAAGGGGCGGGCGTTCGACCGCGTCTGGTCGCATCCCGTGGTGCTGGCCGCAATGCGCCACGTGATCGGCGCGCCGTTCCGGCTTTCCTCCCTCAACGCCCGCGACGCCCTGCCCGGCGAGGGACAGCAGGCGCTGCACCAGGATTCGGACTGCCGCGCCCTCCCGCTGACCGGTTGCAACTCGATCTGGATGCTCGACGACTTCACCGCCGACAACGGCTGCACGCGCCTGGTCCCGGGCTCCCATCGACTGGGCCGGCCGCAAGACCTGATGGACGACCCAACCGCACCGCATCCGGAGGAGGAGCTGATGGAGGCGCCGGCCGGCAGCGTCGCGGTGTTCAACTCGCTCACCTGGCACGGGGGCACGCTCAACCGCACGCGCGGCGCCCCTCGGCGCGGCATGCACTGCTTCTTCGACGTTCGCGAGCGGCCGCAGCAGACCGACCAAGGCGCCTATCTGCGGCCGGAGACGGCCACGCGCCTGACCCCGGCGCTGCGCTACCTGCTCGACGTCGACTGAAGAAGCGCTACGCCGAGCCGAGCGGCACGCGCCAACCGGCGCCATCGCCGCCGGTGACCGTGAGTGTCTCCTCGTCGACGGCAACGCGGACCCGATCCGGTCCCGCGCCGATCGACCATCCGCCATCCTCGCCCGTCCAGCGAACTGTCGCCGGCCGCCGTCGAATCACGGAGAAGAGCGTCAGCAGCGCCACCCGGTCGGCGCGCAGCGACGCCTCGACGTAGGGGTGGCCGTCCTCGAACTTCGTGCCGTAGCAGTCGCGGTCGTACGGCGGGTGGTACCGGTGGCGCGCCGCGGCCACGGCCGCCTCGCCTGCCAAGCTCACCACCCGGCACGCTGCCGTCGCCTTCCGGCCTGCCACCGTGAAGCTCCCGTCCGCCTCCGGCGCGCACGGATGGGCCGTGTGCCAACGCAGGGACACGTCGCGGGGCTCGCCTATCACCGCCTCGTCCAGCACCGCCACCGTGCCGGGCAGCAGGTGCACGAGCGTGCGCACGACGCTGGCTGCTCCCTCGTAGATACCGGTCAGGTCGAACCGGTACCAGGCGCCGCGCACCGGATCGCACTCGGCCGCGGTCATCTCCGGCACCGGGTCGCCCAGCTCCCGCGTCGTGGCGCCGTCGAGCATCAGCACGTTGTGGCCGGCGGTCCCCTTGCCGTAGTACCGCCCGCGCTCGCCCCAGGACGCGTAGCCGCCGCTGGAGCCCAGGTCGACGATCAGGTGCTCGCTCCCGGAGGCGATGCAGACCTGACCGGCGTCGTAGTCCATGTGATAGGAGGAGGTCTCGCCGCGCGCCCGCATCGCCTCCCAGCCGTGGGCGGCCTTGGCGGACACCAGGCAGGCGGCCCCCGCGGGGTCCCAGTCGGAGCGGCTGATCACGCTCTTGCCGTAGGCGTCCCAGGCCATCGCCAGCGGCCACCGCCCGGCCGGCTCCCGCACCTCGCCGGAGACCGCCAGGGTCAGCAGCTCCAGCGCCAGGTTCGGATAGCCGTTGACCGGCTGCAGGCGGCGGTAGAACCAGCGCAGCACCGGGTCGTCGCAGAGCTCCGCGATCATCCCGATCTGCACGGCGTTGGGCCGCGCCTCCCGACCGCAGTCGCCGAACGGTACGATGTCCCGCGGCAACACCACGTGGCAGGCGTACCAGCGGCCGAAGCGCCCCACCCGCTCGCGCAGCTCCGGCTCCAGGACCGCCTCGCCGCCGGCCGGACCCCGGCGGTGGTAGCGGAGCGCCTCGAAGAAGCGGATGGCGGTGAGCACCGAGGACGCGTAGAACGGCGACTCGTTGAACTCCCCGTCCGGGCCGAGCGTCTGCAGGTAGGTGCGCTGGTAGGCGGTCGCGGCCTCGACCAGCTCGTCGGCATCCTCGATCTCGTCCGCGAGCGCCATGCCGGCGGCGCCCATGCCGCCGACGATGTCCCCGGTCCAGTTGTTGTAGTTGCCCCAGTGCGTGTCGCGCGTGCGGCTGTCCCGCACCCGCTGCAGCGCCCGCTCGCCGATCCCGGCCAGCAGCCAGGCGCGCTGATCGGGCCGCAGCGCCGGGTAGAGCCAGTCGTAGGCGAACGACAGGTGCCCGAGGTGCGAGCCGATGCGGTGGTCGGCGACCACCCCGCGCTCGGCGTTCACCGGATGCCGCCACTCCGGCCACGGCTCCGGGTCGAACATCCACTCGAGCTGCCGCAGCGCGTCGTCGCGGTACTCGGGGCGCTCGGCGATCAGCCAGGCCAGCGCAGCGTCCGTCACCCGCTGCAGCGCCGCCTCCGAGAGCACGTAGTCGTTCTCGTGGCGCTCGATCACCCCGGCGGACCGTCCCGGCATGGGCGTGCTCGGATCGTACGGCGGCAGCGCCGCCCGGCGCTCGACCTCGCCCTGCAGCGTGCGCCAGAGCTCGCGCCCCGGCCCCCCGGCCACGCCGCGCCGCAACTCCTCCAGCGACAGCAGTCCCGGGTACGAGCGGGCCGTCACGTGCAGCCGCGGATGCTCGGGGCTCATCCGTTCCACCCTGTCCGGATCAGGACGCGCGGGCGGTTCGCGGTACGCGCCAGCGGGCGCCGGCGCCGCCGGTGACGTCGAGCGTCTCCCGGCCGATCACCACGCTGACCCGGTCCGGTCCCGTGCCGATCGCCCACCCTTCGGCTTCCTGCCGCCAACGGCACGCGTCTCCCGGACGGCCGGCGACCACGGAGAACAGCGTCAGCAGCACCACGCGGTCGGCATGCAGGGACGCCTCGACGTAGGGGTGGCCGTCCTCGAACTTCGTGCCGTAGTAGTCGCGGTCGTACGGCGGGTGGTACCGGTGGCGCGCCGCGGTGAAGGCGGCCTCGCCCGCCAAGCTCACCATCCGGCCGGTCGCACTCGCCTTCCGGCCGTTGACGACGAAGCTCCCGTCCGCTTCCGGCTCGCACGGGTGGGCGGTGTGCCAGCGGAGCGATACGTCGCGTTCTTCGTCCAGGACCGCTTCGTCCAGCACGACCACCGTGCCGGGCAACAGGTGCACGAGCGTGCGCACGACGCTCGCAGCGCCATCGTAGATGCCGGTCAGGTCGAACCGGCTCCACGCGCCCCGCGCCGGATCGCAGTCGGCCGCGGTCATCTCCGGCACCGGATCGCCCAGCTCCCGCGTCGTGGCGCCGTCGAGCATCAGCACGTTGTGGCCGGCGGTCCCCTTGCCGTAGTACCGCCCGCGCTCGCCCCAGGACGCGTAGCCGCCGCTGGAGCCCAGGTCGACGATCAGGTGCTCGCTCCCGGAGGCGATGCAGACCTGACCGGCGTCGTAGTCCATGTGATAGGAGGAGGTCTCGCCGCGCGCCCGCATCGCCTCCCAGCCGTGGGCGGCCTTGGCGGACACCAGGCAGGCGGCCCCCGCGGGGTCCCAGTCGGAGCGGCTGATCACGCTCTTGCCGTAGGCGTCCCAGGCCATCGCCAGCGGCCACCGCCCGGCGGGCTCCTGCACCTCTCCTGAGCGGGCCACGGTCAGCAGCTCCAGCGCCAGGTTCGGGTAGCCGTTGACCGGCTGCAGGCGGCGATAGAACCAGCGCAGCACCGGGTCGTCGCACAGCTCGGCGATCACCCCGATCTGCACCGCGTTCGGCCGCGCATCGGGATTGCCGTCCCCGAACGGCACGACCCCGCGCGGCAGTATCACGTGGTAGGCGTACCAGCGGCCGAACCGGCCGACCCGTTCGCGCAGCTCCGCATCGAGTCCCGCTTCGCCGTCGGCGCGCCGCCCCCGGTGATAGCGCAGCGCCTCGAAGAAGCGGATCGCGGTGAGCACCGACGCGGCGTATCCCGGCGACTCGTTGAACTCGCCGTCCGGTCCGAGGGTGTTCAGGTAGGTGCGCTGGTAGGCGATGGCGGCCTCGATCAGCTCACCGGCCTCGTCGATCTCGCCTTCCATGGCAAGGCCGGCGGTGCCCATGCCGGCAGCGATCACGCCGGTCCAGTTGTTGTAGTTGCCCCAGTGCGCATCGCGCGTGCGGCTGTCCAGCACCGGCTGCAGCGCCCGCTCGCGGATGCCGGCGAGCAGCCAGGCGCGCTGATCGGGCCGCAGCGCCGGATGGAGCCAGTCGTAGGCAATCGAAAGCTGGCGCAGGTGCGAGCCGATGCGGTGGTCGGCGACCACGCCGCGCTCGGCGTTCACGGGGTGGCGCCACTCCGGCCAGGGCTCCGGGTCGAACATCCATTCGAGCTGCCGCAGGGCGTCGTCGCGGTGCGCCGCGCGCTCGTCTATCAGCCAGGCCAACGCCGCGTCGGTGACCCGCTGGAGCGCGGCCTCGGACAGGGGGTAGTCATTCTCATGCCGCTCCGCGGCCCCGGCCTGCCGTCCCGGCAGGGGCGTGCCGGGATCGTACGGAGGCTGTGCCGCTCGGCGCTCGACCTCGCCCTGCAGCGTGTGCCAGAGCTCGCGCCCCGGCCCGTCGGTCACGCCGCGCCGCAACTCGTCCCGCGACAGCAGTCCCGGGTAGGAGCCGGCCGTCACGTGCAGCCGTGGGTGCTCGGGGCTCATCCGTTCGGCACACATCGGATCAGTCCACCGCGATCCGGTACACCATGTTGTCGGCCGTGAAGGATCTCTCCCGCGCAAAGTAGCGCGGCAGGTAGAGCAGGATGTCACCCGAGCCCCGCTCCTCGCGCGCGTAGAAGTTGGAGAGCGTGAGGCGCTCGGACTCGCCCGGCTGGCGGCCGTCGATCACCATGAGCGTGTCCCGATCGAGCAGGCCGCTGTCGCGCTCCACCTCCGCGATCACGATCGGGTAGCGCGGGCTGTTGCCGCGCGGGTTGCCCTTGCACAGGTTGCCGATCCAGAACAGCCGCCCGTCCGAGTGGTCGAGCAGTTGCGAGCAGGAGCTGGGCGAGTGCAGCGGCCGGCCTGCCGTGTCCGTCCACGGTTGCGCGTCGGTGAAGGTCCAGCCGCAGTCCTCGGAGATCGCGTACCAGCGATAGCCCGGCAGCTCCGGCCGCACCTCGTTGGAGCCGCGCATCACCATCAGCACGCGCCCGGGAGCCAGCTCGGCGATGGTCCCTTCCAGGAACCCGCGCGTGGAGCGCTCCGGATCGCCGATGACGCGCTCCGACAGCCGCCACCGCAGGCGCGGCCCGCCATCCACCCAGCGTCCGTGCAGCACCGCCGAGTCGTGGAAGGTGTAGTCGCCCCCCTTGTTGTGGTAGGTGCCGTCGGGTCCCACCGGGCAGATCTGGCACGGCACCAGGATGTCGCCTGCGTCGCTTCCACCGCGCAGCGTGAGCGGCAGACAGGTCAGGTCACCCAGCATCACCCCGTTCCGGCCGCGCCACACGCCCGGCAGCGGGTGCTCGGCGTCGAACGGCACGCCGTCCCGGTCGCGGCCGTCGTGCACCACCGGCTCGTCGACCAGATCGGTTCGCCCGCCGTCTGCCGACACGGCGTAGTGGAGTTGCCACTGCCGCATCCCCTCCAGCGGCTCGTCGGTGGGCAACACCCCCTGGACGCGCAGGGTGACGTACCGGTCGGTGGCGGCATCCACGTGCCCGGCCCGGGGATACCGCCGCCACATGCCGCCGGCGCGCGGTCCGCCGGTCGCCACCTCGCTCACCGGTCCCCAAGTGGCCCCGCCGTCGTCGGAACGGCGGTACAGGGCGACATCCGCGGTGTCGGAGCGGGAGTGATGGGTGTGGATGCTCACCAGCTCGTGGCCTGTGGCGCGCGTGTAGTAGGCACCGCCTGCCACCCCGACGCCGGCGCCCGGGGACGGTACGAATACCTCTTTCGAGGCAATCTTCATCGCTTCACTGTACGCGACCTCCCCGCATGCCGCCAGAGATCGCCGGTCGGTGTGCGGCGGGACTGATTCTCTGGCTTTGACATGTGTATCACATGTCCACATGCTAGTCGCATGCACAAGATGATCCAGATCCGTAACGTGCCCGAACCTCTTCACCGCAAGCTCAAGGCACGCGCGGCGATGGCCGGCATGTCACTCTCCGCCTACCTCCTCGAACAGATAACCGTCCAGGCATCGGTGCCCACGCCACAGGAACTGACGGCACGGATCGAGCGACTGAAGCCGGTCACGCCGCGAGAGAGTGTGGTCGAGGCATTGCAGCGGACGCGTGACGAACGGTGATCGTCGTCGATGCGTCGGCGATCGTGGAGATGCTCCTGCACACCGTGGCGGGGGTTCGAATCACACCTTACGTCCAGACCACGACTTCGACCGTGCACAGCCCCCATCTCCTGGATGCGGAGGTGGCGCACGTGGTGCGCAGGTATACGCTCGCGGAGGACATCGACACGGAGCGCGGCGCGGAGATGATGAGCATCCTGCGCGACCTCATCATCCATCGGCACGACCACCGGCCGCTTCTGGGCCGGGTCTGGGAACTGCGCCACAGCGTCGGCGCATACGACGCGCTCTACGTCGCGTTGGCCGAGACGCTGGACGCGCCGCTGCTGACCGCCGACAGCCGTCTTGCCACGGCTCACGGCCATCGCGCCGACGTGCAGGTCATCGGATGAGCCGCCGCCGGGGGCGGCTCAGACGTGGGGGTTGATCACGAGGCCGCCGTCGATCACCAGCGACTGCCCGGTGATCATGCGGGCGTCGGCCGAGGCCAGAAAGGCGATCGCCTTGGCCACCTCGAACGGTTCGACCACCCCGCCGAGCGGCGTGATCGACTCGATCTTGGCCTCGTCCAGCACGCCCCTGGCCACTGCGTCCTCCAGGATGAAGGTGCGCACCCAGGTCGGCGCCACGGCGTTGACGCGGATGCCGTGCGCGGCCCACTCCACCGCCAGCGTGCGCGTGAGCGCCTCGATGCCGCTCTTGGCCGCACAATAGGAGGCGCGCAGCGGGAACCCCAGGTGGGCGCCGACCGAGGACATGTTGACGATCGCCGCAGTGTCGGAATCGCGCAGCGCCGCGAACGCGGCCCGGCAGCACCGGAACGTGCCCGACATGTGGACGTCCAGCATGCGGGTCCAGGACGCGTCGGTCATCTCCGCCGCGGGCGCCCGGTCGGTGATGCCGGCGCAGTTGACCAGCACGTCCAGTCCGCCAAGCTCGTCGACCGCCGCCGCGATGGCAGCGTCCACCGCCGCGCTGTCGCGCACGTCGGCCGTCGCCGGGATCACCTGCTGGGAACTGTCGGCCACCGTGGCCCGCAACTCCTCCGCTGTCCGTCCAGCCGCCTCCGCGTCGCGGTCCACGATCGCCACGGCCATGCCTCGACACAGGAATTCCCGGCAGGTCGCCAGGCCGATGCCGGCCGCCCCGCCGGTGACGGCCGCCGCGCGACGTCTTCTGCTGTCGATCGCCATGCCGGATACTCTCCCGCACGGTACCCTCGAGGCCAGCGTCTCCGATGGCAAGTACCCACCTGGCGTTCGATCTGGGCGCAGGCAGCGGCCGCGCGATGCTGGGCACCCTCGCCGACGTCCGGCTGCAGGTAGAGGAGGTGCACCGGTTTCCAACGCCGCTGCGGGAGCAAGGCGAGCGGCTCACCTGGGACCTGCAGTGTTTCAGCACGAAAACGAGAACAACCTGGCACGATCGATGTCGAATCGAATCGACATGACTCGACCCGGCGTCCCTTCCAGGTACGCGGCGCCAATCACATCGTCCGGAAGCTGAGATTTCCCTCCCCAACTCATCGTGTGGTCGAGGCTGTCGCCGCTGACCGGATCGCAATCGCCCATCGTGAAGCCTGGAACGGGTTTGTCTGCAACATCCAGAAGCTCGGCACGAATCGAACCGCCAGTGGCGTCGGCGTTGATACGCAGCTGACGACTGGCCCAACTGATCGGGTGGGTTCTCAACACCCCATGGATGTGGACCGGTTCGATCGCTGCCCAGCGATCGCGTTTGAGTGTGGCCAATCCGATCCCACGCTGCGTCTCGCCGCGACCCGCTTGATACAGAATGTAGATGTCGTCACCGACCTGGATCGGGTTTGCCGGCGTGATGAGCAGTTCGTCCCAGGTGCCCGGTTCGCCGACGGTCAACATGGACTGGCGACCGGCCGGCCGACTCCATGTGCGTGCATCCCGGCTGAAAGCCAGTTGGCAGTGGATGTGCCGAAAATCCCTCGATTCGCGGCGATTGTATTCGGGAAACAGAGTGCGCACCAGCGCGACGTATCCGCCCGAAACCTTGATCGATGCGCAACGGTCAAACTCGGTGCCGGGCGCATCCTCTTCGTCGGGCACCAGCGCCATCTGCGGGTACGGGATCTTCTCAAGATCGCGTGCGATGCTGATGCCCATGGTTCGGAATTTCGGTCCGATGCGCGGACGCCACCACAGTATCCACGCGTTCAGGTCTTCGTCGAACCCGTGAACGGTAGGCCCGTCCATGCACAGCGCGTGGCTCATGATGGGTCGCGGCCGCCGGGTCCAGGTAAAGCCGTCTGGCGAGTCGCAGAGGTAAAAGCCGCGCCCGTTGGGATCGTCTTTCGGATCCGGACCGCCCGGCCACGTGATGGCTTTTTCGCCCGGTTCGCGGGGGTGGCGTTCCGAACTCAAGGACAGGTAGCGGCGGTTGGGATCGCCGTCCCGCGGATTCTTGAACACGTTGGCGTTCGGGCCGTCACCGCCGGCCGGAGGAAAGTCCACCAGGTTGTTGCGGGTGCTTCCCTGCCACCGTACGACACCCAGCTCCGGCTTTTCCCAGGTCAGCGCGTCTGCCGAAACCGCGTAGGCGCGGCGATAGTTCCACCCCAGGTCCGGGTATTCGTCGTAGAAGCTGGGGTCGTGACAGTGGTACCACAGCTTGAATACCTTTTCATCGCGGTCGTAAAGCCACCCGTTGTGCATCCACACGCCCTCTCCTTCCCAAGGCTTCCGGGCCTGGACGACAGGCTCTGGATGCTTCTGCGGCTCGCACAGCGCGCGCTGCACGCCCTCCATCCTGCGAATGTGCAGGTCGTCGATCAGAAGATAGGTCACCGGCGGATAGAATCCGGTCTCCACATGCCGTTCCTGCCAGTCGCTCGTGCATGTTGCATCGGACATTTCCGTTGCCTCCGTGTTCAGGGGAATGCGACAGCGCCACGAATCCAGGACGAACGAATTCGGAGTGTGTTGCTGGGCTGCGTGCAGCGTCAACCCGCCGGCGGCCTCACGCGAACTACTCCTTGAGCGCCAGGTAGACCGTGAGCTTCACGCGCGGCGCGTCGCCGCGCACGTCGCAGCGCAGCCGCAGCCAGCCGCCGAAGTGGCGGACCTCCAACTGGTGGAGCCCGATACCGGGGACCGCCAGCGCCACCCCCTCCTTGTCGCACCAGCCGAGGCCGTCCGGGGACACCTGCGCCTGCACCCGAAACGTGGTGCCGGCATCCAGCTCCGCGACCCGCAGGAACCAGGTCGCCTCGCTCGCCCAGCCACATTCCATGGGCTCGGTGTCGAACGCCTTACCGTAGGTCTCGTTCTTCTCCAGGACGGCGGTATGAAAACGGCGCAGCATCTCACCAGTCCACGCTGACCAGGACCGAGTCCAGGAACAGGAAGTTGCGCACCGGCAGGTGCGTGCGCACGTCGATGCAGAAGTTCAGCAGGCGGTCGCAGCCGTAGTACTCGTGGTCGTACACGGGCACGGGCAGATCGCGCAGGTCCATCGTCCGGTCGTTCACGCGCAGCTCCACGTTGCGGCGCGCGTCGGTGTCGAAGGTCCAGCTCAGGTAGTTCCAGTTGATCTTGGTCGGCACCTCGTTGTGGCAGAGGGAGAACGCGCCGCCGGGCACCTCCCCCCAGTCGTCGGGTTGCACGGTGTGATAGTCGGTCGGCGTCGGCATGCCGGCGAGCTGCATCTTGGTGGTCACCTGCAGGGAAGTCTTGTACATCCACTTGCGGACGAAGTTGCCCTCGAAGTCGGTGTTGACGTAGCGCAGCGCGCAGTGGTGGCGCTTGCCGTCCGGGCCGTCGTTGACGTCGTTGCTGAAGCAGAAGTCGCCGAACATCGCCTCCACCGGGTGGTAGTTGCCGTCCCACTGCTTCGGGCTGGTGGGCGACGGGTCGAACACCGTCTCCGCCTTGTAGGTGAACCACGTCTCCAGCCGCACCAGCCCGCGCCGCACGTAGCTGACGCGCTTGATGAGCTGGTTCATGTGGTTGACGCGAGGCCGGGTGGCCAGCTTCAGCGAGTAGACCCCGTCGAAGCTGCCGTGCGTGCCAATGTCGAAGAAGGTGCAGGTGGAGAGCTGTGCCGGCCGCAAATCGCGCACCAGTGGGCGGATGTTGTCGAGGTTGTTGTCGTGGTTGCCGACCAGCTCGCACCAGCCGTTGATGCCCTCGTCGAAGTCGTCGAAGAACAGCACCCGCGAAAGCGGATCGAACTTCGCCAGCCGCACGTCGCCGGCGGCGGCGGGCGCTGGACTCACGTCATCCATCTCGGCCAGACCGCCTCGGCCAGGAAGAGCTGCGACTGCCGGGCGCCGCCCGCGCCCCAAGCCGTCCAGCGGTCGTCGGGGGAGAACACCGGGTGCGGATGGATGCAGCGCCACACCGTGTCGTGGCGCGCCAGCGGCCGCATCTCGATGAACGGACCGCGCTTGCGGAAGATGCCGATCCAGCGGTGCGCCTGCGGCCAGCGGTAGCCTTCCGGCCCGATCGCCTCGGGATCGCGGCGCGCCGACGAGAGGGGGCCCTCGGCGGCCTCCCCTTCCCCTTCGTCCACGAAGCGCTCCAGGTCGCCGCGGCCCTCGAACCACAGCGGGCCGGGGTCGGCGGCGTCGCCCACCCAGAGGTCGGCCTTCGAGTTGCATTTGAAGTGGATGGGCTCGCGGCCGGGGAAGACCCAGCGGCGATCCACGCGGCCTACCAGGTCGACGTCGATCATCTCCGCGCGGCGCACGGGGCTCACCGGGACGCCGTCGCGGTCGTGCTGGGTGTAGGTGAACAGCTGCGACTCGACGTGGTTGTCCGGCGCCGGGTAGTAGTGGTTGACCATCTCGAACGGCTGCTGGTCGAAGATCGGCAGCGGATCCTGCAACGGCACCAGCCGCTCCAGGTCGACCCGCATGAACCACATGGTCTTCAGCCCGGTCGGCTGCGTGCGCGTATAGCTGCCGAAGAACAGGTAGGACGGATCGCCCCGGCAGATGAACTGGTGGCTGTCGGGCGCGGCGCGATTCTCGGCACTCGGGCCGTGGTAGACGACCGCCTGCCGCCCCTCCTGCAGGTCGCACAGTATCATCAGCATCTCGCTGCCGTGCCGGTAGCGGTTCTCGTTTCGCGACGGCCACGTCGATGCGCCCTCCGGCCGGCAGCCCAGCACCAGGTAGCGCCCGCAGCTCGACAGGTCGGGGCCGCCCAGGGCGCCGCACCCCGGCGGCGATTCGGCCACCACCTCCTCGCGCAGGGTCTCGATGTCCAGGCAGCAGACGCGCTGCCCGCGGCTGTAGTAGATGCGCCCACGCACGGGGTCGCAGGTCAGGCCGCCCGAGCCCGCTCCCCCTCCCGGCCGATTCTCGATGCCGGCCAGCACCGGGGGATCCTCCGAGTCGGTGAGCTGCACGATCCTGCCGGAGCCAGTCTCCACCGCGTAGATCTGCCCCTTGCCCGACCGGTTGGAGGCGAACACGTACCGTTCCGAACCGCCGACGAACCCCTGCTGGTTGTAGTAGGGATGCACGTTGTGGCACGGCGCGTCGGTGAGCTGCACCACCCTCACGCCGGTCGCCGCTTCGCGGTACTCCCGTTTCTCCGATCGAAGAACGTCACCCTGTGCCATCCGCAGAACCCCTCGTTCATCATACCGTGTCCGCGGCCCCGGCGCGGCGCACCGACTCGCCCGTCGGATTTGGGTGTCGGCTGCCGGTATGCGTATGCTAGCGGTGGAGGTAGTGAACGATGCTGACTGACCAAGCGAACGTCACCCGAAGGCCGGCGCGGTGTCCGCACTGCGGACGCGCCCTGACGACCCCGCGCGGGGTCGAGGCCAACTACGGCCCCGATCGCATCTGCGGCGCCTGTGCCCTGGTGCCGGCGACGACCTCTGCCGCGCCCACCCACTCCGTACGGGCGCACGTCGAGGGGATGACCGAGCTGCAGAAAGCGAGCTGAGCGCTTGCGTAAGGGCGGGAGGGGAGAAGCCTCCCCTCCGCGCCGATAACGTCGACTATCCGCCGACGACCGCCTCCCACTGGGCGCGTGCCTCATCGGCCTTGTGCGCCCATTCGGCAAGGAGCTGATCGCCGCCCCGCTCCTTGTACTCCTGCACGAACGCATCCCATTCGGTGGCTACATCCTTGTTGCCGAGCAGGAAATCGACAAACCACTTGGTCTTGACGTCGCTGAGCGCACTCTGGATCTGAGCCGCCTCGTCGGACAGCGAGATGAAGTCCATCCACTGCGGCAGGGCTTCCCAGCCTTCGCTCACGAAGTTCTCCCAGACCTCGACCGCGTTTCCCTGTGCCGCATAGTAGTCCCGCGATCGCTCCCAGCGCACGTCGATGTAATTGAGATGCGCCTCATAGTAGCTGCTGTACGTCTCATACGGCACGATGCCGGCGTTGTAGTTGGTGGTGTTGTAGAACGGTTCGTACATCACCCGCATCGGATCGACATCGTCGACCGTCTTGCCCATGTAGAAGTAGCCCTTCATCGTATCGAACAGCTTGCCCAGGTCGAAGTCGCTGCGATCGTCCATGGTGTAATGGACACCCTTGACGCCGAACCACCGCATGTACTGGAACTCTTCGGTGAGCGTGTAGTGCAGCACGTCGAGCGCCCGTTCGGGATGCTCGCTGTAGACCGGTATGAAGTTGCCGCGGCGCACGAAGAACGGGACCTCGTGGGTCGTCGAATTGCCACCGGGACCGCGCAGCGGATGCAGCATCTGCGGCATGTGCTGCTCCATGATCGCTTCCGGATGCGCCTGCTTGAACCGGTCCCAGAAGTAGAGGTACTGAGATGGACTGGGGCCCTTGAACGATCCGGCAAGGTGCTTTCCCGCGACCAGGTCATCCATGTAATCCCACAGCTCTCCGGTCAACCACCGCGGATGGAACAGACCCTCCTCGGCCAACGTCTGCACCTCTTCCCAGATCGCCTGGTTGCCAGGTGCGATGGCGGCGTCGAACCAGTTGCCGTCGGCGTCCGTCCAGAAGCCGTCGAACTCCGCTCCATGCGGCTGGAAAAAGTGACGGGCCATGTACGAAAACTGCGTGCCACCGTACGTCGGCCAGCCGTATCCCGACACGCCCAGTTCCTGCTTCGCACGCCGCATCGCGTGCACCAGCTCGTCATAGGTCTCCGGAACGTCCAACCCGAGCTCCTCGAGCAGATACCCGTTGAAGGCGATCGACCCCCTCGGCCTCCTGGTCGCCCAGCCCGGATGGATCAGGTAGTTGGCGTCAAGGTCGCCGTTCTGCTTGAGGTTGTAGAGTCGGTACACCGGATCGGCAAACAGGATCTCCAGCACCGGGTAGCGCCCCGGGTTCGCGTCCACGATCTCCCCCAGATCGACGATCAGCCCGTCCTTGATCCAATCCCGCCACTGCGCGACCGGATTCGTCGGATGGCCGACCCAGGTATCGATGATGTCACCGATGTCGCCGGACGCCATCCCGGCGATGACCACCTGGTAGTCCCCGGCCGTGAACGGCATCTCGATCTTGACGTTGAACGTCTCCTCGATGTGCTGGAGTATGACGTCGTTCTCCGCGACATAGTCCCAGTCGATCCGCGTTGTATCCCAACCGCGGTAGTTGCGCGTGATGGTGACCAGCGGCTGCTCGTCGGCACTCGCCGTGCCCTGTTCCGTCGTGCCGGCCGCGAACGCCGGTGCCGCGCCGATCACCACGAGCACGATACCGGCCGCGACAACCATGATATTCCTAGACATGTAGTCCTCCTGTAATGTCCTATCGCTCACGATGCGTCATGGAGTTCAGAATACAGGCATAGCCCTATCCCTCCTCACTCCTTTACCGCGCCGATGAGAATGCCCTTCGCAAAGTGCCGCTGCAGGAACGGATACAGTATCATCACCGGCACCATCGCGAGCACGATCGTCGTCATGACCAACTGCTTGGGCGGGAGAAAGACACCTTCATCCTCGACGAATCGCTGTCCGCTCGCCGTCGACATCACGTAGTACGAGTACTCCAGCACGCGGCGCAACAGGTATACGAACGGCATCAGCGAAGTGTCCTTCACGAAGATGAGAAAACTGTAGTAGTCGTTCCAGTGCCACACCGCTTCGAACAGGAAAATCGCCGCGAACATGGCTTTCGATATGGGGAAGACGATGGTGAAGAAGGTCCTGAACTCGCTCGAGCCGTCGATCAGGGCCGCATCCTCCAGCTCCGTCGGCACGGTGTACGAGAAATAGTTGCGCATGATGATGAAGTGCCCGGTATTGACGATCCACGGCAACACCATCACCCAGAACGTGTCGATGAGCCGCAACTGGATCATCAGAATGTAGGTCGGGATCAGTCCGCCTGAGAAGAACAGGGTGAACACCATCAGCACGTTCAGCGTCCTGGTCCCCAACACGTATCGCTTCGACACGCCGTACGCGAACATCGCCGTGACCAGCACGCTCACCGTCGAGCCCACGAAGGTCTTCAGGAACGAGACCGACATGGTCTGAAGGAAGATGTCCCTCCCGCCGACGATGATCGAGTAGTAGTACAGGAAGGACGGGCTGCGCGGCGGCGCGAACACGAAGTCCTTCATGATGTACTCCTCGTACGGAGTGATCGACACGACGAAGACGTACCACATGGGATAGAAGCATATGAACGCAAAGAAACCGGCGAAGAGAACGGACGACACGTCCAGCAGATTGAAACCGAGCGCTCGCTTCAGCATGTCTCAGCTCAGAAGATGCCCATGACGTTCATCCTTGAAATGAGCCTGTTGGTGACGATCACCGCGATCAGGCCGAGCACGTTGAACACCAATCCCAGAGCCGTTGCCATCTCGAACTTCCCTTGCAGGAGGCCCGACCGATACAGGTAGGTGGACAGGACGTCGCCGGTCTCCCAGACCGCCGGATTGTACAGATTGAACACCTGGTCGAAGTTCGAAGAGAACAGGTTGGCCACGTTGAGGATGAGCAGTACCGCGATCGTCGGACTGATGCGAGGAAGATAGATGTACCACATGAGGTGTCCGCGGTGTGCTCCGTCGCAGATGGCGCTCTCCATGAGCGAGGGATTCACGCTCGACAGAGCGGCCAGGTAGATGATGGTGGCGAAGCCGGCCGTCTTGATGATGCCGGAGACCACCAGGATGAACCGAAAGTACTCGGAGACGGCCAACCAGTGCTGGGGCGCGACGCCGAACAGCCCCACGAACGCGTTGAACGCGCCGGTCGGTTCCGGATCCAGCATCTTGGCGACGATGGCCGCGAACACCACCCACGATACGAAGTGCGGGATGTACACGAGCGTCTGCACGGCGCGCTTGTACCATCCCGCATGCAGTTCGTTCAGTATCAGCGCAAGCAGGATGACGAACGGAAAGCCGACGGCGATATTGTAGACGTTGATAAGAACGGTATTGGCGATGACCTTGTAGAAATATTCCTGCTGAAACAGCACGGCGAAGTTGTCCAGGCCGACCCATGGACTGGCCAGGATGCCGATCCGCATGTTCAGGTCCTTGAACGCTACCAGCATGCCGTACATGGGCACGTAGCGGAACACGACCATGAATACGATGCCCGGCAGCATCAGCATATAAATGAACCAGTGACGGCGGACGTGCTTGACGACGTATTCGCGACGGCCGGCGATCCGCTGCCGCGTATCGGCGACGATCATCGGCGCGTGGAGCCGTGCGTCATCGGTGCGCACGCGGACCGACGTCGTTCGTCCCTGTGGCGGACGGGGCTCGAAGGAAACGTGCGGGGCAAGCCAGCGTAAGCACCTCCTCGACCGACGCGCGACCGGATCGGATACGTTCTCCCGAGCCTGCCCCTACTCCACAGCCCTGTCAAGCTCCTATCGAGCCGGCGGGAGCGCTCACGTCATCCAGCGCGGCCATACAGCCTCCGCCAGGAAGAGTTGCGCCTGCCGGCTGTCGCCGGACCCATAGGCCACCCAGCGGTCATCCGGTGAGAACACCGGGTGCGGATGGGTGCACCGCCAGACCGTGTCGTGACGCACGTGGGGTCGGATCTCGATGTACGGCCCGCGCTTGCGGAACATGCCGATCCAGCGATGCGCTTCCGGCCACCGATAGCCGGTCAGTCCGGCCGAGTCCGGGTCGCGGCGCGCCGACGATTCGGGACCCTCGGCGGCCTCGCCCTCCCCCTCGTCCACGTACCGGTCGAGATCGCCGCGGCCCTCGAACCAGTGCAAGCCCGGGTCGGCCGCGTCACCCACCCACAGATCGGGCTTGGAGTTGCACTTGAAGTGGATGGGCTCGCGGCCCGGGAAGACCCAGCGGCGCTCCACCCGGTTGACCAGGTCGACGTCGATCATCTCCGCGCGGCGCACCGGGCTCACCGGTATGCTGTCACGGTCGCGCTCGGTCAGCGTGAACAATAGCGACTCGACGTGGTTGTTCGGCGCCGGGTAGTAGTGGTTGACCATCTCGTGCGGCTGCTGCGGGAAGATCGGCAACGGATCCTGCAGCGGCACCAGGCGCTCCAGGTCGACCCGCATGAACCACATGGTCTTCAGCCCGGTCGGCTGCGTGCGGGTGTAGCTGCCGAAGAACAGGTAGGAGGGATCGCCCCGGCAGATGAACAGGTGGCTGTCGGCCGCGGCGCGGTTCTCGGCGCTGGGGCCGTGGTAGACGATCGCCTGCCGCCGCTCCTCCAGGTCGCACAGGATCACCAGCGTCTCGCTGCCGTGCCGATAGCGGGAGTCGTCGTGCCACGGCCACGGCGATGCGTCGTCGGGCCGGGTCATCAGCGCCAGATAGCGTCCGCAGCTCGACAGATCCGAGCCGCCCAGCGGTTCGCACCCCGGCGGCGACTCGGCGACGATCTCCTCGCGCAGGGTCTCGATGTCCAGGCAGTAGTAGTGCCGGTCGCGTCCGTAGTAGACGCGTCCGCGCACCGGATCGCAGGTCAGGCCCGCTGAGCCGCCGGTCCCGGTGTGCGGGTCCAGGCCTGCCATCACCGGCGGTTCCTCGGAATCGGTGAGCTGCACGATCTTTCCGGAGCCGGTCTCCACCGCGTAGATCTGACCCTTTCCGGAGCGATTGGAAGCAAACACGAACCGCTCCGAGCCGCCGATGAACCCCTCCTGGTTGTAGTACGGGTGGACGTTGTAGCAGGGCCCATCGGTGAGCTGCACCACCTTCACGCCGGTCGCCGGTTCGCGGTACTCCCGCTTCTCCGAAGGAAGAACGTCACCCTGTGCCATGTGCAGCCCTCCTCCGATCATCATAGCCGGAGGCCGCCGCGGCGTGCACCGGGATTCTCATGGACGACCGGTCCCAGCGTTGGCCACGCAGACACCTCGGACCGGGGCGCGGATCTCGGCATGGTACCGTGTGTGCGCTGCCGATGAGCGCATCCTCCCCGCCCGTCCCCTCACCTCACGACACGGGTGACTATCCGCCGCGCATCTATCTGTTCCTGGACGACTTGCACGTCGCCCGGATGGACGGGCTGCACCGTGTGACGGGCAGCGTCGAGCACGTGGCCGACGGTCCGGTGCTGGAACCGGAGGCTCCGTGGGAGGGACTCGGGCTCATCGGCCGCAACTGCATCCTCTGGGACGCACAGGAGTCACGGTTCAAGTGCTGGTATCCCGCCTACGACCCGGCGCCGCCCGACGCGCCGGTAGGGGCCAGGCGCCGCTGGGCGTATGCCGAGAGCCGCGACGGCCTGTCCTGGGACCGGCCAAACCTGGGCCTCACCGAGTTCGCCGGCTCGTCCGCCAACAACCTGCTGTGCCTGGAAGGCGTCGGCGAGTCGGCCGCCGTCCTGTGGAGCGTCGCCAAGGACGTGTGCGATCCCGACCCCGCGCGGCGCTACAAGGCGATCGGCCTGGACCGCCATCCGCTGCGTCCCGGCGAGCTGACCTGGACCGGCCCGGAGGGGGAAGACGAGTGGTACCGCACCCACGGCCGGCACCTGGCATGCGGGGTGTACGTCGCCTACTCGGGCGACGGGCTGACGTGGCGCCAGCGGCCGGGCTGGGCCGGCTCCGGCGCCCTGATCACGGACAACACCATCCTGCACGGCTGGGATCCGGCGACCCGGCGCTGGGTACTGTGGCAGCGGCCACGCATCATGCCCAAGCACCGGGTCATCGGCGTCAGCTTCTCGGCCGACTTCGACGACTGGACGTTCCCCGAATGCGTCCTGGCCCCGGATCGGGACGACCCGCCGGGAACGCAGTTCGACCAACTCTCCACGGTCACCGCCTCCGACGGCGCCTTCGTGGGACTGCTCGGCGCCTCGGCCGCGGTGCGGGAGGACCGCGGCGTCATGTCGGTGGTTCCGCAGCTCGTGTATTCCCGTGACGCACGTCGATGGGTGAGGGTCG
This sequence comes from Spirochaetaceae bacterium, assembly GCA_028820215.1. The sequence continues at coordinate 27,285 of JAPPKD010000122.1, read as the reverse complement.
ATCGGGAGCCATTCATACGCCGGCGGCAGCCCCTCGCCTGGGACGACGGCTGCATCATCCCCTTCAATCCGCAGGTCGTCGGGGACGACGTGTTCGTCTTCTACTACGGCAAGAACGCCGGCCACATATGGGGCGAGCCCACCACCGACGGCACGCGCGTGACGCGGTCGGCGTTCGGGCTGGTGAAGCTGCGGCGCGACCGTTGGCTGGCTCTGGCTCCGGCCGGCGGAGCCGAGGGCACGCTGACCACCTCACTGATCGCTTTCGCCCGTCCCGAGCTGCGGATCAATGCCGATGCCGCCGGCGGCGCGATCGCCGTCGAGCTGATGGATTGCCAGAGCGGGGACGCGGTGCCGGGCTTCAGGCTCGCCGAATGCGACCCGATCCGTGGCGACGGACTGGATCAGGTGGTGCGCTGGAGCGGCCGGAGCGACCTGTCGGCGATCGTCGGCACCGCCCGGCGCCAGCCGCGGGTAGGCCGGGGACTGCTGATCCGGGTGCGCCTGCGGGGCGACGCCCGGCTGTACGGGCTGGCCTGTTGAGGTAGAATCGACCGGTGGCCAGCTATCGCGTCGGCATCATCGGCCCCGGTCACAAGGGGGTGGAGTACGCGGTTGCGTACCGCTTCCATCCGCAGACCGAGGTGGTCGCGGCGGCCGATCCCGACGCCGAGACGCTGGGCATGTTCTGCGACCGCTTCGGGGTGCCCGGTTACGCCGACTATCGAGAGATGCTGGCGCGAGAGCGGCTCGATGTCGCTGCGGCGATCCTGCCGGTGGCCCCCAACCCCGACGTCGTGGTGGCCTGCGCGCAGGCCGGCGTCCGGGCGGTGCAGTGCGAGAAGCCGATGGCGGCCACCCTGGCGGACGCCGACCGCATGGTGGAGGCGTGCCGGGCGAACGGAGTCGCGTTGGCGGTGGGCGACCTGGACCGCAACCTGCCGGAGTACGGCACCGCGCTGGCGTTGATCGAAGCGGGCGAGATCGGCGTAGTGAGCTCGATCACCGCCACCGGCGGCAGCGGCACCGAGCTGTCAGGCGGCGGCTGCCAGGTGCTGAGCCTGGTGCGGCTGTTCGCCGGCGACGCGGACGTCGCCTGGGCGATCGGCTGGATGGCGAACGATGCGGAGAGCGACCATGACCAGGGAGGTGCCGGTTACTTCCGCTTCGTCACCGGTACGGAGGCGGTCCTGCACCGCAGCGCCGACGCCCGCGGCATGGGCATCGAGGCGGCGGGCAGCCGCGGAGTGATCCGCGTCAGCGACAACGTGGTGCGAATGTGGCGCCGCCCGGACGAGGATCCCGGCGCACCGGCAGCCGAGCGCGACTCATGGCAGCGACTGCAGCCGGTCGACGGCGTGTTCCCCGAAGGGTCGATCCGCAACTGGGACAAGGGCAGGCGCGACGGCTGGGGGATTCCGGCCAACCGGCAAGCGGCGACCGTGCAGGAGCTCGTGACCGCGCTCGACGCGGGCGACGCCCCTCTGAGCGACGGCATCAACGGCCGCGCGGTGCTGGAGATGGCGATCGCCATCCGCGAATCGCACGGGCAGGGGCATGCGCCAGTGCGGTTGCCGCTGCCCGACCGGAGCCTGCGGCTGCTCCCCAAGAGGACGCGCCTGCATCACAAGAAACCGCTCCGGGGCCGGGAGTGGTACCTCCGCGAGCTGCGCAAACACCTCGGCACCGAGGAGCCCTGATTACGCCCTTGAGTAAAACTACTCAAGAGCGTACATCGACCTGAATCGTCCTACGTGAACGGTCCCAGGTCGGGGTCTCGGTCGCGGGTGAACCTCTTGCCGATCAGGTAGTCGATCTTGAGCTCGACGTCGTGCAGGGCGCGCGGCGTGGCGAGCTCGGGATCCGCCTCGTCGAGGGTGACCTCCAGCGTGTTGCGGCCGCGGCGCGGCCAGTGGCCGGCGGTGAGCGGAAACAGGTACCAGTAGCCGGCCACCCGATGACGGGTCCAGCTTATGTTGGCCGTCAGGTTGATCAGGCGCCCGCCACTCGCTGGCAGCACCGCGCCGTTGAGGCGGATGGTCAGGCGGTCGCGCTCGCTGACGCCCGTCACCCGCACGCGCAGCAGGACCTGGTGGAGCCTGCCGGCGGCGTCCTGCCGGGGCAGGTCGTCGCTCACCAGGAACGCCGCGCGGGCCGGCCGGCCGGCCGGCAGCGGGGCCGGGAGCTGCCGCTTCACCCCGGGCTCCGTCTGCGGGTCGGGGAAGCGGCCGGTCGCCGTGGGGACGAAGTAGACCTTGTCCTTGGCGGCCATCACGTCCGGGTGCGGCAGCTCGCGCAGCATCTGGTAGAAATCGGCGCCGAACGGCCAGGCCGCGTGCCAGTAGGCCAGGTACAGGCCGTCCACCCCCTGGTCCCAGTAGTTGGCGGCGGCCGCCCGCACCATCTCGATCGGCGCCGAGGCCACGCGGTCCGAGTCGACCAGGCGGAGCAGGGCGGCATGCACCCTGCCCTCCTTGCCGCGCGCGGCGGCCACCAGCGAGCGCAGGTCCACGGTCGAGTCGAGGATCTCCGGGTCCCCGAACGCCTCGGCCACGACCACGTCGACCAAGCCGAGGCGCAGCCACTCCGCGACGTCGAGGCCGGAGGCGCGGCACCCCTCGATGCTGGCCGGCACCCGCACGACCAGCTCCCGCCCGGCGCCGCCCGCCTTGACCGCCGCGTGCACCCGCTCGATCCACTCGGTCATGACCCGCCGTCCGGCGTCGACCGCGTCCGGGTGGAAGTACCAGTGGCGGTAGGCGAGCTGCAGCTCGAACCCGTCCACGGGGTAGCGGCCGAGGGTCTCCTGGATCAGCGCGAAGCGCTCGTCGCGAACCTCGGCATGGGCGAAGTCCAGGCAGCGCGCGGCGGGGTGGTCGGGCGGCAGCGCGCCGTCCGCCCCGATCTCCAGATGGGTGTTGGTGAACCGGAAGTCCGAGCAGCGCACGTCGTCGCCGCCGCCGCCACGGCCGTTCTGCACCAGCAGCGTCGGGTAGAAGCGCACGCCCTTGGCGTGCGCGCGGTCGCAGACGACCCGCAGCGGGTCGTGCCCGGCGTCGATCAGCCCGCGGGCGTTGCGGTGAGTGCGGTGGAATACCATGTGCGGCCAGCTCGCCACGTTGTGGCCCCAAAGCTCGCCGACCTCGGTATCGTGCAGCACCGTGCGGCCGTCGCCCAGGCAGAACATCAGCGCGTCGACCGGCGTGCCGGCCAGCTCGTCGACGGCGATCTCGAGCTCGTCCGTCCGGATCGGCGGCTCGAACTGGTAGATCAGCGGATGGCGGCCGTCGTTGTAGAACATGAGGCGCGGCGCGCCTCGCGAACCAGGCTCCCCCGCCCGATCAGGCATCGGCGGTCCTCCAGCGGCGCAGCGCCTCCAGGTACTCCCGGCGCGGCAGCACGCCGTAGCCGCCCGGCTCATCGGCCGGCCCGCCGATCGGCTCGCCGCCCGAGTCGAGCGAGGTGTAGTGGTATAGCGAGTGCAGGAACGCCCCGCGGGCGCCCGCCTGCCGGGCCGCGCTCACCATGCCGATCACCTCGTCGACCGAGTAGCGGTCCCAGTTGCCCAGGTGGAACGGCCCGTAGTCGCGGTTGATGAAGCGGGCGTTGTCCAGCCACAGGAACAGCGGAAACCCGTCCGGCAGGGTGCGGCGGAACAGCTCCAGGGGCGGCGCGTCCAGGATCACCTCGTGCGGACAGGAGCGCTCCGAGCAGATGCCGTCCACCGACCCGTCGGCCACCCACCGCTCCCAGTCCTTGTACAGCAGCAGGTGCGGCCCTCCGGCCATCCTGCCCTCGCCGAACGCCACGCACAGCTCGTACCGGTCGGGCGACAGGCCCACGACGAACGGCTTGCCGGCGCCGTGCATCTGGCTGCCGGTGCGGGTGATCACCTCCGAGAAGTGCTCGCCCTTGATCCGGTAGAACTCCTCGGTGTCGTACGGTTCGTAGCGGATGTTCACGCCGTGCCGCTCGCGGTAGTCGGCGACCACGCGGTCCGTGAAGCCGAACGGCTCCAGGTGCTCGTCCCAGCCGGGGGTGTCGAAGCAGGCGTACCAGCTATGCGAGCGGGTCGACAGGTACAGGCCGTCGACGCCGTAGCCCAAGAGCTCGCCGGTCATCGCGGCCAGCCGCTCCTGCACCTCCGCGTCGCCGTAGTCGGGAATCCCGTGATAGAAGCGCGATCCGTCGCGCGAGCACCAGTACTTGCGCGGCGCCGCGTACCAGACCGGGTCCACCAGGGAGACGTAGTCGCGGCGCACGCACTGGAACTCGTTCCAGTTGACCCAGCCCCAGATCGGCACGCTGTGCCGGCGCGCCGCCTCCACGGCACTGGCCAGCGGGTCGCCGATGTCCAGGATGTCGGCCACGCGGTGCCAGTACTGGGCCGCCGGGTTGTGCGGGTCGACGCAGCCGTGGTCGAACGGCGCCATCGTCCGCGACGGGTAGTAGGCGCGGCCGGCGGTGTTGCACCGGTACAGGAAGGTCAACCCGGTGCCGGCCAGCATCTCGAACAGCCAGTCGAAGTACTCGCCGTCGATCGGCCCGTCGTGGAACCGCGGCGGATCGGTGGGATCGTAGTTGTAGAAGACCAGGAACCGCTCGGGCAGCATGGGCTGATGGTACACCATCATCAGAGATCGGATTCGTGGACTCCGGCCAGTCGCATCAGGTGTCGCTGAAGCCCGACCTTCAGGACTTTGTTTCCATGGACTGGGACGGAGATACGAGCTGAAACGCTGTCTTTGGTATAGATGTGGTGGCTCCCGTGAATCCGCCTCAGTTGCCACCCCCGTGACTCGAGAATGCTGCAGAATCGCTTGCCGCTGACGGCCTTCATACAGCTATTTCGATCACTCTATCCTTCTTCGACAGTGGAATATCGTCGACATCGACGGACAGGCACCCTTCGATAGCCTCATACAGGTTCTTCAAGAGCTCTTCGAAGGATTCTCCCTGCGTCACACAGCCGGGAATGGAGGGGACCTCCGCCCAATACCCCCCTTCCTCCGCTTGATGAATCACGACCTTGATCTTCATCTCTTCAATCCCTGATGTCAGTCGGCACCCTCGCAGATCGCGCGGACACGGTCAACGAATCCGGATCTGCAGCGCTTGGCGCTCGTAGACAACGCGAGGGCGGCACTTCGTGTACCGCCCTCGCTTGATCAGATCCCCTTCGGGGTTCTGCGTACCGGTCAGCCTTCGATCCAGTACTGCTCCACGTTGGTGTAGCCGGGGCTCTTCAGGCGCCAGCTCTGGATGACCGTCTCCGGCACGTTGCGGAAGTTGTTCTTGACGATCGCGACCGCCGGGTAGCGGACCGTGCCGATCATCCACACGTTGTCGACGTGCGACTGGATGATGTTCCTGCCGATCGCGATGCGCTCATCCGGATCGGCGGTGGTCTGCATCTGTCCGTACCACTCCTGAAGCTGCTTGATCTCGGGCGTCGGCTCCTCGCCGGCCTCGCCGTTGCTGGCGTACCAGCGCGCGGACTCGGGCGCCCAACCGTGCTGCGAGCCGCTCACGGGCACGTACCAGTTGGGATCGATCGACCAGTGAATGCCGACGGTCAGGTAGGCGTTCACCATGAATTCACCCGACGCGCGGCGCTGCGACCACAGACTGCGGTCTTCGATCGAGATCGAGGTGCGGATGCCGACCGCCTCCCAGTGGTCCTTGATCAGCTCCAGCATGTCGGCCCCGCCGCCGGCTTCCTCGGCGCCGTACGACGAGATGATGAGGTTCAACTCATCGCCGTCCGGGCGCAGGCGCATGTTGTCGCCGTCGCGGGCGGTCAGGCCGATGCCGTCGAGCAGCTTGTTCGCGCCGTCCGGATCGTAGTCGATGTGCACGGGCGGCACGAAGAACGGATCTGCCTCGACCGGGACCGCCTGCCACGGAGTGGCGACGCCCAGGTAGACCAGGTCGCCGATCTCCTCGCGGTCGATGGCCTTGGACATGGCGATGCGGAAGTCACGCTCGTTGAACAGCTCGCGCAGCACCGCGTCCTCGTAGGTCAGGTTGAACTTGAGCGCGTCCGGGATCGGGTTGACCCACTGCCGCACCTGGTAGTCTTCCGCCGCCTCGTTCTCGACGAACAGCGTGAAGTTCCCGAAGCTCATGTAGCGCGACTGCATGTCGATCTCGCCCGCCATCGCCTTGAAATTGGCGGCCTCGCCGCTCTCCACCACGTCGATCGCGATGCGGTCGATGTACGGGAGCTGCTGGCCGACCGTGTCCACCTTCCAGTAGAACGCGTTGCGCTCGGCGATCTGGCGAGTCACGCCGGTCGCCTCGGTGGCAAGCCTCCACGGGCGGATGGTCGGGAGGTCCTGGTTCAGCGTCACGTTGCCCAACTGGCCGTACCGCTGGTGCCAGAGCTCGAACCCCGCGGCCTGGGCGGCCTCGTTGAGCTTGTCCTTGTCGGTGAAGTCGGCGTGGAACTGCTCCAGGTAGTGCTTGGGGGCGAAGATGCCGTCGCCACGAAAGGTCAGCACCTCCTCGAACAGGCCGTTGGTGTCGGCGAACGTGAAGATGATGGTCTGATCGTCGACCTTGGTCAGGGTGGGCGGCACGGTCTTGACCGTCAGCCACGACGGAAACACCGGGGTGACCTCTTCGTTCGAGTAGACGTTCTCGAACTGGTAGACGATGTCATCCGCCGTGAACGGCGCGCCGTCGGACCACTTCATGCCCTCGCGCAGGTGGAAGGTGAACTGGGTCCCGTCGGGGCTCGCCTCCCAGCGGTGGGCGATGTTGGCGACCACGGCCGTGCCGTCTCGGGCGCGGCGCAGCAGGGGCTCGTAGCCCATCCGGTCGGCCAGGCGGTTGTCCGTGGGCCGCGTGGCCACGCGCCGCCAGGTGCCGCCGTACTGGCCCACCGCTTCGGCGGGGGCTACCACCGCCGGCTCCAGCGGCAGGCGGTCGGCGACGGCCGGCAGCGTGCCGTCGGCCACCATGGCCTGCAGGACCGGGGCTCCGCTGTACTCCGTGATCGAGGCGCCGGTGTCGCGCTCGAAGGCGGCGACCGTCGCCCACTGGCCGAGCGGATACCCCACGCCGGCTTGGGCTACGCCAAGGGCGGCCGCCGCGGTCAGCATGACAGCCGTTACGAAAAAACGAACATAGGACACGTCGAATCTCCTCGTGTGTGGTTATGTCGTCTCGTGGGACTCACGAGCCGATCACGGGAAGGTAGCCCGTGGGCGCCCTCCGATCAAGCCTTGGCCGCCGTTCAGACCTTGTACGGGTCCGCCGCATCGCGCAGGCCGTCGCCGACGAAGTTGAACGCCAGCACGGTCAGCACGATCGGGACCGCCGGCAGCAGCAGCCATGGGTTCAGCCCGACCGCGGTGATGTTCTGCGCCTCCTTGAGCAGCACGCCCCAGCTTATCTCCGGAGGGCGCAGGCCCAGGCCCAGGAAGCTCAGCCCGGTCTCCGCCAGGATCATGCCGGGGATGCTCAGGGTGATCGACACGATGATATGGCTCATGAACGAAGGCAGCAGGTGGCGGCGGATGATCGGCCCCTCGCGTTCCCCTGCCACCAGCGCCGCGGTGACGAACTCCTCCTCGCGCAGGGCCAGCAGCTTGCCGCGCACCACGCGCGCCAGTCCGGTCCAGCCCATCACCGACAGGATCACGGTAATGGCGAAGTACCGCTGCACCGGCGTCCACAGCTCCGGTATCGCAGCGCTCAGCGCCAGCCACAGCGGAATGGTCGGGAACGAACGCAGCAACTCGATGATGCGCTGCACAACCGTGTCGGTGAGGCCGCCGTAGTACCCGGACACGCCGCCGAGCAGCAGCCCCAGAAGCAGGCTGAAGGCCACGCCGACCAGGCCGATCGACAGCGAGATGCGCGCCCCGTACAGGATCCGCGACAGCATGTCCCGGCCCAGCCGGTCGGTGCCCAGCAGGAAGATCGTCGCCTCCTCGTCGACCCCGAACAGGTGGACGTCGGTGTCGAACAGACCCCACCACCGGTACTCCTGCCCGCGGTGAAGCAGCTTGACGTAGTACCGCTGCGAGTTGTCTTCGGTGTACGTGCGGCGCAGCGAGCGCGGGTCGATGTGCCGCTCCAGCTTGTACACGAACGGCCGCAGCGAGAAGCCGCCGTCGCTGTCGTAGAAGTGTACGGCCTGCGGCGGCACGAAGGTGTGGCGGCCGTGGCGGTGCCGCGGGTCGTAGGGAGCGACGACCTCGCAGAAGGCGGCCAGCAGGTAGAAAAGCGCGGTCACGGCGACGCCGACCAGCGCGACCTTGTGCCGGCGGAACTTCAGCCACATGAGCCGCCACTGCGAGGCGACGAACATGCGTTCCTCCGCGGAGTCCGATCTCTCCGGCCTCCGACTGGAGAGATCGGCCGCGGAGCGTCCGGTCGTGGGGAAACCCGTCGAAGCCTCGCTCATGCGGTCGCCACTGCGTTCATGCCCCGCGCGCTTCGAAGCGGATACGCGGATCGATCGCGGCCAACAGGAGGTCCGACACCAGCGTGCCTATCACGGTCAGGAACGCCATGAACATCACGATGGTCCCGGCCAGGAACATGTCCTGGGCCAGCAGTGACGACAGCAGCAGCGGACCCACGGTCGCCAGACTGAGCACGACCGCGGTGATCGTCTCTCCGGAGATGATCTCCGGCAGCAGCCACGCGACGCTCGACACGAGCGGATTCACGGCCAGCCGTACCGGGTACTTGAACAGCAGCCGCCGTTCGCCCAAGCCCTTGGCGCGCGCGGTGATCACGTACTGGCGCGAGATCTCGTCGAGCAGGTTGCCTCGCATGACGCGGATGAGCCCGGCCGTGCCGGCAGTCCCGATCACGATCACGGGGATGATCAGGTGCTTGAGCAGGTCGACCGCCTTGCCGAAGCTCCACGGCGCTTCGATGTACGCGTCGGAGAACAGGCCGATGCCGACGATGTCGAAGTTGCGGTAGAGGACGAACAGCAGCACGAGCGCGAGCATGAAGTTGGGGATCGACAGGCCCAGGAACCCGACGCCCGTGAACAGGTGGTCGGCGGGGGAGTATTGGCGCACCGCCGAGTAGATGCCGATCGGGATCGACATCACGTAGGTGAAGACGATGGACAACAGTGAGATCACCACCGTGAAGAGCAGTCGTTCGCCGATCAGCGTCCGCACGGGCTTCTCGTGCTGGAACGACTGGCCGAAGTCGCCGCGCACGAAGCCCCACAGCCAGCGCAGGAACTGGGCCGGCAGCGGTTTGTTCAGCCCGTACCGCGCCTCCAGGGCGGCGATCTCGTCCTCGGTCGCGGTCTCGCCGGTGGCGGCAAGATTGGCGATGTACGTGTCCAGATAGTTGCCCGGCGGCAGGTGGATGATGGCGAACGACACGACGGCGATGACGAACAGCGTGGGAAAGAGCAGCAGGAGCCGCTTGACGATGTACTGGGCCATGTGCGGGCGAGGCGGGCGGCGGTGCGGACCGACCGTGGTAGAGTGAACGGCCCATGAGCGGCCCGTGTCAAGTTCCGCCTGAGGGAGTGAGCGAAGCGAACCTCACTCGAAGAGTGAGCGAAGCGAACCTCACTCGAAGAGTGAGCGAAGCGAACCTCACTCGAAGAGTGACCGTCCGCACCGCCGCCGAGTTGCATCGCCACTGGGGCGGGCCCCGCAACGTGCTGCTGGCCGGCGACTGCGTGCCGTTCAGCTACGAGCCGCCGCCCGTGGCCGACATCGTCGACCGGCTGCGGCGGGACGAAGAGGTACGCCTCCGCGACCTGTCACCGGAGCGGCCGGACAGCCCCTACTACCGCGAGGACGGCTTCATCGACGAGTTCCGCGCCCTGCCGCTGGAGCGGGTCATGGAGATGCCGTTCGGGCTGTCCCACTTCAAGCTCACCAACTTCACCAGCCGCGGCGACCTGTTCGCCGGGCTGTGGAAGGACGTGATGGAGCCGTGGCAGTCGTTCCTGGGACGCGCCGGCTTCACCTGGTACCGGTGCTATCCGATCGTCTTCATCTCGGGCGCGCACGTACCCGGCCGCTACCACATGGACGTCTCGCACGTGGTCGCCTGGCAGATCCACGGCACCAAGGTGTTCAACGGCCTGGTCGACCCCTACCGGTGGGCGCCGCTGGAGCGTGCCGCCGACCCGGAGTGGCGCACGGGCATGGTCAGGCCGGAGGGCCTGACCTCCTCGGACGTGCTGAGTTACGCCATGCCGCCGGGAACGCTCCTGTGGAACCAGCTCCTGACCCCGCATTGGGTGGACGCCGTCGACACGGTCGCGGGTGAGACGGACGGCGAGGTTGCGGGAACCTCGGAGGTTGCGGGAACCTCGGAGGTTGCGGCCAGCATCAACCTGTCGCACGGCGGGCTGCGCCTGGAGGGCGAGCTGTCTCCGGCCGGCAAGGCGCTGGAACGCTTCTACCGCGAACGGCCCGAGCGGCGGTTCTGAACGGAAGCACTTAACCGAGAGCGGCGCACCCCTGACGGATGCGCCGCTCGATCGAAAGTGAGCGCCCGCGAGCGAGCGCTCACCCGATGGTCCCGATGCGACTACTGGACGCTGTCCCAGGTTGCCTTGGCCTCGGCGAGCTTGACGCTCCAGGCGTCGAACAGCATCTGACCGCCCGCCTCGTTGTACTCGGCGACGAACGTGTCCCAGTCGGCTTCCACGTCCTTGTTGCCCAGCACGAACGCGACCCACCACTTGTTCTTGATGTCGGTCAGCGCGGCCTGGACCTGCTGTTCCTCCTCGCTGAGGGCTACCAGGTCCACGTACTGCGGCCAGCCTTCCCAGCCCTCGGCCAGGAACCTGTGCCAGAGCTCGTTGCCGGCCTGGAACTGGCACCACTTCGGCGGCTCGGGTCCCGTGCACGCCGCGCAGCCGCCGCCTTGCCAGACGGCCGTGAACGGCGCCGAGCACTCGACACCGTCGGGGACCGCCAGCGCCGCGTTCGTGCGCTCGGTGCGGACGTCCCTGAGGTGCTTGTAGGCCTCGAACCAACTACCGGTCTCCGCGAACGGCACGATGCCGTTGTCGTAGTTGGAGGTGGCGGCGCCCGGCAGGAACATCAGGTCCCCGGGGCGTTCCACCAGGACCTCGGCGAGCGTCTTCCCCGCAACATCGGGGTTCCACGATTGGTCCTTGAGGAACTCCTCCGCGTTGAAGTCGCTGAAGTCATCCTGGGTGAAGTGGATGCCCCTGATCCCGAACCAGCGCGCGACCTGCCCTTCCTCGCTGACCCACCACTCGAGCAGGTCCAGCGCCCGGTCGGGGTTCTCGGAGAAGGCCGGAATGGCGGTAGCCCGGTAGATGTTCAGCGGCACCGCGTCGTCGTGCGCGCGGCCGCCGGGACCGCTGATCGGGTGCAGCCCCTGCGGGAAGTCCGCCAGGGTGGCCCCCGGGTTGGCGGTCACGAACTTCTCGAAGTGCGCCATGTAGCCGTCGGGCCGCGGGCCCTTGTACAGGCCGGACAGGTGCTTGCCGGCAACGAGCTGATCGATGTATTCGAACAGCTCGCCGGTCAGCCACCCCGGATAGAGGAGCTGCTCGCCGGCATGCTCCGCCACCGTCGCCCAGATCGCCTTGTTGCCCGGATCGACCGCCGCGTCATACCAGTTGCCGTCCGCGTCCTGGTGGTAGCCGTCCAGCTCCTGGCCTTGCGTCTGGAAGTACAGGTAGTTGAGGCCCTTCCAATGGGTGCCCTTGTAGGTCGGCCAGCCGAAGCCGGTAGCGCCCAGCTTGTCACGCGCCATCCGCATGGCCGCGATCTGCTCGTCGTAGGTCGCCGGGACCTCCAGGCCGAGATCGTCGAGCATGAAGCCGTTGTAAATGATCGCGCTGTCAGTGATCGGCTTGAAGCGGTTGCCGGTCATGAGCGCGTGGTAGTTGTCGACTCCTCCGTTCTGCACGATGTTGTACAGCCGGTACACCGGATCCTGGAAGATCGTGTTGATGACCGGATAGCGCTCCGGATCGGCGGAGACCAGGTCGTTCAGGTTCGTGAGCAGCCCGTCGTTGATCCAGCTCTGCCAGGTCGGGATCCCCAGCCACGGGTGGCCGGGCCACATCATCACGATGTCCGGCGCGGTGCCGGCGGCCATCGATGCGACGATGATGTCTCCGCTGCCGCCGTACTCGATCCTGAAGTCGATGTTGAACTTGTCCTCTATGTAGCCCCAGACCCGATCCTGCGCGATCAGATCCGCGTCCCAGCCGGACGAGTCCCAGCCCCGGTACATCATTCCGATGGATACCCGTTCCATCTCGCCCGCGGTCGCCTCGTCCTGAGCGGCGGCGAAGACGTGGGCGCCTGCAAGTGCGAACGCTGCCATCAACAGGAGAGACAGCAGCTTGCGTGCATTAGCCATGCGTTACCTCCGAAAAGGAACGGTACGCGTTCCACGGTAGGCCGTCCAGCAGCCTTCCGCGGACCGGTTCCCGTTCGTGGCCGGCGATCATCCCCTATAGTGACCGCCAAATGAAGGAACGCTTCGAGTCCGATCACACCGACCACCACGTACTCCGCTACCGGCGACTGCGCGTCGAGCGCCAGGAAGTGCTGTTCGGCGACGCCGATCCGCTGCTCTGCCGGCAGGGAGATGTGCTCGTGCTCGCAGGCCGCGGCGGGTCACTGGCGCACAGCGACGACGGCGGTGTGACCTGGTCACAGCTTGCCGACCTGGCAACGCCCGCGGCGCCGGGGGGCGCGGTGCTTGCACTGACCGCCGGACGGGACGGGGCGCTCTTCGCCGCCATCCATCGGAGCGGCGCCTTGACGATCCTGGGCGCCGGCGAGGCAGCGGGACCGTGGCGGGTGACCGCCGCCCTGGACGTGGAACTGTCCCAAACCGCGCGTGTGTGCCTGACCGCACTGGCCGGCCGCGCGCTGCTGCTGTGCCTGCCGGGACGCGTCCTGCGCTCGACCGACGGCGGCGCGGCGTGGGAGCCCGCGGCCCAGCTTCCGACCGACGGGGGGACGCTGCACCCGCTGCAACTCGGCTCCGGCCGGCTGGTCGCCCCCGTCGGCGGCGCCGCGGGCGAGATCGCTCTGGGGGAGTCCGAGGACGGCGGCGCCACCTGGAACGTGCCGGAAGGATTCGCGCCGCTGTCCGGACCGCTGGCCGAGCTTCCCGACGGCCGCCTGGTGCTGAGCTACGGCATGCCGCACTTCCCCTACGGCGCGCGTGCGGTCGTCGGTTCAGCCACCGACGATGAGGCCGGCACGCAGTGGGACGACGTGTACGTGCTCGCGCTCAGCCGGTACGCCATCCGCGAGAAGGCGCGACCGGTGCTGGCCGGCGCCGGCGTGAGCGCCGCCACCGCGGTGACCGCGGACGGCGCGATCGTGTCCGCCTTCCACCGCGGCGCGGCGCTGGGCTCGTATGCGCCCACCATCTACGGCCCCGGCATGGACGAGTGGGGCCGCCGGCCGGCGATCGGCGTGGTGCGCTGGACGCCGGAGGGGCTGGCCAAGCCGCCGCTGGTCTACCCGAATCTGTGGGCGGACCGGGTCGACCGATCAGGCTACCTGGACAACGGCATGGTGCGCATGCGCCCCGACGACCGCTACGAGGGCGGCGACTACGTCGAGAACTTCGAGATGGTGGCCTACCGGCGCCTGGCGGCCGAGCACCGCTACTTCGCCGGGGCCGGCGGCAAGGGCGCGGTGATCTGCCGCCATCCCGATGGCAGCCTGGTCTACTCCAGCCGCGACTGCCGCATCCATCGCTCCACCGACGAAGGCCGTACGTGGAGCTTCCTGGCCGAGATCCCGCTGTCGGGACGCGATCCGGCGGTGTTCGGGTTCGGGGTGACGGGATCCGGCACCTTCCTGGCGAGCTACGCCGCGCTGATCGATGACGCCGACCCGGCGCGCGGCACGTTCCCGACGCGCGAGCCCCGCGTGGCGCGCAGCGACGACGGCGGACGGACCTGGACGGACTCCGAGCTGGCGCCCCGGCCTACCCGCTACTGCGGGCAGGGCGACGGCAGCCGCATCGTCCAGCTCGCCTCCGGCACCGTGATCTGCTTCTGCGGCAACGCCTGGAACGACGCGGCCCGCCAGGCCGGATACGAGGGGGACGTCCTGCTGCGCTCGCAGGACGACGGCAGGACCTGGGGCGACTGGACGGTGCTGCCGCCCGGCTGCTGCGAGTCGAACCTCCTGGAGCTGCCGTCGGGCGAGCTGCTCTGCGCGACCCGATTCCAGCGCGAATACCTGCACCCGGACCTGTTCGACGCGCCCGCCGGGCAGGGAGGTGGCCACGAGAGGTGGCCGGTGCCCTCGCTCAACCGGGTCGGACCGGGCCGCTACAAGAACGAGGCGATCATGTTCTCCGGCAACGGGGGCTACGACTGGACCACCCCGTTCCTGGTCACCCGCCTGCACATGGTGTCCGCGGACGCCGTGGGCCTGCCGGACGGCCGCGTCGTGCTGACCTACGACCACAAGGACGCCGTCGGCGGTCCCCGCGCGCTGGTCAGCCCCGACGGCGGACGGACGTGGGATCCGGAGCCCTACATCCTTGCCTACCACCCCATGGACGCGCGCACCAGCTCGGTGCTGCTGCGCGACGGCCGCGTGCTGACCCTGTGGGCCGGCGCCCGCGACGAGGGCGTCCACGCCACCACGTGGTCGCCCGAGTAGCACGGTCCCCGGAATGACGACGACGCCCTCTGCCACCCCCCCCGATACCAGGCCGCCGCGGGACTGGGAGCTGGTCTACGTCAGCGATCCGTCCAACGTGTGCAACTACGACTTCGACCCCGGCGACGCCCGCCCGCTGATCACCTCGCACCCGGCCAGGCCGGCAGAGCTCCGCAGGTTCATCGACCACGTGGCCACCAGCGCCGCCGACGTGTTCGTGCAGGAGGTCTACAACGCCGGCTGGACGATGTACTTCCGCTCCGAGCGCTTCGAGTACGACGCGCGGCCGCAGCACCGCCGGTTCCTGCCGATGATGGACGACGGCATCATGCCGCTTGAGGTGATGCTGGAGCGGTGCCGGGAGCGCCGCATGCGCTGCCTGGCCGGGTTCCGGGTCAACGACAACCACGGCGCGCCGGACCAGGGCGCCATGTTCCTGCACCGCAACCCGCAGTGGAAGATCACCGACGTGCCGCCCGGCGGCGCCTTCCTGCCGGGCAACCGGATGGACTTCACGGTCCCCGAGGTGCGCGATTACCTGTACGGCGTCGTCGCCGAGGTGGCCGCGCGCTTCGACGTGGACGGCGTGCTGCTCACCATGCGCGACGGCCTCTACTTCCCCGCCCCCGGCGGCGACCGGAACCCGGCCCGCGAGCGGCAGCCGCTGATGACCGGCCTGATCGAGCGGCTGCGCGCGCTGCTCGACGGGCACGGCGCCGCCCGCGGGCGGCGGCTGGAGCTGGGCGTGCTGGTGCCGGAGACCCTGGAGGACTGTCATGCCGTGGGACTGGACGTGCCCGCGTGGATCGGCAGCGGGTTGGTCGACTTCGTCGCTCCCATGGACTCGTCGTTCACGGACTTCAACGCCGCCTGCGAGGAGTTCCGGGCACTCACCGCCGGGACGCCGTGCCGGCTCTACCCCGGCGTGCAGCCGTACTGCTGCTCCCGCGAGAGCTTCGGTCCGCCGGCGACCGCGGAGAACTACCGCGCCCTGGCGCACGCGCTGCGCCGGCAAGGCGCCGACGGCATGTCCGTCTACAACTTCCAGAAGCACTGGGGCGGGTTCCGTTCCGGCAAGCGCGGGGCCGAGACCGGCTGGCCCGCGGCCTTCCGCCTGCTGCGCGAGGCGCGCGACCCCAAGCGCGTGGCCGACGGCGTCCGTCACTACACCTACCGCTCGATGTGGGGCGGGTACCACGGCATCAGCCCGTCCGGCACCAACGTGTGCGGGACGATGAAGGACCAGAAACTGATCCTGCCGCGCGAGCCGGGCACCCCGTCGGCGAGCTACCGGTTCCGGCTGTTCGAGGAGGTCGAGAAGACCGCCAGCGCCACGCTGTTCCTGCGCGCCGTCGGCCTGGGATCGGCCGACCGGATCGCCGTGCGCCTCAACGGCACGGAGGTTCCGGCCGGCCAACTCCGCCGCGTGTACCACCGCGAGGGGCGCCCGGCGCAGGCGGGCAGGCCGCTGCCCCCGCACACCACCTGTGTCATCGACCTGACCCCCGAGCTGGTGGTGCGCGGTGACAACGATCTCACGCTGACGCTGCTGTTCTCCGGAATGGTGGACGTCGGCGCGCTGCCGGACCCCGAGCCGATCGTCGTCGACGAGGTGGACGTGACGATCGTGCCGGCCTGAGCACGCACCGCTCGCCCGGCGGCTCGGCTACTCCTTGACGGCGCCGATCAGGATGCCCTTGGCGAAGTGCCGCTGCAGGAACGGGTACAGCATCATGATCGGCAACATGGCGAGCACGACGGTCGCCATCACGAGCTGCCTCGGCGGAATCCAGCCCTCGTCCTCGATGAAGCGCTGCCCGGCCGCCGAGTCGAAGAAGACCGTCGGCCGCTCCAGCACCCTGCGCAGCAGGACCGCGAACGGCGCGAACGTTGCGTCACGCACGAAGTACAGCCAACTGACCCAGTCGTTCCAATGGTAGACCGCCAGGAACAGCAGAATCGCCGTGACCATCGGCTTGGAGATCGGCAGGATGATCCGAAAGAACGTCGTCGCCTCGTTGGCGCCGTCGATCACGCAGGCATCCTCGAGATCCTTGGGCACCGTGTAGGAGAAGAAATTGCGCATGATGATGAAATAGCTGGTGTTGATGAACCCCGTGACCAGGACCAGCGCCAGGGCCGAGCCGAGCAGACCCAGCTTCACCACCAGCAGATACAGCGGAATCAGGCCGCCGGAGAGGAACAGAGTGAGGACGATCAGGACGTTGATGAGCCGCGTGCCGGGGACGTGGCGCTTGGTCACGGCGTAGGCGAGCATGGCGGTGACCACGACGCCGCCGCCTGCCCCGACCGTGGTCTTGACGATGGACGTGGACATGGCGCGAAGGAAGAGCTGTGGAGCGCCGATGATGATGCCGTGGTAGAAGGTCAGGTCCGGGTTCAGCGACGGCAGCAGGATGAAGTCGGCCCGGACGAATTCGGCGTACGGCATGAGCGACACCACGAGCACGTACCACATCGGATAGACGGCGACCACGCCGAACAGCCCGACGAATGCGACCGCGAACACGTCGAACATGTTGAAGCCCAGGCGGCCGCGAAGCATGCCCCCGGTCGTCATTCGAAGATGCCCATCACGTTCATGCGCCTGATGAAGCGGTTGGCACTCAGAAGCAGAATCAGCCCGAGCACGTTGAAGACCAGCCCGAGCGCGGTCGCCTGCTCGAACTTGCTGTTCAGGAGCCCGGTCCGGTACAGGTAGGTGGAGAGCACGTCCCCGACGTCGTACACGGCAGGGTTGTACAGGTTGTAGATCAGTTCGAAGTTGGAGCCGAAGAGGCCGGAAAGCTGCAGGATGAACAGCACGGCGATGGTCGGCGCGATGCGCGGCAGGTAGATGTGCAGCATCAGGTGGCCGCGGTGCGCGCCGTCGCAGTGGGCGCTTTCCACCAGGTCGGGACTCACGCTGGACAGCGCCGCCAGGTAGATGATGGTGGCGAAGCCTGCCTCCTTGATGGTGTTGACCATCACCACGATGCCGCGGAAGTACTGCGGGTCCGTCTGCCAGTGGCGCGGCTGCACCCCGACCAGGCCGACCAGGACGTTGAACGGGCCGTCGGGCTCCGGGTAGAGCATGCGCGACACCAGCACGCCCATCACCACCCAGGAGACGAAGTGGGGAAAGTAGACCATCGTCTGCACCGTGCGCTTGTACCAGGAGACCCGCACTTCGTTGAGCATCAGGGCCAGGAACACCGTGAAGGTGAAGCCGAAGGCCAGGTTGTAGAGGTTGATGATCAGCGTGTTGCGAAGCGCCGCATAGAACGGCGGTGTCTGGAACAGGATCTGAAAATTCTCCAAGCCCACCCAGGGGCTCCGCATGATGCCCTTGACGATGTTGAAGTCCTTGAAGGCGACCAGCAGGCCGTACATCGGCGCGTACTGGAACACCGCGATCCAGGCCAGACCGGGCAGCATCAGCAGGTAGACGAACCAGTAGCGCCGCAGGGTGAACACGATCCGCTCCGGCATGGAGCGGGTGGTGCTCGACAGCCGAACCTGGACGTCTGCCACGGTGTGCTCGCCGCCGACCCTACGTTCGCGCCCGGAGCCGGTCAACCGGCCGGCCTGCCACCGCCGGCCCGGTGAGGCTATGATCCGCCCGTCATGAGCACTTCAACCTCCCCCGTGCGTACCGCCATCGCCGGCCTTGGCCGCAGCGGCTGGAGCATCCACGCGCGCCTGCTCGCCGAGCAGCCCGAGCGATTCACCGTGGTCGCGGTCCAGGACCACCTGGCCGAGCGCCGCGCCGAGGCCGAGCAGCGCTTCGGCTGCCGTTCCCACATCGAGTTCGACGACCTGCTGGCCGACGCCGAGGTCGAGCTGGTCGTGGTCGCGGTGCCGAGCCACCTGCACGCCCCGTACGCGATCGCCGCGCTGGAGTCCGGCCGCCACGTGGTCGGCGAGAAGCCGATGGCCACCTCGCTCGAGGAGGCCGAGCGCATGGTCGCGGTCCGGGACGCCACCGGCCGGCTGCTGTCCGTCTTTCAGAACTGGCGCTTCCGTCCCGAGCTGCAGAAGGTGCTCGCCATCGTGGGCGCAGGCGAGCTCGGGCGCCTGGTTCAGGTACGGCTGGTCAACCATGGCTTCGGGCGGCGATGGGACTGGCAGACCCTGCGGCGCTTCGGCGGCGGATCGCTCAACAACACCGGCGCCCACCTGATCGACGCGGCCCTGACGCTGTTCGGCCCGGGCGAGCCGCGCGTGCTGTACGTGAGCGACTGCGTGCAGACGCTCGGCGACGCGGAGGACCATCTCAAGGTCGTCCTCACCCCCGATCCCGCGAATGCGGATGCCGCCGCGGCGCCGACCATCGACATCGAGATCACCTCCACCTGCGCCTACGAGCAGCCGATGCTGCACGTCATGGGCTCGGAAGGCGGACTGGTGGGCGGAAACGGCGAGCTGACGTGGCGCTGCGTGCGGCCCGGCAGCCGGCCCGAGCGCCAACTGTCCACCGAGCCGACCGGCGACCGCAGCTACAACCGGGAGCAGGTCGACTGGGTCGAGCATCGCTGGACGCTTGAAGAGGCAAAGGCCGCCGGCGGCCCGGAGGCCGAGGGCGAGGCCCGTTACTACCGGGAGCTGTTCGGCGCCATCCGCCACGGCGGTCCGCTGCCGGTCACCGCCGAGCAGGTGCTGAGGCAGATGCGCATCATGGAAGAGTGCCGCCGGCAGTCGACGATCGACTGAAGCATGGCCAAAGCCGGCGACGACCTGCAAATCACGCTCGGGGTCGAGGAAGAGTTCTTCCTGATCGATCCGGACACACGCGACCTGCTGGCCGATCCGGACCCCGACATCTTCGCTGCCTGCGAACGGAACAGCGGGCCGCACAAGGTGGTCCCGGAGTTTCTCCGCTCCCAGATCGAGACCAACACGCGCATCTGCAGCACGGTGACCGACGTGCGCGAGGCCCTGGTGGAGACCCGCGCCCTGGTGCTGGAGTCGGCTGCCGCCCACGGCGCCGCGGTAATCGCCTCCTCCACCCATCCGTTCGCCGAGCGGAGCAGGCGCCCACCCGCAAGGAGCGCTACGAACGGTTCGCCGCTCTCTTCCAGGACGCCGTGCGGCGCATGCTGATCAGCGGCATGCACATCCATGCCGGCTTCGGCGACGAGGACGAACGCATCCAGGTCATGACCGCCCTGCGCCGCTACCTGCCGTTCCTGCACGCGCTGTCCGGGTCGTCACCGCTCAGCGGCGGCCGTATGACCGGCTACAAGTCGTACCGCCTGAACCTGTTCGGCGCACTCCCGCGCACCAGCACTCCCGCTCCGCTGCAGTCGCGCGCGGAGTATGACCGGCTCGTGGACGAGTACCGGCGCCTGGACTTCATTCAGGACGGCAGCGAGCTGTGGTGGGACATCCGGCCGGCCGCGCTGCATCCGACGGTGGAGCTGCGCATCTGCGACATCTGCCCGCGCATCGATGATGCGGTGTCCATCGCCGCGCTCTACGCGTCGCTCATCCGCATGCTGCTGCGGCAGGCTCGGGCGAACGAGCTGCCGGCAGAGCCGCGGACCGAGATCATCATGGAAAACCGGTGGCTTGCGCAGCGCTTCGGGGTGTTCGCCTTCCTGGGCGATGCCGGCGCCGGCGGGCGCATGGACATCGACGAGTACGCCGAGGCGCTGATCGACACCTTGGCGGGCGATGCCGGTGCGCTCGGCTGCGAAGAGGAACTGCGCCGCGTGCGGGACATCATCCGCGACGGCACGAGCGCGGACCGGCAACTGGACCTCTTCCGGCTCCGCCGCGTCGAGGGAGCGACGGAGCCGGAGGCACTCCGCTCGGTCGTCGACCAGGTGGTCGCGGAGACGCAGGAAGGCGTTCCGGCCCGTGCCGGATCTCCGTCAGCGTAACCGGCTGACGGTCTGCAGGCGTCAAGCGCCTCCCGCCCGCGCCGCGCGGTCGACGCGGGCGAACGCGGCCGCGATGTTCGCTGCCTCCGCTTCGCCCCACGACTCGCGCAACGGCAGTGTGAAGTGCTCGGCAACCGCCGCGTGCGCGTTCGGACACGGGAAGACGCGATCGGGGTCGCCCCGGTACTCGGCCGCCGTCCACGGAAAGCCGCTCCGCCTCCCGAATACCTGCCGGTCGCGGAACCAGGTGTAGGTGGCCGGCAGCGCGGCGTAGGTGGGGTTGACCGGCACCCCCTCGGCGGCGACGGCCGCGCAGAAGCGCTCCTTGTCCCAGCCGCCCATCGGGCGGTAGCGCAGCCGCAGGAACCACCAGGACGGCTCGGCGCCGGCGGGCAGCTCCGGGACCTGCACCGACGGCACGTCGGCGAGGCGCTCGGCCAGCGCCCGCACGAACGCGCGGCGGCGCTCGACCGCCACCGGCAGCTTGGAGAGCTGCGCGCGGCCGATCGCGGCGCTCAGCTCGTCCAGGTTGAAGTTGAGCGACGCCAGGTAGTTGCGGCCCGCCGGCAGGGTGTCCCCGAACGGCTTGCCGCGGTCGGCGGCGCCGCGGATCGTGGGGTACAGATCCCCGTCGCGGGTGAACAGCACGCCGCCCTGCCCGCCGGTCGAGTGGTGCTTGCCCCACATCGTCGAGAAGGTGGCGACGGTTCCGAAGCTCCCGACCGGCGCGCCGCCGATGGCGGCGCCGTGCGCCTGCGCGCAGTCCTCGATCAGCGGCACGCGGTGGCGTTCGGCCAGGCGGGCGATGGCCTCGATCCGCGCCGGCTCGCCGGCGATGTGGGCGACCACGATGGCGCTGGTCAGAGGACCGAGGACGTCCTCGACCTGCTCCGGGCCGCAGTTGAAGGAGCCCGGCTCGGTATCGGCCACCACCGGGATGCAGCCCAGCAGCGGCACCGGCATGATGCCTCCCGGGTCGGTGACCGCCGGCACCACCACCTCCGTGAACGGCTCCACGCCGAGCGCCCGCAGCGCGACGTACAGGGCCGCGGTGCCGGAGTTGACCGCGTCGGCGTAGCCGCCGCCGAGGGTCGCCGCGAACTCGGCGCAGTACGCCTCCTCCTCCGGCCCCCCGTACTCGATGGCGCCGCCGGCGGCGATCGCCCGGTCGATGACCCCGAGCGCGGCGGCGCGCTCCTCCGCGCCGATCAGGGCGCGCTCGGGCAGTTCCATCACCAGCGGCGTGCCGCCGTCGATCGCCAGCCGGTCGGTGGTAGTGCTCATGCTCATAGGTCGATCAGTCTACCGCACGCCGCTCATGCGTAGCGGATGGCGGACGGTACCGGAAGCCGAGGTCTCAAAACTCATCGCGATGAGCCGTCTCGGGACTGAATGCGGGCACGCACACCGACACATACTCCGCTCCACCCTCAATCGGACTGCTGTACCTGACCCACTCCCCCTTCCGAGCAACGACTGCTTGTCCCGCGCCGACATCGATGACGCCGTCGGTTGTCTCTACGCGGAGTATTCCCGAAAGCACGACCGAGTACTCGTCGAATTCCGGAGTTTGGCCCGGCTCGCTCCAGCCCGCGGGACTTCGCATCCTGGCGATGCTCACTTCGCGCGAGTTTGAGTTGACTCGACCGATCAACTCGTCGATCACCTTGGGAGGGCTGCTGTCTTGCGGAATCCTGGCGGGAGCCTTGATCAGCAGCGCCATCTCGCGCGTGCCTCCAATCTGAGTCTCTTCATGCGTGCTCTTATCGCGTCGGGGTGGGCATGTCAATCTGACGGTTCCCGACACTGTTTGCTTCTCAGGCGGTCGACGATCCGGGGGTGTCGGTCGGCCACGTCGTGACGCTCGGCGCGATCGTTCCACAGGTCGAAGAGCTCCGGTGCGGCCGCCGTGTGCTCGATCAGTTTCCATCGGCCGTCCGTGCGCAGGCGCCAGTTTCCGAATGCCGACTCGGCGACCGGCCGGGTGCGCCGGGCGCCGCCGCTCAGCAGTGGCCAGAGCGAGCGGGAATCCCAGCCCGACGGCGGTTCCGCCCCGGCGGCTTCGACGAACGTGGCGGCCAGATCGATGGTCTCGACCGGCGCGTCGCTCCAGCGGCCGGCGTCGACGCCCGGACCGGACACCGCCAGCGGCACGCGCACGGAGCCATCGTGCGGCTGTCCCTTGTCCCAGAGTCCGCGCTCGCCGAGCATCTCGCCGTGGTCGGCCGAGAAGGCGAACAGCGTCCGGTCCGCCTCGCCGCGCCGCTCCACGGCGTCCCGGATCCAGCCGATCCAGTCGTCGATGCCTTCGATCTTGGCCGCATAGCTGCGCCTGATCGCCTGGTGGTCGTGCGCCGACGGCGGTGCGTCGGCCGGCTCCGGGAACGCGACGCCGTCGTAGCGATCCAGCAGCTCACGGCAGGCATCGAAATACGGGTGCGGGCCGGAGAAGTTCACCTGCAGGAACCACGGCTGCCCGGCCGGAAGCCGGTCGAGCAGGCCGAGCGCCGCACGGCCCGTGAAGTCGTCGATCTGGAAGAAGCGGCCGTGCGGGCAGGGCCATGCGGCGATCCCCTTCCCGTCCTGGTCGTGGCGCCGGCGCCGTTCCCAGTCCTCCAGCACGGTCGCGGCCAGGCCGTGCTCGTGCAGGAACGCCAGGTAAGGCTCGATCGGCTCGGTCCGGCCGGCGACGGCGGCGCTGTCGCGGTGGCCGGCGTGGTCGAGGGTATCGGTGAATCCCATACGCCCCAGGAAGCTGGACCAGCCGTAGCGGCCGTGCAGGTGCGAGCGCTTGTGCAGGTCGCTCTTGCCGCACATCGCCACCCGGTAGCCGGCCGCGCGCAGCGCCTGCATGAAGGTGGGAAGCGCCGGATCGGCGTCGGCGCGGTTGTCGGCGACGCGGCAGCGGCCGTAGCGCACACCGGCGGCCAGGCAGGCGCGGCTGGGCGCGCACATCGGGCTTGCCACCCGGCAGCCGCTGAAGGCCACGCCGCGCGCGGCGATCCGGTCCAGGTTGGGGGTGCGCACCGGCACCCGCCCCTCGTACCCCACCCAGTCCCAGCGGTGCTGGTCGGTGAAGACGAACAGGATGTTCGGCGGTGCCGGGCTCAGGGCTGCTGGCATCCTGACGCGTCGTCGACGACGATGAAGCGGGCGAGTCTCTGCGCACGTGCCGGCAGCGTCCGGTACAGCGACCGGGGCACCACGCCATGCATCCTTGGCTGCCGGAACCAGGGCGCGTAGTACCCGATGCCCAGCATGATGCGCACCTGGTCGCTGCTGTTGCGGGTGCCGCCGTGCCAGCAGCGCACGTCGCGGATGATGGCGGTTCCCGGCGGCGCACAGATGAACGACTGCCGCATGCGCTCCGGTTCTTCCTCCAGCGTTGGAGGCTTCTGGCGCGTGCGGTGCGTGCCGGGCACGAAGCGGGTCGCTCCCGTTCGTTCGCTGAACTCGGTCATCACGTAGTTGGCGACGATGAACGGGCTCGGCAGATCGAAGATCGTGACCTGCTGCAGCGGGTCCGCGATGTCGTCGCGCAGGTCGGCGTGCAAGTGCTGAATCTCCGCTCCGGGCGCGGAGTAGTCGCCGCCACCCAGCCCGCAGATGTACTCCTCGGAGCCCCAGATCTCATCCAGCACCGGCAGGATCGTCGGCACCGCGATCAGCTGCGCCCACTCGGGGTGGTGGAGCTGCAGCCCGTAGGAATAGCGCGCATAGCCGCGGTTCGCCTCCTCGAACGGGATCGCCGCCATCTGCTCGGCCGCCACCCGCCGCGCTCCGGCCTGCGCGAGCGCGAGCTGCTCTGGCGTGAGCGCGTCGCGGATGATGACCAGGCCGTCCCGATGGAACACCGCCGCGGCGCCGGCCGGGTCGCCGGGAGCGAACGTCTGCAGATCAAGCACGACGATCCCCTCAGGCGTCCTTGCCGTCGCCGTCCGCGTCATCCTCCGCGTACAGCGCCTGGCCGCGATGCAGCCGCCGCGCGATCAGGGCGGTGCTCAAGCCACCGCGCCGGGTCGGACACTGCGCGGCCAGGTTGCGGGTGACGCCGATCATCAGGTGCTCCCGCTCGGGGCCGTCTCCCCAGGTGTGCCCCTGGGCGACGGCCGCCTCCAGCACCTGCAGGCTGTGGAAATCCAGGTCCTCGCGCACCGTCGCGTAGGCCAGCGTGTCGATCAGCCGCTCCAGGGGGCCGCCGGCGCGCAGGTAGCGCGCGGTCAGCGCATCCGCGTCGCCCGGCGTGCTGCGGCGGTCCATGGTGTCGAGCAGGCGCTCGAGCAGCTCGTCGTGGTCATCGGGCAGCGCGTCGAGGCCGTCCCGCTCGCCCGGCAGGCGAGCCGGAGGCACGTTCAGGAACCGGTCGGCGTGCACGGACAGCGCGGCCTGGACGATCGCGGCCACGGTCCGGGACGCGGGGTTGCGCCGCACCGCGCGGTCCACGGCGTTGGCGAAGATGAAGGTGTGCTGGGCGCTGAACCAGTCGCCGACGTCGTTCGACGCCGAGAAGCGCGCCAGGCGCAGCCCCGCCGCGTAGGCGACCACGGCCGACAGGATGCGGGGGGCGGTTCCGCCGGCCAGCTCGTCACCGACCGTCGCCACGACCGCGCGGCCGTCATCGCCGAGCAGGACCCGAAGCATGCGCCCGGCGACGTCGCGAGCCTGCGCCGGCTCGGTGGTCCCGTTCGCGCGCGCCGCGTCCGCGCCCGCCGCCAGCAGCTCCGGGAGCCGCGACTCCAGGTCGCGGGCGGCGCTCACCAGGTCGACCGGGTGCCGCCAGGCGCTCCCCTCCTCCTCGCCGCGCGCCGCGGCGATGCGGCCGGCCAGGAGCGCCACGTGCGTCTCCGCGTCGTCGGCGCCCACGTGGTCCATCAACTCGAACACCTTGTTGCAGGAGTCGAGCAGGTGCCCGCCCTCGGCGTAGAGGCGCTGCGCCGCCGCGTCGGACAGCAGGCCGGCGGCGTCGCGCTCGCTCAGGGTACGCAGCGCCGTGGCCAGCGTGCGCTCGACCCCGTCCGCGTGGCGTGCGCCGACGAAGGTCGCAAGCCAGCCGGACAGCTCGTCGAGCCTGCGGCCGTCCCCGTCCAGCGCCCCTCGCAGGCGGTGCGGCACCGCTCCCGACGCCTCGGCGGCGATCTGCCGGGTCGCGTAGTACAGCGCCAGGTAGCGCGTGTCGTCGCTCAGGTACGGCGCCAGGTTGGCCACGCAGGTCAGGCGCACCAGCCCCTCGCCCCAACTCGCCAGCCTGCGGGCGCCGAACTCGGCGACCGTGGCGATCACGCCGGACGGGTCCCGGTCTTCGTCGAGCAGGCCGAGCAGCGCCTTGGCCTGGATCAACCCCACGCCGATGTCGAGCCCGCGTTGCAGCCGGCCGGAGTAGAACGCCGCGTCGGCCTGCTGGCGCGGGCTGCGCGCGACCAGCACCTGTCCGTCGGCGATGCGCACGTCGTAGGACGGCACGTCGTCGGCGAACAGGTCGAACGCGCAGCCGGATGCCAGGTCGAAGCGGGCGTGGTGCCAGTGGCAGGTCAGGATGCCGTCATGGAGCGATCCCCGGTGCAGCGGGAAGCCCATGTGCGGGCAGCGGTTGTCCACCGCGGCGATGCGGTCGCCGGCGGCGAACACGGCGATGGTGACCCCGTCGCCCTCGACCAGGACGACCCCCTTGGCGCGTACGGACTCGACCGTGCCCGCCGCGACGTACTGCCGTTCATCGACCAGCGTCTGCTCTGCCATGTAGCGAGTGTACGCCTTAAGCCAGCTCGACGCTCACCTCGCGCAGCGACGGCGTGCTGCAGCCGTCGAGCGAGGTCAGCGTCGCCTGGTACTGCAGCCAGCGCTGCGGGCCGCCGAGCCCGACCACGCGGCCGGGGTGCGCGAAGGTGCTGCCCGCGCCGTCCGCGCCGTGCCACGGCGCCGTGGCCAGGTCCTCGCGCGAATCAGCCCACCGGAGCTGCAGCTCGACCGACGTGCGCGGCGGCGTGTCCGCGATCCAGTCCACCCGCACCGGCCGCCTGCCGGCCAGATCGTACGGCGGCGACCGGTAGCGCTCGCACGGTTCACGCGTGAACGCGTTGCCGAAGTCGCGCGGCGTGCTCAGGTGCGGACCCATCCCCGGCAGCCGCACCGGGTGGTCCAGATCGAGACCCTCGGGGCCGTTGTGGAACAGCAGCGAGTCGACCCGGTGGCCGAGGTCGGTGCGATGGCAGACCGTCAGCACGTCGCGGTAACCGTTGCCGGTCATGTCCACCACCTGGAAGGCGCAGGACGAGTCGCACGGGATCACCGTGGGATGCTGGTAGTCGATGCCGCCCGGCGTGCCCCAGTAGATGTGCGCCGGCAGCACGCGGCTGAACTGGGTCGAGTACGCCGGCACCAGCAGGTCGAGGTGGCCGTCGGCGTTCACGTCCGCGACGGTCAGCAGGATGCTGGACGCGTCGGTGCGGTGGTACTCGCCTCGATCCTGCGCATAGCCGTCCGGGCCGCCGTACAGGATGTGGAACCCGGACTCCATGCGGGTGTAGTGCCCCATCACCACGACGATCAGGTCCAGCCAGCCGTTGCCGGTCAGGTCGGCGCAGTTGATCGCCGCGACGTTGCCGTCTCCGCCCAGGTCCAGCTCGATACGGCTCATCCGTTCGGTGGAGAAGCCGCGCGGTCCGCCGTGGTAGACGGCCAGGTGGCCGCGCGGGTTGTAGAACACCACGTCCAGCCACCCGTCGCCGGTCAGGTCGGCCACGCGGGCGTTGCCCTTGCAGTAGGTGGGAAGCA
>JAPPKD010000233.1 GCA_028820215.1 Spirochaetaceae bacterium | reverse complement strand
CGTGTTTCTCCCATGCCAACGCCGGTCCGACCCGGCCGGTGGGGAAGCTTGACACTCCGTGTTGCCGAGGTGCTACCCTCGATATCGAGACATTGCGCGTACCCGTCTCCTACGTCGGGTCCCTCGCATACGCTCCGCGCCGCGGCCGGGTAGCTCCCGGTCGTGTGGAGCCGAATAGGCGAAGCTCTGCGCCTACGGGCGCGCGTATGTCTCAACCGGCCCGGCACCTATGCCCGGGGCCATGCGCAGGAGATCCGCGGATGCAGTCGCGCAAGGCCTTAGCCCTAATAGTTATCCTCACGCTAACGGTCGGTATTCTATGGGCGCAAGAGCCAATTCGGTTCGACTTCGAGAAGAACCAATACAGCGCGCTCATCACGGAGACGTACTTGGGATGCGAAGATCCTGACGAGATCGCGCGCACCTTCGCCGCATTCGGCGGCCGCATTACAGGGGCTGCCTCAGCCGCCCTCCGTCTGCGCGGGTGCAGTATTCTCGAAGTCGGCGATCATGCGTGGGTTATCGGCATCGCGCCTGAAGCCAGGCTACCTAGTAGCCCGCGACCCGTTCCAGGATATTGGATACGCTCTGGCGGCGATTTCGAGCGGCTCTGGTATCCACAGCTGTTCGTCGACCATTTCGGCATCTTTCCGAGGGACGAACCGAAGCCAATCGTGTCGCCGGACCCCACTCACCTTTCAGCCCTGACCGGGGCGCTTCCCGTTGGCCGATGGGTCATGTGGGCTGACTTCGACCCTTCGGAGCATGCGAAGACCAATCGCGGCATGCCGCGCAACGGGTATTACTGGGAATCGGAACGTGAGCCAGGTCTCAAGGAGTTCTCCTTTTTGGAGATTGCTCATAGAGGCGTGGCGCACACGATGCTCTACCACGGCGACGATAGAGTGATCGGCGGTTTCACGTTCCCGGCTGGAGGGGATGCGATCTGGTCCGTGGAGAGCAAGTTCAAATGGCACTGGAAGACCCCGCAAGGTGGCGTCGGCGGGTATCTCGTCTTACAGGGGCAGCGCAACAACCCGTACATCGTTGTTGACGTGTACGCCGATTACGTTGTCCTGACGCAAGGCGAGATTCGGAGCGACGGACATATCCGTGCGCTGACAGGAGCTCCTGTGCTGATGGTCCGCATAGGATCTCGGCTAGACCACAACCTCTTGATCTTCTTCGGATGCGTGGCGGACAACGAAGACGTGCCGCTCCATGACGTGACGGAGTGCGCCGATCCTTTCGTTGATGCAAACGGTCGCAAGATGCCAGGCGTCGGCGCTGGCGAGCCGCGAACGGTCGTGCGATCGCCTGCTTGGGTCGATTCGTAGGCCCCGCGGTCCCCTACGACTACCGCGGATGAGCGTCGCATGAGTGCTCGGGAGAGATCAAATAACGCTTGACGGTCGGGTTGACGGAAACGGACGGCCAATGACCTAATTCGATTGACGGCGCTCTTGGAGCTGAGCGCCCGCGCCCGGCGGGACCAAGGGGTCCCGCTCGGGTTGATGGGTTGCGAAGGCTCCGGGCGCGCTCTCACAAAGCATATGCCCCGCGGGGTTCAACTCCCCGGCAATCCATCGGGCGCGGGCAGGAGCATACCACGTCGGCCGGCCCGGATCCCGCCTGATTTTCAAACTGACCCACTACCCGGCTGCCTGCTGGCTTACTATTCGCGAGGTCTCGCATTGCGGAGGTGCCGACGTCGTCCATCGCGCTGGCCGATGTCGTGCCGCCACCGTTTGCGTGGCGGCTGCCTTTCGTCAGGTCGGCGTCACCGCGCGAAGCTACTCGCGGACGCATTGGAGTGCGTGCGGTCCGTGTCGGCGCAGTTGTCGTCCGAACTCTCGGCGCGTAGGCGGAAGGCGCAGTTCCTCGCCGCGTCCGGCCTCCTCAAGAGGCCACGTGTCATCGTGTCGAGGCGAGCGCGGCTGAGCCGGCGGACGAGGCACGCTGACCACCGCGCCAATCCGGCACGGTCCGCCCGTCAAGGCGGGACGAGCCAACCCACACCATTTGCGCGTCACTGATGCGCGCCGTTACGGTCCACGCCCTCAGCGTCGATACTCCCGCGCCAGCCGCGCAACGAAACTGCGCTTGATCCTCTGCGATCGAGCTGCCATGATGGCATCAGCGAACAGGTAGACGGCTCGTGGCCCACGCCGGGTCGCTGGCCGAATACAACAGCTCCGTAACGGGCGGTGGAGTAGCTACCTCGCCTGGAGTGAACAAGCCAGAGCCCTCAGGCGATTGTGCGCGAGTGCAGTCTACCTGTTCGCAAAACGGCCCGGCACCTATGAGGGTGACGGCCAGGAGGACGCAATTGGCTCATTGCTCTGTACGATTCAAGATCGCCCTTACGACCTTTGCAGTCGCGTCGTTGATAGTTCTTGGCGCATGCGACGATATGGTCAGTTCGCCGTATCCGGACGTTGCTGGGACCTACACGGGGACGACTATCATGGATGGAACACTAATCGATCCGGTCGAGATCGGAACGATGCGCATAAAGGTAGTACAGTCCGGATCGCAGGTCACGGTTAGCACGACGACCACGTTCTTCGGCGAATCGGTCGATCTTCCGGACATCACTGGCGAGATCAACAAGACGGGATTTTTCACCGCTACCGGTGGAGGATTCTCTGGTGACGAGAGCTTTCGTGATCCCGTATGCGGTGCTTTGACACCCCGTAGCGCAACGCTCAGCTTTTCGGGTAGGACGGCGCGTTGGATTGAGTATTACACGACTGACTTCTGCGGCGAGATCCTGTTTAGTACGAACCTATCACGATAGGTCCGGGCGGGTCGCTGGCCAATATTGGCTAAGTGCCATCAGGAGTGAAGCCGAGCGAACGCGCAATAAGCCAGAGTGTCAAACTCCAGTAGTGAGCGGTTGCAAAGAGGGACCTTGGCCCCAGCCTGCTTTAGATCTTTCTCAACATTGGGGAGGACCGGTTTGAGTGAGCGTAGGCGCCAAGACGGAGTAGACACTAGAGAGTTCGGCTGCCTTTCGGCAGACCGCCGTGATCGACCTTGGGCTATCGAACATGGGGCCGAGCGCGTTATCCAATCAAGTGAGGCAGTCACTCTGTCAGCGCGGGATTGGGACGAATTCCAGGAGGCGCTAATCAACCCACCAAACCCGAACGACGAGCTCCGAGATGCGGCTTGCCGCTGTCTTGAGCCGATCCATAGAGAGCCGAGACCGTTCACCGAGACATCCGGACCGATATGAGCTATCCCTCAACAGCGCAGAGCTTGATGAGCGAGTGTCCAGGACGACAGTGATTATTCCAATGATCTTCGACGAGATCGCCTAAGTACGGCAAAGATGCCGCGATCAACACAGGCATCGCTGCCGATGCAGACAGCTTTGAGTTGGACACGAGTGGCTCGAGGGCGCGCGACTGGCTATCGGGGTGGATCCGGAGATCGTGGCGCGCTCTCGGCACAGGGAGTTTATTTCCGATCTCGCGGCGGTGTCCGTTTTGAAGAACCGCAACGGTTGACACTCAGAGAGCGGCCTTACTCGCGTAAGAATTGACGCAACGGGCAGGCGTAGCCGGGTTTGGACATGCTCCGAGCGTCGGGAGGTAGCCCCGGGGAACGATCAAGAGGGAGGCTGCGTTCGGGCCGAACCCGGGAGAAGCGACCGGAAGAGCGATCCCACGAAATCGCTTCATGTTGCCGAGAGCACGACCGGCGAGGTCGAGCAGGTCTGCGTCGACAGGGTGTGGCACCGGGCGGACAGAAGAGGCGACCGTGCACGCATGGATGCCCTGGTCTCGAGCAGCCGCCGGATGCGCAGCCAAGGAAACCGCCAAGGCGCATCGCAAGCAGGCGGTACGGCCATTCACTCCAACGCGGCGTGAAGGCGGCCGGCATCTGTTACGTGCATGGAGACCTCGGCGGAACTCCTGTTGTGTTATGCGGTGCTGGCCGTTCCAACCCCGTCGGCGCCAACAGCGACGACGACCGAATCACAGACGGAGAGCGTGTCTGCAGGTAGTCTGGTGACGAGTGAAACCGCGACCGCGCCGCAGTGCTTGACACCGGCGGCCCGGCTGGGTAGTCTCCGCACACACCTTTAAGTCGGGTCCTGTGAGGCCCGAAAGGGAATGCCCATGCCGCACGCTGAGCGCTTGGTGAGTCGGCGCGTGCTCGACGCCGACCAGATCCGGCGCGCACTCATCCGCATCGCCCACGAGATCATCGAATCGGCCGATGATGACGTACGCTTGGTCGGCGTGCGCACCCGCGGCGTGCCCATGGCGCAGCGCATCGCGCAGGCCATGCACGACGCCACCGGCATCCATGTCCCCCTCGGCTCGCTGGACATCAACCTGTACCGCGATGACCTCAGTCAGGTGGCCGCTCAGCCGGTCGTGCGGCCCACCGAGTTGGGATTTCCCATCGACGACAGGGTGGTGATCCTGGTCGACGATGTCCTCTACACCGGCCGCACCACGCGCGCCGCCATGGACGCGCTGGCCGACCTGGGCCGCCCGCGCAAGATCAAGCTGGCCGTGCTCATCGACCGCGGCCACCGTGAGCTGCCGATCCGCGCCGATTACGTGGGCCGGAACATCCCCACGGCCCGCGACGAGAAGATCCGGGTCCGCTTCACGGAGACCGACGGCGTGGAAGACGTGCTGATCGACCGCAAAGGGGACCCGGCATGACGGGCACCCAGGCGTCCCCGGCCGCCGCCACGGCCACGGCGCCCGAGCCGGCCACGGAGAAGGTCCGCTGGTCGCGCAAGGACCTGTTGGCGCTGCAGGACCTGTCGCGGGAGGAGATCGAGCTCCTCCTCGACTCCACCGACTCCTTCAAGGAGGTCTCCTCGCGCGAGGTCAAGAAGGTCCCGGCCCTGCAGGGCAAGACCATCGCCAACCTGTTCTTCGAGGCCTCAACCCGCACCCGCTCAAGCTTCGAGCTGGCCGCCAAGCGGCTGTCGGCCGACACGGTCAACCTGACCGGCTCCACCTCCAGCACCGAGAAGGGGGAGAGCCTCACCGACACCGCCCGCGCCATCGAGGCGATGCAGATCGACACCGTGGTCGTCCGCCACCAGGCCTCCGGCGCCGCCGACCTGCTGGCGCGGGTGCTGGAGGCCGGCGTGGTCAACGCCGGCGACGGCGTGCACGAGCACCCGACGCAGGGGCTGCTCGACATCTACACGATCCGCGAACGGCGGCCGATCGAGGGACTGCGGGTCTGCCTGATCGGCGACATCCTGCACTCGCGGGTGGCGCGCTCCAACATCTGGGGACTGACCAGGCTGGGCGCGTCCGTCACCGTCTGCGGGCCGCCGACGCTGATCCCGGCGGACATCGAGGAGCTGGGCGTGGCGGTGAGCTACGACCTGGACGCCGTGATCGGCGATCAGGACGTGCTCAACATCCTGCGCATCCAGTTCGAGCGCCAGCACGGCGGCTACTTCCCGTCGATCCACGAGTACGCGGTCGAGTACGGCATCACCCGCGAGCGGCTGACGGCCGCCGACCCGCACGTGCTGGTGCTGCACCCGATGCCCATGCACCGCGGCGTGGAGATCGCCGCCGACGTGGCCGACGGCCCGCATTCCCTCATCCTGGACCAGGTGACCAACGGCGTGGCCGTGCGCATGGCGGTCCTGTTCCACACCTGCCTTGCCCGATGAGAACGGCCCGATGACGCTGCTGCTGCGCGGCGGGCGCGTGATCGACCCGCAGAACGGCGTCGACCGCGTCTGCGACCTGCTCATCCGCGACGGGATGGTCGCCGCCGTCGGCGCCGACTCCGGAACGGCGGCCGACCGCACCATCGACTGCACCAGGCAGGTGGTGACGCCCGGCCTGATCGACCTGCACGTGCACCTGCGGGAACCGGGGTTCGAGTACAAGGAGGACCTGCAGAGCGGGCTGACCGCCGCGGTCGCGGCCGGGTTCACCGGCGTCTGCCCGATGCCCAACACGCGGCCGGTCTCCGACAGCCGTCCCGACATGGAATTCCTGATCCGCGAGTCGCGCCGCATCGGGCTCGCCCGGCTGTGGCCGGTGGGCGCGGTCACCCTGGGCCAGGAAGGGAAGCAGCTCACCGAGTTCGGCCAGCTCCGCAAGGGCGGAGCGGTGGCGCTTTCGGACGACGGCCAGCCGATCGCCGACTCCATGGTGATGCGCCGCAGCCTGGAATACGCGCTGAAGTTCGAGCTGCCCATCCTGGTCCATGCCGAGGATCCGGGCCTGTCCGCCGGCGGCGCCATGAACGAAGGGCTGGCCGCCACCCGCATGGGGCTGTCCGGCACTCCCTGCGCGGCGGAGAGCGCGATGGTGGCCCGCGACATCCAGATCGCCGCGCTCACCGGCGGGCGCGTGCATTTCCTGCATGTCTCCTGCGCCCGCTCCGTGGAGCTGATCCGCATGGCCAAGGCCGAGGGCATCTCCGTCACCGCCGAGACCTGCCCGCACTACTGGGAGCTCACCGACGAGGCGGTGGACGGCTACAACGCCGACGCCAAGATGTACCCGCCGCTGCGCGCGGAGTCCGACCGCGTGGCGGTCCGCGCGGCGCTGGCCGACGGCGTCATCGACACGATAGGCAGCGACCACGCCCCGCACGCCCCGTACGAGAAGGCGCTGGAGTTCGTGAGCGCGCCCAACGGCATCATCGGCCTGGAGACCGTGGTGCCGCTGGCGCTGAACCTGGTGCGTGACGGCGTGATCGACTGGCAGCGGTTCGCGCGTTACCTGTCGGTCAACCCGGCGGCGCTGATCGGCGTGGACGGCGGTCACCTGTCGTCCGGCGCCACCGCCGACGTCACCGTGATCGACCCCGAGGAGTCCTGGGTGGTCGAGCGGGAGACGATCCGCTCCAAGTCGATCAACACGCCGTTCCTGGGCGCCACCATGACCGGGCGGGCGACCGCCTGCATCGTCGGCGGCCGCGTGCTGATGGAGCGGGGCAGCATGGAGGCGGCGGCGTGACCGCCGTGGGCAGCGTGAGCGCTGTGGGCGGCGTGAGCCGCAGGGCGATGCTGGCGCTGGAGGACGGCCGGGTCTTTCACGGCACTCGCTTCGGCGCCGAAGGCACCCGCGACGGCGAGGTGGTCTTCAACACCAGCATGACCGGCTACCAGGAGATCATCACCGACCCCTCCTACAAGGGGCAGCTCGTCTGCATGACCTATCCGCTGATCGGCAACTACGGCATCAACGACGAGGATCCCGAGTCGGCCGGCCCGCAGGCGGAGGGCTTCATCATCAAGGAGCTGTCGCCGATCGTCTCCAACTGGCGCGCCACCGGCGACCTGTCCGCCTACCTGGAAGCCGCCGGCGTCATCGGCATCGAGGGCATCGACACGCGGGCGCTCACCCGCCACATCCGGCGCGCAGGGGCGCTGAAGGCGATCCTCACCACCGAAGACATGTCGGAGGCGGACGCCGTGGCGCTGGCCGACCGCTCGCCGGGGCTGGTCGGCCGCGATCTCGTCGCCGCGGTCACCTGCGCCGAGCCGTACGCATACAGCACCGAGGGCGCCCATCACGTGGTCGCCATCGACTGCGGCATCAAGACCAACATCCTGCGCCTGCTGGCGGCGCGCGGCTGCCGGGTGACCGTGGTGCCGGCCTCGACGCCGGCCGCCGACATCCTGGCGCTCTCCCCGGACGGGCTGTTCCTGTCCAACGGCCCGGGCGACCCGGACGGACCGGTCTACCTGATCCAGGCGGTGCGCGAACTGATCGGCGCGTTGCCCGTGTTCGGCATCTGCCTGGGTCAGCAGATCACGGCGCTGGCGGCCGGCGGCGAGTGCTACAAGCTCAAGTTCGGCCACCACGGCGGCAACCATCCGGTCAAGGACCTGGAGACCGGCTCGGTGGCGATCACCTCCCAGAACCACGGCTTCTGCGTGCGCCTGGACTCGCTGCCCGCGGACTACCGGCTGACCCAGGTCAACCTCAACGACGACACCGTGGAGGGCATCGAGCATCGCGAGCTGCCGGTGTACGCCATCCAGTACCATCCGGAGGCGGCGCCCGGCCCGCACGACGCCCGCCCCCTGTTCGACCGCTTCATCGCCGACATGGCGGAGGCCCGCTGATGCCGCGCCGCGACGACCTCCACCGGGTGATGGTGCTCGGCGCCGGCCCCATCGTGATCGGCCAGGCGTGCGAGTTCGACTACTCCGGCACGCAGGCCTGCAAGGCGCTCAAGGAGGAGGGGTTCGAGGTGGTGCTGCTCAACTCCAACCCGGCCACCATCATGACCGACCCGGAGCTGGCCGACCGCACCTACGTCGAGCCGATCAACCTGTGGGCGCTGGAGCGCATCCTGGAGCGCGAGCGTCCCGACGCCGTGCTCACCACGCTGGGCGGCCAGACCGCGCTCAACCTGGCGGTGGAGGCGTCGGAGGCCGGCCTGTTCGACCGCTTCGGCGTGGAGATGATCGGCGCCGACCTTCAGGCAATCCACATGGCCGAGGCGCGCCAGGAGTTCCGCCGCGCCATGGAGGAGATCGGCCTGGCCGTGCCGCGCTCCACCATCGCCGGCAGCCTGGAGGCCGCCCGCGCGGCGGTCGAGGAGACCGGCTTTCCCAGCATCGTGCGTCCCAGCTTCACGCTGGGCGGCACCGGCGGCGGCGTGGCGCGCACTCCCGAGGAATTCGACCGGATCGTGCAGCTCGGACTGCAGCTCTCCCTCACGCACGAGGTGCTGATCGAGCAGTCCGTGATCGGCTGGAAGGAGTTCGAGCTGGAGGTGATGCGCGACAAGAAGGACAACGTCGTCATCATCTGCTCGATCGAAAACGTCGATCCCATGGGCGTGCACACCGGCGACTCGATCACGGTGGCGCCGGCGCAGACCCTGACCGACCGCGAATACCAGATCATGCGCGACGCCGCCATCGCCTGCATCCGCAAGGTGGGCGTGGAGACCGGCGGCTCGAACATCCAGTTCGCCCTCGACCCGCAGACCGGCGACATGGTGGTCATCGAGATGAACCCCCGCCTGTCGCGCTCGTCCGCGCTCGCCTCCAAGGCGACCGGCTTCCCGATCGCGAAGTTCGCCGCCAAGCTGGCGGTCGGCTACACGCTCGACGAGATCCCCAACGACATCACCCGCGAGACCCCGGCCAGCTTCGAGCCCACCATCGACTACTGCGTGGTCAAGATCCCGCGCTTCGCCTTCGAGAAATTCCCGGAGGCGGATCCCACGCTCACCACGCAGATGAAGTCGGTGGGCGAGGTGATGGCCATCGGCCGCACCTTCACCGAAGCGTTGCAGAAGGGCATGCGCGGCCTGGAGATCAAGGCGGACGGCTTCCAGCTCCTCGACGCCTTCCGGGGTCTGGACAAGGCGGCGCTGATCGAAGCGCTGCGCACGCCCAACGCGGAGCGGCTGTTTCAGCTCCGGCACGCCTTCGAGCTGGGCGCCACCGTGGAGGAGCTGTACGACGCCACCGCCA
This sequence comes from Spirochaetaceae bacterium, assembly GCA_028820215.1. Next base: position 5,635 of record JAPPKD010000233.1, on the reverse strand, counting down.
TCGACCCCTGGTTCCTGGCCTCCCTCGCCCGCATCGTCGAGCAGGAGCATCAGTTCAGCGCAGCCCTGGGCGCCGCCCCTGGCGCAGGCAACGGCGCGGATGCTGTCGGAGAGTTGCTCGCGGCCAAGCGCTTCGGCTTCTCCGACGCGCAGATCGGCGCCGCGCTCGGCGCAAGCGAAGGTGAGGTGCGCGCGCGCCGGAAGGAGCAGGCGGTGCTTCCCACCTACAAGCCGGTGGACACGTGCGCGGCCGAGTTCGAGGCCTACACCCCCTACTACTACTCGACCTACGAGGAGGAAGACGAGGTTCCCCCGTCCGACCACAAGCGGGTCATCATCCTGGGGGGCGGCCCCAACCGGATCGGGCAGGGCATCGAGTTCGACTACTGCTGCTGTCAGGCGGCCTTCGGCTTGGACGACGCCGGCTACGAGTCGATCATGGTCAACTGCAACCCGGAGACCGTCTCCACCGACTACGACACGTCCACCCGCCTCTACTTTGAGCCGCTCACGTGTGAGGACGTGCTCAACATCGTCGACAAGGAGCGGCCCGACGGCGTCATCGTCCAGTTCGGGGGGCAGACGCCGCTGAACCTGGCGGGCGCCCTGGAGGACGCCGGCGTGCCGATCGCCGGCACTGCCTGCGACGCGATCGACCGCGCCGAGGACCGTTCCCGGTTCGCGGAGCTGCTGTCCAGGCTGGGGCTGGTGCAGCCTCCGAACGGCACGGCCGTCTCCGTCGCGGATGCCGAGCGCGAAGCGCGGCGGATCGGCTACCCGGTGCTGCTGCGCCCGTCGTACGTGCTGGGCGGGCGTGCCATGGAGATCGTCTACGACGCCGAGTCGCTGCGCGACTACATGGCGCGCGCGGTGGAGGTGTCCGGCGACCGGCCGGTGCTCATCGACAGCTTCCTGGAGGGCGCCACCGAGGTGGACGTCGACCTGATCGGCGACGGCGCCACGTACTTGGTAGGCGGCGTGATGGAGCACATCGAGGAGGCCGGCGTGCACTCTGGGGACAGCGCCTGCTGCCTGCCCCCGCACTCGTTGCCGGACGCCGTCGTGCAGGAGATCAGGCGGCAGACCGTGGCGATCGCACGTGAGTTGCACATCATCGGGCTGATGAACGTGCAGTTCGCGGTCAAGGACGGTCAGGTCTTCGTGCTGGAGGTGAATCCGCGCGCCTCGCGCACGGTCCCGTTCGTGTCGAAGGCGATCGGCGTGCCGCTGGCACGGATCGCCGCCAAGGTCATGGTCGGCGTGCCGCTGGCGGACATGGACGTGCGGATCCCCGAACGGCCCGACCGCTACGCGGTCAAGGAGGCGGTGCTGCCTTTCAGCCGCTTCCACGGCATCGACGTGGTGCTGGGGCCGGAGATGAAGTCGACCGGCGAGGTGATGGGCTCCGACGACCGCTTCGGCAAGGCGTTCGCGAAGGCCCAGATGGGCGCCGGATCGCCGCTTCCGGTCGGCGGCAACGTCTTCCTGAGCGTGCGCGACGAGGACAAGCGCCACGCCGGCCGCATCGGCCGATCGCTCGAGGAGCTCGGCTTCCGGCTCTTCGCCACGCGCGGCACCGCCGCGGAGCTGGAACGGGCGGGCGTCGCGGTCTCCGCCCTGTCGCGGGTGAGCGAAGGCAGCCCCAACGTCGTCGAAATGCTGGAACGGGGCGAGGTGGCGCTGGTCATCAATACGCCCGGAGGCAAGAAGCCGCGCAGCGACGGGGTGATCATCCGCTCGCTTGCGGTGGCGCGCGGGGTGCCGTGCATCACCACCGTGCCCGGCGCCTTCGCGTCCATTTCCGGCATGCGCGCCATGGCATCGGGCCAGTTGCAGGTGATGTCGCTGCAGGAGCAGTACGCGCACGCAGCGGCCAACGGAGGTGGGCCGCAGGGGTGACGTCTCCCGCGGGGCGCAGCGTCGCGCCAACGGTGACCCGGCAGCTCTGCGAGGTGGCCGCCAACCGGGTCGTGGCGCCGGAGCACCACGTGCTGACCTTGGCATGCGGCCTTGGCGCCGGCTTCGAGCCCGGGCAGTTCGTGCAGCTCGGACTGGAGCCGGCGTACCTGCCGCGGCCGTTCAGCATCCTCCGTGCCGACGGCCGCCACCTGGCGGTCCTGTCCAAGGCGATGGGCCTGGGCACGCGCGCCCTGTTCGCCTGCGCGCCGGGGCAGCGCGTGTGGGTGCTGGGTCCGCTGGGACGCGGCTTCCGCTCCGACAGTTGTGCGCACGCGGTTCTGGTGGGCGGTGGAGTGGGCCTGCCACCGATCTACGCGCTGGCCGAGCGGCTGACACGCGAGGGGGCCGTGCCGCGCGTGATCGTCGGCGCGCGCACCGCCGAGCAGGTGCTGCTGCGGGATGAGCTGGCCGCACTCGGAGCCGAGGTGCACGTGATGACCGACGACGGCTCGGCCGGCAGTCGCGGCACGGCCGCGGACTGCCTGCGTGAGCTACTGGGGACGGACGCCGCCGGGTGCCGGGTCTACGCCTGCGGTCCCGAGCCGATGCTGGCCGCGGTGGCCGACCTCTGCCGGCGGAGCGGCACACGGTGCCAGGTCGCCGTGGAGGAGCACATGGCGTGCGGGTTCGGCGCCTGCCAGGGATGCGCGGTGCGCACCGCCGCCGGCGGCTACGACCTGGTCTGCCGTGACGGGCCGGCTTTCGACGCGGAGCGGCTGATGTGGCCCGGCCGGGCGGAGGCGTCCGCGTGATCGACCTCTCGACCACGATCGCGCGCGGCCTGCCGGCGCCGAATCCGGTGCTGCTGGCCTCCGGCACCTGCGGCTACGGCCGCGAGCTTGCGGCGTTCCTGCCGCTGCGCGACCTGGGCGGAATCGTCACGAAGACCGTCACCCTGCGCCCGCGGGCCGGCAACCCGCCGCCGCGCATCACCGAGACGCCGTCCGGGATGCTCAACGCGATCGGCCTGCAGAACGTCGGGGTCGACGCCTTCTGCCGCGACAAGCTGCCGTACCTGGCCGAGCTGGGGATCCCGCTGCTGGTGAGCGTGATGGGGCACACGGTGGAAGAGCTCTGCGCGGTGGTGGAGCGCGTTTGCCGCGAGGACGGGCTGGACCGCCGGATCGGCTTCGAGCTCAACCTGTCGTGCCCGAACGTCGCCTACGCCGACGCCCGCATGTTCGCGCACGACCCGGAGCTGGTCGCCGCGGCCGTGGCGGCGGTCCGGCAGGTCACCGATCGTCCGGTGGCCGCCAAGCTCAGCCCGGAGGTGCCGGAGGTGGCCGGCTACGCGCTGGCGGCCGAGCGGGCCGGGGCCGACGCGGTGACCGTGATGAACACCATCACCGGCATGGTGATCGACGTGCGCACGCGCCGGCCGGTGCTGGCCAACGGTACCGGCGGCCTGTCGGGACCGGCCATCCTGCCGATCGCGGTCCGGCAGGTGTTCCAGGCCGCGCGCGCGGTCACCATCCCCGTGATCGGCGTGGGTGGCATCCGCTCGGCCGAAGACGCCCTGCAGATGATCATCGCCGGCGCCGCCGCCGTGCAGGTCGGCACCGCGTCGTTCGTCGATCCCGGCACCGCCGGCGCGGTGCGCGAAGGCATCGCGGAGTACGTCCGCCGCGAGGGCGGGCGCCTGCGCGATCTGATCGGCTCGATTCGCGAGAGCGGCGGCAAGACGCCGCGCGGGGAGGAGACGAATGCCGCCGCGGGATGAAACGAGCCGGAACCTCACTCGAAGAGTGATCATCGCCCTGGACACGCCCGACTTGGCACGGGCCGAGCGCCTCATGGACGCGCTCGGCGACCGGCCCGGCTACTACAAGGTGGGCCTGGAGCTGTTCACGGCGGAGGGTCCGGCGGCGGTGCGGGCGGTCCGCGACCGCGGTCACCGCGTGTTCCTGGACCTCAAGCTGCACGACATACCCGAGACCGTGGCGCGGGCCACGCGGGCCGTCGCACGGCTGGGCGTGGAGCTCGTGACCGTGCACGCCGCGGGCGGTCCGGCCATGCTCCAGGCCGCCGCCGCCGCGGCACAGGAGGGCGCGGACGGCGCGGGCTATGCGCCCGCGCTTCTCGGCGTTACTATACTTACGAGCCTTGATCGCGCCGATCTGGACGCGGTCGGGCTTGCACCCGGGCGTCCGGTGAACGACGTGGTGGTCGACCTTGGCCGTATGGCGGTCGACTCCGGCTGCGGCGGCCTGATCGCCGCCGGCAGCGACGCCCGGGCGCTGCGCGCTGCCGTTGGTCCGGACGCCAGGATCGTCACCCCCGGGGTGCGACCGGTCTGGGCGGGCGCGCACGACCAGAAACGAATCGTCACACCGGCGGCGGCACTCGCCGCGGGGGCCGATTACGTGGTCGTCGGCCGGGCGGTGACCGCCGCCCCGGATCCGGCCGGCGCCTTCGATCGCCTCATGGAGTAATCAGACAGAACCTATGAAGTTCACCGACCTCAACCTGGATCCGAGGATCCAGGACGGAATCCGCGACGCCGGATTCGTCGAATGCACGAAAGTCCAGGAGCGTACCTTCGAGTATTCCCTGGAAGGCATCGACGTGACCGTGCAGTCCCAGACCGGAACCGGCAAGACCGCCGCGTTCCTGATCTCGATCTTTGAGCTGTTCCTCAAGGAGGAATACTTCGACGACCGATTCGCGCTCATCATCGTCCCCACCCGCGAGCTGGCGGTGCAGATCGAGCAGGAGGCGCAACTGCTCGGCACGCACCTCGACTTCAAGATGGCCTGCGTGTACGGCGGTGTTGGCTACGAGGAACAGGAACGAGCCCTGCGCGAGGGCGTGGACATCCTCATCGCCACGCCGGGCCGGCTGCTCGACTTCGACCGCTCCGGCAAGGTGCCGCTGCCGGACGTCGGCGCCCTGGTGATCGACGAGGCGGACCGCCTGTTCGACATGGGCTTCATGCCGGACGTGCGCAAGATCCTGCGCCGGGTGCCGCCTGCGAAGGAGCGCTGGACGATGCTGTCGAGCGCCACCCTGGACGGCCGGGTGCGCAACCTGGCGTGGCGGGACATGAGCAAGCCGGCCGAGATCGCCATCGAGCCGGAGCGGATGACCGTGGACACCGTCACGCAGAGCCTCTACCACGTCACCAAGCAGCAGAAGCTCAGCCTGCTGCTCGGGCTGCTGGAGCAGGAGAAGCCCGACAGCGCGCTGATCTTCACCAACACCAAGCACGCCGCCGAGCAGGTGGCGCGCCGGCTGTCCATGAACGGCCGCGACGCCGAGTTCATCATCGGCGACCTGCCGCAGAACAAGCGCCAGAAGCTGATCGACCAGCTCAAGGAGGGCAACCTGCCGATCCTGGTGGCCACCGACGTGGCCGCACGTGGGCTGCACATCGATGACCTGGACCTGGTGGTCAACTACGACCTGCCGGAGCATACCGAGAACTACGTTCACCGCATCGGCCGCACCGCGCGCGCCGGCAAGCGCGGCAAGGCGGTCTCCCTGGTGTGCGAGGAGTTCGTCTACGGCCTGCAGGCGATCGAGGAGTTCACCCGCAAGGAGATCCCGGTCGAGCGGGCAGCGCCCGCGCTGTACGTCGCCGACCGGTCCGCCGGTGTGCGGATCCCGCACGGCCCGCGCCATCGGCCCGGAGACCGGCGCCGGGACGGGCGTCCGTCCGGCCGCCCGTCGTCCGGCGA
>JAPPKD010000152.1 GCA_028820215.1 Spirochaetaceae bacterium | reverse complement strand
CGGCTTCAACTTGGTCCCGGAGACTGCCTGATTCTGCTTGTTTCTAAGGAGGCCGGCGGGCCGGCGGTAGTGGGGTCTTTTGAAATCAGGGGAGCTTGACCCCTGATTTCTTCAAGATTCTCCCGTCGAGTGGTGGACACGTTCGCCCCGGCGTGGTACGTCAACAGTGCCTCGTGACAGAGGCTCGGGAGGAAGACGGCGATGAGGAAGAGACCGCGTGACACGGCGGGGCTCGCCCGGCTGATCGTGGACATGGCGACCGGCGAGGTGCCGAGCGACACGCCGGAGGTGCTCGCCGAGATGAACGGGCAGAAGCCGACCGGGCGCGCCAAGAGCGCCAAGGCTCGCGCCGCCAGCCAGACGCCAGAACGCCGACGCGAAGTAGCACAGAAGGCTGCCGCCGCACGGTGGGAGGGCCTTGAGCCGGCGGAAGGTGAGCGCTGAGGCGATCGCGATCGTCGGCGTTGGCGCGACGTTGCTGGCCGTGCTGGTGCCGCTGCTGCTGACCTTGGCCGCCGGCATCCGCCGCGAATTGGACCATGTGCGTGCCGATGTGGCCGACGTGCGCCGTGATCTGCGCAACCTGGGCGAGCGAGTAGCCCGCATCGAGGGAGCGCTGACAGGACCGTGGCGCCAGCCGGCGAACATCCCGGATGCTCCGGCCGCGGAAACCGTGAGCACGGAGGCACCGTGAGCATCTCGACCGCACCCGCGCCGCGTCGATGGTGGAGCGCCGAGACGACCGCGATTGTGGCCGTTGGCGCCACACTGCTGCTGGCACTGTTCGTGCTAATCGCGCCACTGCGCGCCGACGTGCGTGATCTGCGCGCCGAGCTACGTACCGAAGTAGCGGCGATCCGGGCTGATCTGCACGCCCTGTCCGAACGTGTGGCGCGGATCGAAGGCGCGTTGAGCGGACCGTACCGCCTGCCAGCGCCAGCCGCCGCCGAAGCGGCAGATGAGTAGCCGGTAGCAAGACCTTCCTACCCAGGAACGACATACCCCACATTCTTCTGAAATCACTACACCTGCGTGTAGTAGAATCCGAGCACCGTTGCGGTCGATGATCGACACCGGTCACTGCACGGACGGCCCTTTGTCGGGTCGCCTGTGGAATGAAACAGCCGCCATTACGGCCGGGGAGTAGCTACCCCGGCCGGCGGTGAATACGCAGGGCTCGCCTTGTCTCCGACTGTGCAGTGACCAAAGGCCCGGCACCTTTGCCGTGCCGGGAAGGGAGTTGCCGATGGGAAGGGCATCGATTGCCGCGGCCATCGTCGCGGCCGGCACGATCGTAGCGGCGTGCGAGATCACGCAGGCGCACATCGACGAAGCGAGCGAGCGGCTCGCGCAGGCGACCGTCATGGTGGGGTCGGCGCCGAGCCAGACGGCGATCGCCGGCGGGACCGCGTTGCAGTCCGGGCACCTGTCGGGATCGTCGTGGAGGATCGGTGAGGTGTCCGACTGGCCGACCGCCGTGGCCGTCGTGACGATGGGCACCAACGGGAGGACCGTCTGGCACGTGGCGCCGTCGCACCTGCACGCGCACACCCACTGGAGCGTCAGCGGAGGATCGTTGAGGTTCACCGGGACGCATGCACGATCGGTGGCAGCGATGCCAGGCGTTCGAGTCGACGCCGACAACGTCTGTCTGGAGGACCGGGGCAACACCTGCGGGTTGGTCATGCAGAGGGTCACGCCGTGAGGCGCGCAGCGTTGGCCGCGGCACTGATGGTGCTCGTTGCGATGGCGACATACGCCGACAGAACGCCGCTGACGAAGCCCACCGGGGAAGCCGTGACCCTTGGCGGTGTCCTGTCAGAGCTGATGGAAGCGTCGTTCGCGTGCGAGCCGTTGGAGGTCGATTCGTGGAGTGGTTGGCGGTGTTCGATGGAGACCGTGACGATCAGCATCGAGGGCGGCGCAGCCGGGGTATGGACGCTTGGGTTGCAGAGTCCCGATCTATCGGAGGCAGGAGCCGACAGAGTCGACGAAGCGATCGCGATGCTGTACGGGAGCGTGTTGGTGTTTGGCCAAGTGTCGAACGACCAGGATGCGCCGATCGACATCGCCGTTGGAGCGCGCGCCGCGGAGGGCGGTTTCTACGTGCTGCCATTGGGTGGTGGCGTATTCGCGGCCAGACAAGACCGTGAGCACGACATCTTGACCGTGATCTTCCGAGAGTCGGATATCATCGCGGATCCAGCCGCCACGGCGATGACGTTGATCGACGCGGGCGTATGGGCCAGGACTGAGGGGTCATAGCATGCCGGTGCAGACGGGGCAGTCTTCGCCGGTATAGGGGCCGTCGGTGTGGCAGACGCCACAGTGAAACCACTCGCCGGGATCTTCCGCGGTCAAGCGCCGCCCGGTCACGCCGCCGCCACATGGCACCGGAGGTCCGATGAGGATGCGGACCGGTCGTCGCCGGACGTACGAGCCTTGACGGGCGGCATTGTTGCGTTGTACCGATGCGGCACCAGCCGCTGCGGCGTGTTTCACGAAGCAATCCCTTCCGCCGCTTAATGGTCGCCGTTCGTGGTTTGGACGAGTGACCAGCGGCTGGTTTTCTACCCCATTGGCCGCATGAGCGAAGCGCCTGTCAAGGGGTTGCACGGAAATTGAAAAGAATGCTATCATGCCAGCATGAACCGCCTGCAACCGCACGTTCGGGAGACGATCATCCGATGCTTGGTCGAAGGCACCAGCGTGAACGCGACGGCGCGCATCGTCGGCGTTCAGAAGAAGACGGTCCTGCGGACGCTCGTCGACGCGGGGCGGTTGTGCGCCGAGCACATGGACCGGACGCTCCGCAACCTGCCGTGCAAGCGGTTCGAGGTAGACGAGCTGTGGAGCTTCGTCTACTGCAAGGAGGGCAACGTGCCGCGCGCGAAGAACGCGCCGCCGGAGGCCGGCGACGTGTGGACGTGGACGGCACTGTGCGCGGAGACGAAGCTCATCCCGTCATGGCAGGTTGGCGACCGGAGCGCGTCGACAGCGCTGGAGCTCATGGACGATCTCGCCAGCCGGGTCGACCACCGTATCCAGATCACGACCGACGGGTACGGCGTCTACCTGGAGGCCGTCGATGCAGCGTTCGGCGGAGCCGTCGACTACGCGATGCTGATCAAGCAGTACGGCAATCCGACGGACGGCGATCGGTCAGCGAAGGCGCGGTACAGCCCCGGTGAGGTGAACGGCGCCCACGTTATCCACGTCAGCGGTCGCCCCGATCCCGATCTGATCAGCACGTCCTACGTGGAGCGGTCCAACCTCACGATGCGGATGAGCATGCGCCGGTTCACGAGGCTGACCAACGCCTTCTCCAAGAAGCTGGCGAACCACGCCGCGATGGTCGCGTTGAACCTCTACCACTACAACTTCATCCGGCCGCACTTGGCGCACAAGGTGAAGGGCAAGCCCGCACGGACGCCGGCGCAGGCAGCGGGCGTCACGAGGCGCCGCTACCTGTACGCGGACATCGTCGCGATGATCGACGCCGACTTCGAGGCGACCAGGCCGAAGACGCGCGGACCCTACCGGAAGCGTCAGGCCTGAAATTCAAAAGACACCACGACCGGGCCGGCCGCCCGGATGGGGGCCGGAGTGGCACGGCGACCGCGGCCCGCGTTGACAGCGGCCGGCCGCGTGGCTACCTTCGTCGTCCATGGCGCGGGGCGGCAACCCGCTGTCCGTAGAGACACGCAGCAACCGGTCCTACCTCCTCTACGGGTTCAGCATCGTGGTGATGGTCATCATCGGCGTGTCGATGATCGGTACGCTGGCTCCATCGGGGGTCGGCGGGAGCGGGTCGGAAATCGTGTTCGGGACCTACGACGGCCAGGAGCTCTCGTATACCCCGACCAACTTCTTCGGGGCGTCGTACGATCGGTTCTACCGGAACTACACGGCGCAGGCGGCGGAGGACACCGATCCGCGGGCGTTGCTCAGCAACATCTGGCGCGACGCATACAGCGCCACCGTGCTCCATACCGCACAGGTGCACCTGGCGGTCGACGCCGGCGTCCACGTTTCCCAGCAGCGCATCGACCAGACCCTCATCGAGTCGGTGGCCCGCTACGAAGACCTCGAACAGATGCCGGTGGCCACGCGGGAAGGCAACCTGGACCGGCTGCACGAGTTGCTCCTCAGGCAGCGGTACCGGGACGATGTGACGAGCGGCCGCCTGAGCAGTGAGAGCGAGATCGCCTTCTACGAGGAGATGATCCGCCACGAACGGCGCTTCGAGTTCGTCAGCCTGAGCTACGGCGCCTACCCCGACGAGGAAGTCGCGGCATACGCCGCGGAAAGCGCGGGCGACTTCCGCCGCGTCGACCTCAGCCGCATCCAGGTCAGAGGCGAAGCCGAAGCCGCCGAGGCGATCCGGCAGCGCATCGTGTCCGGCACCGCCACGTTCGAGGACGAGGCGCGCGCCCATTCGCAGGACGGGTTCCGTGAATCCGGCGGGGATATGGGGCTTCGCTACTTCTTCGACGTGAGCCGCGCCTTCGATGATCCGGAAACGGCGAACCAGGTGTTCGCCCTGGGCGAAGGCGAAGTATCCCCCGTGCTCGCCGGAGGAACGGAAGACGTCTTCTACCTCTATCGTGCCGACAGCCGGGTCATCGAGCCCGACTTCTCGGACACGGACACCCTCGCCACGGTCCGGGCCTACCTGGTCACCTTCGAACGCGGCCGGGTGGAAGACTACCTGCTGGCGCAGGCCGACCGCTTCGCCGTGGCCGCATCGCAAACCGACTTTCGCACGGCTGCCGCCGATCTCGAGTTGACCGTGCACGCGACCGAGTGGTTTCCGATCAACTTCCGGGACTCCGCGTCACCACGAGAGGTCAGGGCCGCGGGCGACCTGCCGCTGCTGTCCGGTGCGGAGGAGTTCGAGGACTTCTTCCAGCAGGGCTTTGCGTTGCAGCGGATCGGCGACGTATCCGCGCCCGTCCGACTGACCGATCAGGTGATCGTGCTCAGCCTGCTCGACGAGCGCGAGTTGCCCCAGGAGCTTCTGCGGTCCGATGTGCTCGGGGAGACCGTATTCGGGTGGTTCACCGACCGGGCAATGAATGACGACCTGCTGTGGTGGGTGAACGACAGCGGCCTGTTGGAGGACAACTTCGCGCAGGCGTTCGCGGTCATCACCGGCGGCGGCTGATCGGGCGAGGTCCCGCGGCCCCGGGCGCGATTGAAGCCCCGCCGAGCGGGCTTTACGCGTCGGCGCCGCGCAGCACCGCCACGAACGCGTCCTTGGGAATCTGCACGGCTCCGACCGCCTTCATGCGCTTCTTGCCGGCCTTCTGCTTCTCCAGCAGCTTACGCTTGCGCGTGACGTCGCCCCCGTACAGCTTCGCGGTCACGTCCTTGCGATAGGCGTTGATCGTCTCCCGCGCGATGATCTGACCGCCGATCGCTCCCTGCACGGGGATCTTGAACTGGTGGCGCGGGATCTCGTCGCGAAGCCTTCGGCACACCTCGCGCGCGCGGCGTACCGCCGAACCGCGGAACACCAGTTGTGCCAGCGCGTCCACGGGCTGGCCGTTCAGCAGGACGTCCAGCCGCACGATATCCGTGTCACGGTAGTCGGCGACCTCGTAGTCGAATGACGCGTAGCCGCGCGTGACGGACTTCAGCCGGTCATAGAAGTCGGTCACGATCTCCGCCAGCGGCAGGTCGAAGCGCAGCTCCATGCGCGTCTCGTCCAGGTAGTCGAGCGATTGCTGGATGCCGCGCCGTTCCAGGCAGGTGGTGATCACCGCGCCGACGTACTCGGACGGCGTGATGATCGACGCGCGCACGTACGGCTCCCGTGTCTGCTCGATGCTGCCCGGGTCCGGATACTCACCCGGCGTGTACACGCTGAGCTCCGACCCGTCCTGAAGCTGCATATGATACTCGACCGACGGGGCGGTGAGGACGACGGCCAGCCCGAACTCCCGCTCCAACCGCTCCTGGACCACCTCCAGGTGCAGCAGGCCGAGGAAGCCGCAACGAAAGCCGAAGCCGAGCGCCACCGACGACTCCTTGGCGAAACTCAGCGTGGAGTCATTGAGCTGCAGCCGCTCCAGCCCCGCGGCCAGCTCGTCATACTGGTCGGCGTCCATCGGGTAGATGGCCGCGAACACCACCGGCTTTGCCTCCCGGAACCCGGGCAGCGGCGCCTGGCACGGACGTTCCGCCTCGGTGATGGTGTTACCCACGCGCGCCTGCCCCACCGATCTGATCCCGGCCACCAGGTAGCCGACCTCGCCGGCGTTCAGGACATCCGCCGGTCGCGGCTTGATCCCGAACAGCCCCACCTCCTCGACCCTGTAGGTGGCATCGTCACCCGCCCAGAAGCGGATACGCGCGTTCGGGAGAATACGGCCGGACACCACGCGGAGGTGCACGACCACGCCGCGGTACGGGTCGTAGGCGGAGTCGAACACCAGCGCCTGCAGCGGCGCCCGAGGGTCGCCGTCGGGTGGAGGAACGCGCGCGACGATCGCTTCCAGGAGCCGGTCGATCCCCTGGCCGGTCTTGGCGGACACGAGTACGGCGTCCTCCCCGTCGAGGCCCAGGTCCCGTTCTATCTGCCCGCGCGTCCGGTCGATGTCAGCGGCCGCAAGGTCGACCTTGTTGATCACCGGGATCACTTCGAGATCGTGTTCCAGCGCGAGGTAGTAGTTCGCCAGGGTCTGTGCCTCCACGCCTTGCGTGGCGTCCACCAGCAACAGCGCGCCCTCGCAGGCGCTGATCACGCGCGACACCTCGTAGGTGAAGTCGACGTGTCCGGGGGTATCGACCAGGTTCAGAAGATAGCTGGTGCCGTCGTGCTGGTGCGGAAGCGAGATCGCCTGCGACTTGATCGTGATGCCGCGTTCCCGCTCGATCTCCATGCTGTCGAGCAACCGGTCGTGGAACTCCCGGTCCGACACGACGTGGGCGCGCTGGATGAAGCGATCGGCCAGCGTCGACTTGCCGTGGTCGATGTGGGCGATGATGCAGAAGTTGCGAATGTGCTCGCGCACGAACCCCTCAGGCCGGCCGGCCTTCCGCCAGCGCGTCGCCGCCGGAAAGGTCGTCCCGCTCCGGGAAACCGAGCAGGACGCGGATCTCGGCATCCTCGACCGTCTCTCTCTCCAGCAGCGCCGTGGCCAGCATCTGCAACTGATCGTCGTGGCGCTTGAGGAGATCGGCCGCCTCCTTGAGCCGCGACGACATGATGGCGCCCACTTCCTGGTCGATGTGGCGGGCGGTTTCCTCCGAGTAGTCCTTGTGCCGGGCGATCTCCTTGCCGAGGAAGATGGGCTCTTCCTTCTGGCCGTACGATACCGGCCCCAGCATGTCGCTCATGCCCCATTCGCAGACCATGCGCCGCGCCAACTCCGTGGCCTGCTCTATGTCGTTCTGAGCTCCGGTGCTGGTCTCTCCGTAGCGCAGCTTCTCCGCCGCGTAGCCACCCATGGTGATGGTGATGCGGTGCAGCAGCCAGCCCTTGCCACGCGTGTACATGTCGTTCTCCGGCAGTGAGAAGGAAACGCCGAGTGCCCGGCCGTGCGGCACGATCGTGACCTTGTGCAACGGGTCGGCATGCTCCAGGTGATAGTGAAGCAGCGCGTGTCCGGCTTCGTGGAAGGCGATCATCTCCCGCTCGGCCGGCTGGATCACCTTGGAACGGCGGGCCAGGCCCATCATGATCTTGTCGCGCGCCTCTTCCAGGTCGGCCATGCCCACCTGGTCCTTGCCGTTGCGGGCGGCCAGCAGCGCCGCCTCATTGACGATGTTCGCCAGGTCGGCGCCCGAGCAGCCGGGCGTGGCGCGAGCGACCCGGTTGAGGTCCACGTCACCGCCGACCGGAATCTTGCTCGAGTGGATCTTGAGAATCTCCTCACGGCCCTTGACGTCCGGCATGTCGACGACCACCTGGCGGTCGAACCGGCCGGGACGCAGAAGCGCGGGATCCAGCACGTCGGGCCGGTTGGTCGCGGCGATGATGATCACGCCGTCCTTGGTGTCGAAGCCGTCCATCTCCACCAGCATCTGGTTCAGCGTCTGCTCCCGCTCGTCGTGGCCGCCGCCGTATCCGGCGCCCCGCGTGCGGCCGACCGCGTCCAGCTCGTCGATGAACAGGATGCACGGGGCGTGCCTGCGGCCCTGCTCGAACAGGTCGCGCACCCGGCTGGCGCCCACGCCGACGAACATCTCCACGAAGTCGGAACCGGACATGTGGAAGAACGGCACGTTCGCCTCGCCGGCGATCGCCTTTGCCAGCAGGGTCTTGCCCGTTCCCGGCATCCCGACCAGCAGCACACCCTTGGGTATCTTCGCGCCGATGCGCGAGAACTTGGCCGGATTGCGGAGGAACTCCACCACTTCCTCGAGTTCGTACTTGGCTTCGTCCTGGCCCGCGACGTCGGTGAAGCTGATCTTCTTGCTGGTGTCCAGGTAGCGCTTGGCGCGGCTCTTGCCGAAGGAGAACGCGCGGTTGCCGGAGCCCTGCACCTGCCGAAACATGAACCAGATGAAGAAGATGCCGAGCACCCACGGCAGGAACTCGATGAAGATCCGGAATGGCGAGACCGGCTTCGGGCCTCCCGTAACCCGCACGCCGCTGCTTTCCAGCCGGTTCAGGAGCTGCGGATCGTGATAGGGAATGGTGGTCCTGAACTGTCTGTCGTCGTCCCGGTAGGTGCCAAGGATCTCGAATCCATCGACGATCTTGACCTCCGCGACCTCCTTGCCGTCGACGTAGGCCAGGAAGACGGAGTAGGCGATCTCCTGCGCGAAGCTGCGCTCGTTGTTGTACACGACCAGCAGCACGAACAGGGCGATCAGCGCGAGCAGGGTGATCAGCGCGACCCGGTTGTTGAACGGCAGTTTGGGCAGCCCGGGGTCCGGCTTCTTCGGCTCTTGCGAACGGTTCGGCTCCTGCGAACGGTTACTCACGATTCCTCCTCCACGCGGCTGATCGCGATCACCGCGCCCGTGCCGCCGCCCTCGCCGCCGGCACCGTCCTCCCGGTCGGCACCGTCCTCCCGGTCGGCACCGTGCTCCCGGTCGGCACAGTATACGCTTCGCACGTCCCGATAGCCGAACGCAGCACCACAGACCGCCAGCACACCGCGCCTATCGGCGACCACGGGGATCTTCCACCGGTGCGCTTCCGGCGCGCCCCACTCGCGCAGCACGGCGGCGAGAGGCTTGACGCCGGAGTGCAGCCGGATCTCATCCCCGGGCCGGCACGACCGAACCAGGAGGCGTCCGTCAATTGAAGCCACCCGCACTCCGCCTAGCGAAGCTGTGCCGGTAACCGTCCGCTCGCCAGCCACGGGTTCCGCTCTCCGGATTTCGACCTGCGTCTCCGGTACTCTATACGATCCGCTCCTTACGGCCTTCCAAAGATAGCCGGTTCCGGCGCCATGGACAACCGCGGCCGACATGACCAGATGGGCTGCCAGGCGCTCTGTGACCACACCGTGGCCGGCCGCGCGCACCCGCGCCGCGTTCTGTCCCGCCGCTCGCAGGATGGGGATCAGGAATCGGCGCGGCAGGCGACACGGACCCGTGCCGCGCAGCAGCAGATCGTAGCCCTGGAAGAGCGCCTCCATCTGCAGCGCCTCCGGAGCGGTCCGGAACTCATGCCACGGCAGTGCGATGCCGAGAGCGGTCCGCCTCCAGGGCAGCCGCTCCGCCGCCTGCGCCGCGACGAAGGCCTGGGTCTGCTCGGCCTGCCTCCCCACCTCGGCCAGGCGCGTCGCTGCCCCCGGGAACCTGCGTTCGATGTCGCCCAGCAGGTCGCGCACGCGGTTGCGGGTGAATCGCGGGTCGCCGTTCTGCGAGTCGCGGCGGAATGACAGCCCTTCCCCATGCAGCCATGCCCGCAGATCGTCACGCCGCATTGTTTCGAGCGGGCGGATGACCCGGCCGCGCCGTGCCCGCATGCCGCCGAGGCCGGCGACTCCCGTTCCCTGCAGCGCCCGCATGAGCACGGTCTCCGCCCGGTCATCGGCCGTGTGCCCCACCGCGATCCAGTCGGCGCAGCACTCGCCGGCAAGGCCCTCCAGGAAACGGTAGCGAGCGGCGCGGGCGGCCGCCTCCGGGCCGCCCCGAACGGACTCCCCGCTCGACGACCCGGTGCCCACGCGCAGCGGAACCTGCAGACTGCTCGAGGCCGCACGCGCGTGGACGACGTCGCCGTCGATTTCGCGGCGGGAACGCAGGCCGTGGTCGAAGTACGCGGCGACCACCTCGATGCCCATCCGCGTGCGCAACCGGCACAACAGCGCCAGGAGCGCGGTGGAATCGGGCCCCGTGGAGTATCCGGCGACGACCGTATGGCCATGGCGGACGCCCAGACACCGCAGGGCGCGCTCTACCTGAGTCGGGATCCCCTGAGTCGGGTTCGCCTCAGTCGGGTTCGCCTCAGTCGGGTTCGTATGAGTTGACCGCATGCATCACCCGATCGATCGGCTCGTTCGCCAGGCGCAGCACATGCTCTGCCGCGAAGCGCTCGGCCGCATCGATTCGCTGGTGATCCTCCGCGCCTGGCGTGCCCAGCACGTGGCGGATCACGTCGCCCCTGCCGTCGGGTCTGCCCACGCCGACCCACAGCCGGGGAAACCCGCCACCGCCGGCGGCGGCGATGATCGATGCCAGCCCGTTGTGGCCGCCGGAGGAGCCCGAGCGTTTCAAGCGCACCGCCCCTGCCGGCAGATCGAGGGAGTCGCAGATGACAAGGGTCTGCAGCAAGGTGCACCCACTGAACCGAAGAAGCGCGGCAAGCACGTCGCCGGATCGGTTCATCATGGTCAGCGGCTCCGCCAGAAAGACACTGCTGCCCTCGGCCTCGACGCGCGCCACGGTGTAGCGGGCGATCCCGCGCCGCTTCATCCGCGCGCCGGCAGCATCCGCCAGCGCTTCCACGATCCGGAACCCGACGTTGTGCCGGGTATCCGTGTACCGGGGACCTGGGTTGCCCAGCCCGACCACCAGCAGCCGGCCTTCGGACGCGGCCGGCCTATACCCCGCCGCGCTGCGCCCCGTCGCGTTATGCCCTGCCGCGTTATGCCCTGCCGCGCTATGCCTCTGCGTCGGGAACCTCGACGTCCTCGCCTTCCTCTTCGATCTCCTCCTCATCGATCTCTTCTTCCTCTTCTTCGGCGAGACGGTGAGCGACGAGGCAGACCACCTGGTCAGCAGGGCTCAGGACGCGGACGCCTTCCGCCGTGTCCAGATCCCGCACGTGGATCGAGTCCCCGCTGTCCAGCCCTTCGATGTCGATGTCCATGCTCTCCGGCAAGTCACGCGGCAGGCACTCGACGTGCAGTTCGCGCAGCAGCGTCTCCAGGATGCCTCCCTCGCGGACGCCGATCGGCGTACCCTGGAAATGCAGCGGGACGTGGGTGCGCAGGGTGCGGCCGGCTACCACCTCGAGAAAGTCGATGTGCAGGAGCTTGTCGGTGATACGGTCGGTCTGGTAGTCCTTGATGAGTACGTCGCGGTCGCCGTCACCGGTGGAGAGGGAGATGATGGTGCTTTCGGAAGCATGGCGGAACAGCCGCTGCACCTCCTTCGCGTCAACGGAGATCGACTCCGCCTCGGCGGCGCCGTATACTACCGCCGGCACCCGCCCTTCACGGCGCAGCCGGCGTGCCTCCCGCGTCCGGGTCTTCGATCTGGGCTCAGCCCGTAATGCCAATTGCTCCACGTATCTGCTCCATAGGTATCATCTGGGACGGCAGGATTCGAACCTGCGAATGCCGGTACCAAAAACCGGTGGCTTACCGCTTGCCGACGTCCCATCGACACAGAATTATACGGACGGTGAACGCGATTTGGAAACCGCTATCTCGATCTCATCCCTCGACGCGCCGCCCGGCGGGACGCCGGACGACCGCTTCGTGACGGTCCCACGGGTGCCGATCAGCCGGCAACCACCCCCGACCCGCGTCCGCCGCTTCGCGGTGGACGACGATCTGGCCGAGTTCGACGACTTCGACGAGGACGAGGACCTCGACGGCCAGGACATCGACGACGGAGAGATCGAGGACGAGGATGGCTTCGACTACGACGAGGACGAGGAGGCAGACGAGGAGTTCGAGGACGCCTTCGCCGGCGGTGACGGCGGCCCGGCGGACTCCTGACTCAACTCGACTGCGTGTCCGCGTCCGGGCGCGAACCACGGTCCCGGAAGACCGCAGGACTCCGGAACCAGAGCCTCTCCAACTCGTAGAACCGCCGCTGTTCCTCGGTCATGAGGTGGATCACCACGCTCCCCAGATCGACCAGCACCCACCCGCTGTCGTCCGGTGCACGGCGCAGGCTTTGCCCCGGGCGTTCGCGGCCGCCGTCGCCCATCCGGCGCAGCGCGATGTCCAGGTGGCGCAGGAGGCCGCGCAAGTGAGCATGACTCCGCGTGGTCGCCATCACGAAGTAATCGGTCCAACCGCTCTGCCGTCTCACGTCGAGGACGACCGTCTCCTCGGCCTGGTGCTCGACCAGCAGCTCGGCCAGGGCCAGGGCGGTTCGCTGGCTGCCGCTCGCGGGATGGACGTCTTCCTGTTGTGCCATGTCTACCGCGACTGACAGATGCGGCCGTTGAAGTCGCGCCCCAGGATCACCGTCACGTCCGCGGCAGCCGACGACGCAGCGATGGCACGATCCGGGGTGATGACTCGGTCCGCGGCGATGGCTTTGGCCGCGGCGCTGGCTCTGTCCGCGGCCTGCGCTGCATCCCCTTCGCACTGAATCAATGCCGCAACCAGACGTGCCTGCTCCGGATCGCCCCGCCGACCGACGAACAGCGTCCGCTCGTAATCGGGGTGGTCGGCGTTGTCCACTGCCACGACCCGGTAGCCGAAGCTCTCGAAGACCGTCGCCGCCTGCGCAGCCAGACCGCTCGTGCGGGTGCCGTTGAGCACCTCCACGGCGGGAGTCACATCCCCGTCCCCGGCGTCCAGCGGAACGGACAGGGCGGCGATGGTCTGCTTGACGGAATCCCGCAGGAGCGCGCCCTCTTCATACGGGAACAACAGAGGGCGATCGTCGACCTCCTGAACCCTTCCCAGGACCCGCAGCAAACTGATCCTGTCGGTGTCCAGTTCCACCAGCGTGGCGAACAGGCGGTCGAAGGCGCGGCGGTTCAGATCGGTGACGACCGCATCGTACAGCAACCGCTTCGCGGTCGGATCGGACAGCACCACAGGGCTGTCGGCTATGGATCGCAGCAGTCCCTGCATCAGGCGGTGCACCCGTTCGACCCGCTCGGCGGCAGGTTCCTCGGCGGTCCGGTACGAGAGGTAGGCACGCGCCATGTCGCCATCCAGCACCACGCTGCCTGACGGCAGCAGAACGCGGCGCTCCGCATCGAGGATCTGAATGGTGTCCGGGATCACGACCTCGACGCCGCCGAGCACATCGACCAGCCGCCCGAGCCCTTCGTACGACAGATCGACGTAGAAGTCGAGTTGCAGATCGAGGAGCTCGGCCAGGCGCCCGCCAAGCGCGGCGTGGCCGTCCGGGCCGTACAGCGCCGCAATGGCGCCGATCCGCTGCGGGTCCGGGAGCACCACGCCGATCGACCCGGGAACGAACAGCAACGCCGCACGGCCGGTCCTCGCGTCGAGCATGAGCACCTCGAAGGAAGGCGACGGTTCGTCGATGGGAAGCATGAAGGTCACGGCGATGCGACCCTGGGCATCGATCAGGTCGCTCACCGCGTCGCTGCGCAGTCTCACGAAGCTCAGGACGAATGCGCCGGTCGCGATGATCACGATGAGCCCCGTGATCACCCCGGTCACCGCCCGTCCCCGGCGCGGGCCGGCAACCCTCATGTCGCGCCATAGAGCCCGTGGGAGCGGATGTACTCGAGGACCGCGGGCGGCGTGAGATGGTCGACTGGAAGGCCGGCGCGCAGCCGGTCGCGGATGAGCCGGGAAGAGAGCGGCAACCGCACATTGCGGACGACCCGGTGCGGGAACGGCAGCGGCGCGCTGCCGTCGAGGCGCCGGCCCAGGATCAGGTCGGCCTCACGGGCCAGGCTGGACGCCTCGCGCCATGACCGGTAGTCGGCCGCCAGATCGTCACCGATGATGACTCCCAACCGGCCGCGCACCGCGCCGAGGTATCGCACCGTGTCGATGGTGTAGGAAACCCCGCGGCGGTCCAATTCACACGAGTCCACCCGGAAGGCATCGTGTCCGGCGACCGCCCGGCGCAGCATCGCCAGCCGGTGCGAGCCGGCGATCAGCTCGTCGGCGTCCTTGTGCGGCGGAACGTGCGCGGGCACGAAGACCACCTGCCCGTACGCCAGCTCCGCGCAGACGGTGGCGGCGAGATGGAGATGGCCGTTGTGGACCGGATTGAAGGTCCCTCCGAAGATGGCCGTCCTCACGGTTCCCGGTCCGGCTCGGGACACGGGGCAGCCGGCAGCCGTCCGCACGGACGCCGGTCAGCGCGCGACGGGCTGCTCCGCAGGGCCGTCAACAGGGCCGCTGGAGTCGACGCAGACGAACTTCCGGTTGCGGCGACGGTAATACCTGACCAGGCCGGAAGAACGTGCGAACAGCGTGTCGTCGCTGCCCAGGCCGACATTCGGACCGGGATGCACCCGGGTTCCGCGTTGACGTACCAGAATGGCGCCCGCGTGTACGCGTTCGCCACCGTAGCGCTTGACGCCGAGCCTGCGGCCGATCGAGTCGCGCCCGTTGCGGGAGCTTCCTCCACCCTTCTTGTGAGCCATGTCCGCCTCTCCTCAGGAAGCCGCGGCTTCCCCGGCTGCGCCCGCGACCACGTCCTCGATCACCAGCCGCGTGTAGCGCTGCCGGTGGCCCCGCGTGCGCTGCGTGCGCTTGCGGCGGCGGTAGGTCGACACCCTGATCTTCCTGCCGCGCTCCTCACCGGCCACACGCGCGCGTACCCGTGCGTCGGCGACATACGGATTGCCCACCCGTACGTCACGACCGTCGGACAGCAGCAGGACCGAGTCCAGATCGAACGACTCCGCCTGCTCGGCCGACAGTCGATCGACGACGATTTCAGTACCGGGACTCACCCGGTACTGCTTTCCCTTGATCTCTACGAGCGCATACACGTTCCAACGGTAGTACGCTCCGGGCGTTACGGTCAAATGCGTGCGGGGCGGCGGTGGCGCGCCGAGGTTTGACCCGGCGTCGGAGCCGTCGTTAGGCTCCGGACCCGCGCCGGAGTGGTGAAACGGTAGACACCGGGGACTTAAAATCCCCTGGTCCGCATGGACCGTACCGGTTCGAATCCGGTCTCCGGCAGAGTTTCGCGCGCGGCCCACGGTTCCCGTCCCACCGGCGCTGAGCCAATTGCGGTGTTCCAAGTGCAATGATGGCAATGAGATATAGGAGGGGG
>JAPPKD010000173.1 GCA_028820215.1 Spirochaetaceae bacterium | reverse complement strand
AGTCTCTGGGAGGGCTTCTCTTCCCCAGTCGTCACAGGAATGGAATGCACCCGACTACACCTCGACCGCGCCCCGGTTCGGGGAGCAGGTGCGCGCCGCGCACGACAACGCCCGCATGTTCCTGTGGCTGTGCGGCCGGGCCCAGGACTTCCAGCCCGCCGCCGGCCCCTCCTGGCCGCAGTCCACGCCGGGCAACCGCGCCCGCTACGGCGCCCCGGGGGACCGGCCGGCGTGAAAAGGATCTGGGAGCCGCTCGCCGGCATCCTCGTCTCCGCCGCGTTGGCGGCCGGACTCCTGCTCGCCGGCCTTATCGGCGTCAGCACGCTGTGGGGGGCCGATGTCCCGCACGTGAACTGGGGCTACGGAGGCGACACCGGTCCGGGGCACTGAGGCTCCCTCGATCCGGCGTTCGCCACCTGTGCCGGTGGCTCCGAACAGTCGCCGATCGACCTCACCGGCGCGCAATCCGTCAGGCAGCCTCCCATCAAGCTCGACTACAACCCGAGTGGAGCTGAGATCGTCAACACCGGCCACACCATCCAGGTGAACGTCGCCCCAGGCAGCGGCATCATCATTGACGACATTCGCTACGAGCTATTGCAGTTCCACTTCCACCGCGGCAGCGAGCACACCGTGGCCGGCGTCCGGTTCCCGCTGGAACTCCACCTCGTTCACCGCAGCGAAGACGGCGCGTTGGCCGTGATCGGGATCCTGTACCGCGAAGGCGCGGCCAACGAGGCGCTCGCCCCCATCTGGAATCTGCTGCCTTCCGAGCCGGGCACCGCGACAGCGTTCCCCGACACGGTGGACGTGGCCGCCCTGCTGCCGGAACGCCGCGACACCTGGCGCTACCCGGGATCGCTGACCACGCCGCGCTGTACCGAGGGCGTGTCCTGGGCCGTCATGACCACCCCTGACACCCTGTCGCCCGAGCAGATCGAGACGTTCTCGGCGCTCTACGGCGGCAACTATCGCCCCTTGCAGCCGCTCAACGAACGCATCCTTTTCCGAGACCGAAGTTAGCTTATGCCGGGCGCCGCACGATCGTACCGATGACACCTCCGGGTTTGACTTCATCGGCCGGGAGCAAAACCTTCCAGACATCGATGGAGGACAGCATAGACATCGATGGAGGACAGCATGCGGCACGGACAACGAATCTCCCACGGTCGATTCATCGCGCTCCTGGTGGCGGCGGCACTCGTCGCTGGTTGCGGCAGAGGCTTCATCCCGGAGCCGCCGTACGAGGCGACGGCGATTCCCGAGGACGTCACCGACCTCTTCGTGCTCTTCGGGGACGAAGACTCGGAAACGGTATGGGTTCTCGAACAGGGTGGCCCTTCGCACATGCTCGAGGATCTCGGGAACCTGTCGGAGGTCTTCCGCAATTATAGCGATTTCGGAGAGGTACAGCTCGCACTCGTGCACCAGACCCTCACCCTCAATCACGACTTGGCCCCCCGCCATGCAGAGTTCTCCCTCGCGGAGCTGCAGGCAGAGGTGGACGTGAGCGTGGAGATCCTGCACCGAACGATCGAGCACTTCCGCGATCAGGGAAAGCGGGTCGTCGTCATCGGACACTCGTATGGTGCGTTCCTGACAGCCCGCTATCTGTGGCAGAAGGGCCCCGCTGCGGCTGACCGATTTCTGATCATGGCCGGCCGGCTGGACATGCCGGAGGAGGTCGTCAACGGATTCCTGATGGGAACCCTCTACTACTTCCCGGACGGCGTAACGCCGACGGCGCTTCCTCCGTTTCCGGTGCCGCCCACCGACCAGGAGCTCATGGAGATGCGCATCGCCGGCGCCACCGGGCACGACCGCTACACGGAACGGCTCGCCGACACGGATCTGCGACGAGTCATCTACGTGTATGGAACCCAGGACTTCATTGTCGGACGCCTGACCGACGACGAGGTCGGGTTCCTGGAGTCCGGCGGCGCCACGGTCATCGCCATCCAGGGCGGGAGCCACACTTCGATGTTCGAAGACGTCGCGGCTGCGCAGGAAATCTCCGACGCCCTGCAGGAATAATCCGGCCGAACATCAGCATGCCTTCACAAGACCGCGAAGCGGCCGATAGCGGCCAGGGGTATCGCATGCTCGACGGCATCCCGATCTGGGGCGAGCCGGACTCCGGAGCCGTGGAGCAGATGCGGCGCTGCGCCGGGGAGGCCGAGCGAACCGCGCTCATGGCCGACCACCACTTGGGCTATGCCGTGCCGATCGGCGGAGTGGTCGCCTACGCGGAAAGAATCAGCCCCTCCGGGGTCGGCTACGACATTTCCTGCGGGAACAAGGCGGTGCTGCTGGACACCGACGCGGCCGAGGTTCGCCGTAACATCCGCCCCATCATGGACGACCTGTGGCGCACCCTGTCGTTCGGCATCGGGCGCAAGAACCCGGAGCCGGTCGACGACGAGCTGTTCGACGACGATCCGGCCTGGGACATCCCCGCAGCGTCCGCGCTCCGCGACCTGGCGCGGTCGCAGCTCGGCACCATCGGCTCCGGCAACCACTTCGTCGACCTGTTCGCCGACGAGCGGGACCGCGCCTGGGTCGGCGTCCACTTCGGCTCGCGCGGCCTCGGCCACAAGCTGGCCACCCACTTCATCAAGGCCGGCGGCGGCACCGACGGCATGAACGTCGACCCGGTGGTGCTGGACGCGGACAGCGACTTGGGGCGGGAATACCTCGCCTGCATGCACCTGGCCGGGCGCTACGCCTACGCCGGCCGCGACTGGGTGTGTGCGCGCGTCGCCCGCCTGCTCGGCGCGCGCATCGTCGAGGAGGTCCACAACCACCACAACTTCGCCTGGCAGGAGCGCCACTTCGGGCAGGACCTGTGGGTCGTGCGCAAGGGCGCCACCCCGGCCTTCCCCGGCCAGCGCGGCTTCGTCGGCGGCACCATGGGCGACATCTCGGTCATCATCGAGGGGCTCGACGGACCCGAATCGAAGCTCGCCCTGCGCTCGACCGTCCACGGCGCCGGGCGTGTCATGTCGCGCACGCAGGCGGCCGGCAAGTCGCGGTTCAAGCGCGGGCGACGGATACAGCTCACCGAAGGCAAGATCAGCCGGAAGATGATGCAGAAGTGGCTGGACCGGCGCGGCGTGGAGCTGCGCGGCGCCGGCACCGACGAGTCCCCGCACTGCTACAAGCGGATCGAGGAGGTGCTGCGCTACCACGACGGCACCATCCGCGTCGTGCACGTCCTGGAGCCGATCGGCGTCGCCATGGCATCGGCGGACGAGATCGATCCCTTTCGGGACTGACCCGCAGAGAGGACCCATGCGCATTCGCGACGTCACGATTTCCGCATTCGAGGTCGACACGGTCACGCCGCTGATCGACATGGCCCGGGTCGGCCACGGAAGCGCCGCCCGCTGGCACCCCCGCCACGGCTCGGGCGGCGCCACCTGGTGGCGGCGCCATGCGGTGGCGGCGCCACCGGGTGGCGACGGCGCCGGCCGCCAGACGGAACCGATCCAGGTCATGCACGTCCTCACCGACGACGGGCTGGAAGGCGTGTGCACCGTCGGAGACGTCCGCTACCGGGTCATGACCGAGCGGGAGCTGGCGCAGCTCCGCGAGCTGGTCGTAGGCGAGGATGCCGCCGACCGCGAGGGGTTGGACGCCAAGCTGCACCGGGCGGCGCGGTTCGCCTTCACCCGCCCCGGCTGGGCCGGCGCCTTCGACAACTGCCTGTGGGACATCGCCGGCAAGGCGGCAGGCGTGCCGGTGGCGGACCTGATCGGCCGCGCGCGCCCGGCCTGCCCCGCCTACTACAACAGCGCCGGCACCACCGCCGAGGAAGCGGTTGAGGACTCCCTGCGCGCGCTGGCGGCCGGGTTCACCGCGGTCAAGGACCACTTCGCGGCCGGCGCCGCCGAGAACTGCCGCTGGTTCGCCGCGGTGCGCCGCGCGGTGGGTCCCGACACCGCCCTCATGCACGACGCGGCCGAGAACGGCTACACCTACGCCGAGGCGCTGCGGGTCGGCCGCGCGCTGGAGGAGCACGGCTTCCTGTGGTTCGAGGAGCCGCTGTCCGACCGCGACCACGCCGGCCTGCGGCGGTTGTGCCAGGAGCTGACCGTGCCCGTGCTGGCGCCGGAGACGCTCATGCACGACCGGGAGCTGTGCGCGCAGTGGCTCACCAGCGGGGCGGTCGACATGCTGCGCGGCAACGCCCGCCACGGCGTGACGCCGCTCCTGCGGCTCGCCCGCCTGGCGCGCGAGCGCGGCACCACCGTGGAGCTCAACGGTCCCGGCGGCCTGTTCGGGATCGTGCACGCGCACCTCTGCTGCGCGATCGGCAACACCCGCTACTACGAGTACTTCCCCGGCGGCTCGCGCGACGAGGCGGGCAAGGAGATCGGGCTCCTCAACCCCGCCGTCCCCGCCGGCGGCAACATTTCCCCGCCGGCAGGCCCCGGCTGGGGCGCCGAGTGGGACTGGCCGTATTTCCTGCGCCGGCGCGTGGCCGTGCTGTAGGATCGGCGCATGGAGATCGTCGGATACAGCTATTCGTTCGGGCCCATCACCGGCCCCAGGCCGATCGACAACGCCAGGGCCATTCGCTGGTTCCACGAGCGCGGCATCACCTCGCTGGAGCTGTACGACCCCTGGATGGAAGACGAGGACGAGGTCCTCCGGGTCGCGGACGCCATCGCCGCTACGGGAATGAAGGTGCTGATGTGCGACGTCAACTGTCACGTCGGCTTCCGCGACGCGGGCGCTCGCGCCGCCGGCACCGACCGTTTCCACGAGCGGCTGCGCGTCGCGTCCCGCATGGGCGCCGGCTCCATCCTCATCCTGCCGTCGATGCCGGGCTGGGACAGCGACCTGACCGCCGAAGAGTTGCGGGAGTGGCTGTACGAGGCCGTGGAGAACAGCCTGCGGGTCGCGCGCGAGCTGGGTCTCATCCTGCTGGTCGCCAACCTGGGGTTCCGGGGCGACGTCTACGGCGGCCCGGAGTGGGTGATCGACGCCTGCCAGCGGCTGGGCGACCAGGTCCGCACCGTCTATGACGTGGGCAACTTCGTGATGGCCGGCTACGACCCGGTCGCGGCGCTCGACCGCGTGTTCCCCTACACCGTTCACGTCCACGTCAAGGACTGGGTGCCGCTGGATGCCAAGCTGCCGGGAGCCTCCTGGAAGGGAACCCGCGACGGTCCCTGGTTCAAGGCGGTCGACCTGGGCGAGGGCGTCGTGCCGCTGCCGGCGGCGGTCCAGCGCCTGCGCGAGCTCGGCTACGACGGCACCGTCTCCCCGGAATACGAAGGCCCGGAAGAGCCCTACGCCGTGATGGACCGTGCCATCGCCTACACCCGCGAGGCGTTCGCAGCCGGGAACGCGTGAGCCGGTTGCGCTACAGCCACCACGCTGCAGAACATCGCAGTCTACTGGGTCGCGACATGAGGAGGGATGTAGTGCAACTTCGGTACGGCTCCGAGGCGGACGCCATCTTTCTCACTCTTCGGGTGGCCGAAGGAGGAGAAGCAGGGGGGCAGCGGCTTGACGACACCCGAGTCGCGCACCTCGATCAAGCTGGCCAAGTGTTCGCCTACGAGTTCCTATGCGTCAGTCGTGGTGTTTCGCTTGCCGGAATCGATACGGAAGACGCCGGCCATATCCGAGAAGCCATCCAGCCGGCCATTCAACTCGCGGTCCATTGATGCCGAGGGCGATCAGCCTCAACTATCGCATCGGGCGACAATGGTCGCTGGATCCTCAATCGTCCGATGCCGCTCACAGTCGTTGGACACCGATGGCTGATGGGTCCGTCGTTGTCGTCCGACGTCCCCACGCCTCTATCCCAATAACGAATTGTGCGAGGACATAAGCCATCTCTGCTCCTTCGCTATCTGGCTCGCGTCCCCACGCTCCCTGAAGACACTCCAGGGAAAGATCCCGCGCGCCCCAAGCTCACTGATCCGCCTCAGATCCTCATCCTGGACTCCCAACAGAGCGTCTACAACGCGGCTCGCGGAAGCTCCGTAGGCCGCGCATATCGCTCCCAGGCGTTGCCCGAGATCCGGCTCCTTCTCGAAACCCACCTCCTGCCAGAAATCGGCGCCGCGCAACGGAACGACATGCCAAGCGAGCTGGGCGATGTCCGCGAGTCGTGACCCCGGCTCCGCGAAGTCCCAGTCGATCACGCCCGAAAGGTTTCCGTTTCGCCAGACGGTGTTCCAGGGTCCAAGGTCCCCGTGTCGGATGATGTCTCCAGGCTGCCATGTCAAATCCGGGACGTGCCAGACAGCGTCCTCGCAGGGCACGAAATCCTCGACAACTTCGTGGTATCTGCGCAGGAAGTCGCCCAACTGCGTCAGGCCGGACTCACACTTCAGAACTTCGGGCCATGGTCTCAGTGCCACGCTCCCCTCGATGAAGCCGACAACCTCTATGCGACGATCTTCGTCGATACTCCGAGGTGCGGGCACGTACGGGAATCCATGGGCCGTCAGATAACCCAAGAGGGTGTGGACAGATCTGGTCCATGGGTGCAGCGGCCTTTGAACGGAATCCCCATCGAACGTGACCTGGTTGATCGAGCCTTGATCATGGCGCTGACTCATGCGTTCAGCCCGCATCGCTCCGGTGTCGCTTGATCCACGCGATGGCGAATTCGACCAGCGGACGTACCGGCAGCAGCGTGCAGCGCGCCTGCCCGACACGTCCGGTGCGGGTGGTCGTGTCCTGGCGCTCGAACGCGGCGCCCACTTCGTCGAAGTCGTCTTCGTCGATGTCGGGCTCGCGGTAGCTCACCCACTGCCTGACCCCGTCTACCAGGATCGGCGCGCCGGCCGGGATGGTTGCCTGGTCGTCGCCGAGCGCACGCCGCTCGGCAAGGTGCAGCATCGTGTTGTTCCGGTGTCCGACCTTGCTCCCGACGCCCAGCAGCAGGACGTGGCCGCCCAGCGGTAGTGCGTCACTTTGAAATGAGGACGGCTTGACAACCGACGGTAGGGCAGGTCCGTACGACGGCAACTGGGCACAAGCGAAGGCAGCTGCGTTCGCCCGATCCAAGGGCCGTTGTCAGTTCTGCGGCATCCGTCCCGCGACGGAGGGCCACCACCACGCGATCGAGTATCCGCCCGGAGACCAAGTCGAGGCCGACGACTGCACGGCGCTTTGCAGCTTCTGCCATGAGATCGCTACGACGATACGCCGCCTCCATCGGTATGGCGGCGACATGCTCAAGTGGAAAGCGAAGGCGCTTTCCGAGGAGGTAATCGAGACATGTACTACACCGTCGAAATCAAGGGTATCCGCGCGCTCATCATGCATAACGGAACGGCCGGACTCGACACAAGGTCCCCTGCCAAGATCGAGATGGCGGAGATCACCAAGAAGCGAGGCTCCAACCGGACCGTCGCAGACGACGCAAGGCTCAGACAACTCGAATGTCAAACCGCTCTTTGGCTCGACGAGAGCGGATCGCCGACGATCCCAGGAGGAGCGGTTCGGGCAGTGATCGAGACCGGAGCGAGGAAGCTGAGGCAGGGGCCGCAAGTTCGGGAGGGGCTGATTGTCGATTCGATCGACGAGTTCATCTACGACAAGAAGAAGCTCGGCACGACCGTCAGCGAACTGGGCAAGTCCGCCCAGCTCACCCTCGCTGTGGTCGTCGAACGAAAGCGCATATTACGGACACGAGCGAAGTTCGACACATGGGGCCTGCGGTTCACCGTTGAGGTCGACGACGAGCTGGTCGACAAGCAGCAGTTGGCCACGTGGCTCGACATCGGCGGCCGCCGTATCGGTATCGGCGACTGGCGACCGGAAAGGTCTGGAACCTACGGACGGTTCGAGGTCGTCTCTATCGGAGAGACGAAGCGGAAATGAGAGTTCGCGGCTTAGCATGGCGGGGCGGGGCTTGGCTGGGCGGGGCCGGGCACGGCTCGGCGTGGCAGGGCGAGGCACGGCACGGCGAGGCAGGGAGGGCGAATGCGCGCCCATGCGCGCCCCTGCCGGGGTGGACATGTTCACCCCGGCAGGGGTAGCGTTGTCCTTGATTGCTGTGTGGCGTCCCACGTCGGGTCGCCCGCGGAATACGATAGCCCTGGACGGCCGGCGGGTAGCTCCCGCCGGTCAGGGTGAATATGCGGGGTGACAACTCCTACCGTAGAGGCGTCGCACAGCAATCAAACGGCCCGGCATCTTTTGCCCGGCCAGACGGTGAAGGGGGTTGGTCGTGTTCCACCTGAAATGCGCAGGAGCCGCTGTGATAGTGGCTCTCGTTTCGTTGATCTTCTCAGGGTGCGAGGAAATGGTCGAGACAGCCAGTCCGGTCGTTGCACCTGAATCGCCGCCGGCTGAGCCCGAGCCCGAACCTGAGCCAG
Organism: Spirochaetaceae bacterium; assembly: GCA_028820215.1. Next base: position 7,124 of record JAPPKD010000173.1, on the reverse strand, counting down.
AGCCCGAACCTGAGCCAGAGCCGGAACCCGAGCCTGAGCCCGAACCCGAACCAGATCCCGAGCCTCCGCCAACCACAGGGAAGGTCGGAGTTCTGCGGACGTGCCCTTACCAGCGCGTCGCATCATCCACGGACACGTTCAGCATCGACCTCGTATACGCCGGTTCGATGGACGAGTGGCTCAAGGACGAAGTGGAGTGCGCGGCAGCCTATTGGGAGAACACGATCGCAGCAGACGTCGGGAAGCCGCGACGGATCGCGACTGCCCAACGTGGGTGTGTCGCGGTGAATTCCCACCTGGCAGGCCGCACCGTCGACGACGTGCGGGTGGTCGTGCAGTTCAGAAACCAGAGACCATCTGCGACCGCCTGGGCTTGCGAGGAACGTCCAGAGAACGGACTACCGTACTACGGCCGCATCGCGTTCACGCGAGACAACCCACGATACGGTGTCCCGCGCTCTGCACTCGATCCGAACGCGCCCCTGGTGTGGAGCGACTTCGTCGTCGAGGAGCATCTGGACAACTTCTTCGATCTCGCTCGTCACGAACTCGGTCATGTCCTGGGGTTCGCAGCGTCGACGGCGTTCGACAACCTGACGAGACCACTTCGGGCGTCCGAGACGTTGGCGCCGTCGCCAGCACCAGAGGGCCTAACAGTCCCCGCTCGAAGCGACGTGCGGGTCTTCACGGGGCCGCGCGCGACCGCAGGCTACTGGGGCCATACGTGGTTGAAGGGCGTTGCGCTCGCGGAGCTGCCCGGCGTCCCGGTCGTGGGGCACCACTGGACGATCTGGTTGTGGGGTGAGTTGATGCACGGCAGCATCGTTGTGTCGAGCCGCACAGCGATGAGTCTGGGATCGGTCGCCAGCAGGATCACCCTCGGGGCGTTCGAGGACATGGGATACGACGTCGACTACTCGATGGCGAACTCGCCGTGCGACTCCTGGCACCCGCTTCTCGACCCAGGGTGGAAGTCCGAGCACTGTCCAGGAGGACAACCCCGGAACGTACAGCCCACAGGGTTTGCTCATAGCATGTCGGTGCACGCAGGGCAGTAGTCGTCGCCGGTATAGGGGCCGTCGGTCGAGGCGTCGCGAGGGGTGGACACGTTCGCCCCGACACGGCAAGATTCAGATGTGCACGGGTATGCACAAGGAGAGAAGCAAATGCCGATTGGTCCACACGGTGAGAAGCGGCCGGCCGACGTGATCGCCAACGCGGTCCACGTGATGCGCATTGCCACCGGCGAGGCCGAAGAGGAGTTTGTCGACCAAGGCAAGCGCCGCGGCGGCCAGAAGGGCGGAACCGCCCGCGCCGCCGCGATGACGCCGGAGCGGCGGCGCGAGATCGCCAAGAAGGCAGCGGCGGCTCGCTGGGACGAAGGAAACGATGTAGGCTGACGGACCGACATGGACGCGGGGGGAATTGAACCCCTCTGGTGGGGTGGCAAGCCGTAACCAGACCTTCCTAGGCCGCGCCCCGTTTGTCAGTCTGTGGAGCCGTTGGTTGCCCTTTGGTGCCGGCGGCTCCACGCTTTCTACTCCCCACTCTACAACCGCGCTTCCTTTCATTGGAAGTGCCGACATTGCTTGACATCTGCTAAGCATTTCTGTCATGGTTCATGCATGAACCTTCTGTCCGCTGAGAAGCGAGCCCAGGTCATCATGATGTTGGTCGAGGGGATGTCGATGCGCGCGATCGCGCGCGTTGCCGACGTGTCGTTCAACACTGTGGCGAAGCTCCTGAGGGACGCCGGCGAAGCGTGCGCCGCCTACCACGATGAGCATCTGCGGGGTGTGCGCGGTCGGCGCCACATCCAGTGCGATGAAATATGGACCTTCACCTATGCGAAGGAGGCGAACGTCCCGGCCGCGAAGGCCCCACCGGAGCATGCCGGGGATACCTGGACGTTCACGGCGATCGACACCGACAGCAAGCTCCTGGTCAGCTACTTGGTAGGGCCGCGGGATGGGCAGAGCGCACTGGAGCTCATGGACGATCTGCGCGCACGTCTGGAAGAGCGGCCGCAGATCTCCACCGACGGACTGGCAGCTTACCGAGAAGCTGTCGACGGAGCGTTCGGCGGCGACGTGGACTTCGCTCAGATCATCAAGACCTATGGGACCGAGCCAGGCGTCGAGTCGGCGCGGCGCTACAGCCCCGCGACCTGTACCGGGATCGACAAGCAGGCAGTATGGGGAGTGCCCGACATGGCGAAGGCGAACACGTCACACGTAGAGCGGCACAACCTCTCGATGCGGATGGGCATGCGCCGGTTCACCAGGTTGACCAACGCGTTCTCCAAGCGGATCGAGAAGCATGTCGCGATGGTCCATCTCTACGCGGTGCACTACAACTTCTGCCGGGTGCACAAGACGCTACGCGTCACACCGGCGATGGAGGCCCGGATCGAGACGACGATGCGGGATGCCGCATGGATCGTCCGGCTGATCGATGCGCGCGCGCCGAAGCCGAACCGCCCGAAGAACTACAAGCCGCGGAAGAAGATTTCAAAGTGACGCACTACCCGCCCAGCTCGTAGATTGCGGACAGCGGCGATCCTTCACCCATCGGGTCCTCCAGCCGCTGTTCGGGGACGATTCTTGCGGCCTGCGGGCCGAGCGCCGCGAACGAGCAGGACGGATGGTTGCTCCGGGCCGCTCCGGGCCACGTGCGGAACAGCTCCGGAATGACGCCGAGGCGTCGCGTCGGGGTGACGGCGGGGTCGAAGGCGGGCATGGTGGCCCGGATCGTGTCCCACCACGCGGCAGGCGCCGGCGGACTCCGCCACAGTGAGGGATCGGACAGGTCCCCCGAGTGAGCGGGCATGACCAGCGTCCCGTCCGCGCCGACCGCCTGCAGCAGCGCCCGGATCACGGCGACCGGGCCGCCGCAGACCCACCCAAGGGCGCTCAGCGAGGAGTGCACCAGGACGACCATCTCCTGGCCTACTCCGAGCGCCCGCAGATCCTCGGCCAGGGACTGCTCCGTGACCGGTTCCGTCCCCTGCGCGGCGATTGCGTCCTGTTCGCTCACGGGCTCCCGGTCGCGGGTCCGGCGGCGGGCTCTTGCGGAACTCCCGGCTGCGCCGGCTTGTCGGGCTGTGCCGGCTTGTCCGGGTACGTCTGCATGAACATGCCGGTCCCGCAATTCCAGCCGGGCTCGCTCTCGATGACGCCGCTGGCTTCCACGGCTCCCGACCCGACGCCGGCCGCCCGCTTCCACAGAACGTCGTCCACGTAGATCGCCACCGTGGCGTTGCCGAGAGGCCGGCTGTTGCGCACCCGCAGCCGGACGAGCGTCTCCCCACGAACCCGCTGGGTCAGGCTCCAGGGCGTCTGCTCGCGCCGATAGCTCCGGAAGTCGGTTTCGCCACTATGCAGCTCGATGTCGGCCATTCCCGTGCTGGACGTCACCTCGTAGCGCACCTTGACCACCGTCGGTCCCCAGATGCAGTTGTGCGTGACGTCCGTGACGCAGGATCCCAGCAGCAGCGCCAGGCCGATCATGACGGCGGCCGGCACCCCTGCCCGCGGCACGTGGTCGGTGGCGCGTCGGAGCACGGCGATGCTCGGCAACCTCATCCTGTACCAAACGTACCCCATTCGGTCGGTCGAGGCACTCCCGGCCCGACCCCGGCACGCGCCGCGGTGGAGTTTCCCTCCGCGGGCATGGGCGCATACCATCCGAGCATGGGCATAGACGGGAGGATCATGAACCGATGGCAGCCGTGAAGATTCGAGCCGAGGCGCTGGAGGCGTTCTGCATCGAGGCGATGCGGCGCGCGGGCTTGAGCCAGCAGGACGCGGAGTTGTCGGCCCGCGTGTTCGTCACTACCGACACCTGGGGCACGTTCACCCATGGCACGCGGCAGATCCGCGGGCTGATGAAGAACGCACGGCGCGGCCGGCTGGTGGCCGACGCGCAGGAGCGGATCGTCGCCGAGGGCCCCTCCTGGGCAATCGTCGACGCGCGGGACGGCATGCCGCCGGCCATCTCCTTCCGGGCGGTCGAGATCGCCATCGCCAAGGCGCGCCAGACCGGCATGGCCTACGTCGGCGTGCGCCGCTCCAGCCACTACGGCGCCGCCGGCTACTATGCCAACATGATCGCCGAGCACGGCATGTTCGGCATGTCCATGTGCAACGTCGAGCCGTGCATGACCGTGCCGGGCGGCAAGAGCCGCATCCTGGGCACCAACCCCATCGCCTGGGCCGCCCCGACCGGGACCGAGCGCACGATCATGCTGGACGTGGCCACCAGTGCGGTGGCGGCGACCAAGATCTTCGCGGCCAAGAACGAGGGGCGATCGATCCCGGACACCTGGTTGGTGGACGAGGACGGCGTTCCCACCACCGACCCGACCATCTTTCCGGAGGCGGGGGCGCAGCTCCCGATGGCCGGCCACAAGGGCTACGGCCTGGCGGTGTTCGTGGAAATCCTGACCGCCGTGCTTACGGGGTCGGCGATGATGAGCGGCGTGCATAGCTGGGTGTCCGACGAACCGGAGCCGTCCGACCAGGGGCACGCCTTCATCGCCATCGACGTGGGCGCGATCATGCCGGCCGCCGAGTTCCACCAGCGCATCGGCGCCATGAGCGAGGAGATCGCCGGCGCGGAGATGGCCCCCGGCCAGCGCATCTTCCTCCCCGGCCAGATGGAATGGGAGCAGCGCGAGCGCGCGCTGCTGGAAGGGATCGAGATGCCCGAGGACGTGCTGATCAGCCTGCGCGGTCTGGCCGAGGACTCGGGCATGGACCCGGCCGACTACGGCATCGACCTCGGCGGCTGAGGCGGTCGCCGCGACCGGGGCAACGCGAGCGGAGACGCAAATATGGTCTATGTTAGACTATGTTGCGAGGTAAGCCCATGACCCAATCCATCACGCGTCGAACCTGGACCGTTGCGGAGGCAAAGGCCCACCTGTCGGAGGTGTTGCGCCGCGCGGAACAGGAAGGGCCCCAGCAGATTGGCGTGCGGAAGCCGTTCGTCGTCGTGCCGGCCGAGCTTTGGCACTCCAGCACGAAAGCGGCCAAACCGCTAGGAAGATGGCTGGTGGACAACATGCCACGAGGTGCGAACCTCGATGCTCCCGACCGTCGGGAACCCGGACGAGAGATACCGTTCAGCGACGGCCAGACCGAGTGAGCGAAGCGAGCCTCACTCGAGGAGTGAGCGGCATCCTCCTCGACACCAACGTCGTCTCCGAGTTGACCAAGGATGCGCCCGACTCGCGCGTGGTCGCGTTCCTGACACGCCACTCGGACTTGTGGGTGTCGAGCATCGTCTTGCACGAACTGGATTTCGGTGTACGGCTGCTTCCCGAGGGCCGCCGTCGCGATGTCCTGCGGTCCGCCCTGGCGGAGATTGTGACCGCGTATGCGGACCGCGTCCTGCCGCTGGAGCGTCGGGAGGCAGAGTCAGCGGCGGAGCTTCGTGCCACGGCACATCGGTCCGGGCGCGTGCTGCACCTGGGAGACGCGTTGATCGCCGGGACCGCCAAGGCTCACGGCTTGGCGGTAGCGACACGAAACGTGAAGGACTTCGACGGATTGGATGTCGAAGTGACCAATCCATGGGAGGCGCCCGACGAGGTGGCCGAGGAAGGAGCCACCGACCCGGCCGGACGGTCACCGCTCACGGAAGACGCAGACAAGTGAGCCACCGGGGCGTCCTGTTCATCATCGCCCACTGGAGCCCAATCGCGCGCTGCTACGGCAACCGAGTCATCAACACGCCACATTGATGCGCTCGCCGAGCGCGGCACGGTGTTCGGCTACGCCTTCTGCACCAGTTCGTCCTGCGCGGTGAGCCGCGCTTGCATCCTCACCCGCCAGCACAGCCACACGCCACGGCCAGTACGGCCACTGCCACGGCATCCACGGCTTCCAGGCCCACGAGTCCATGCAGTCGACGCCGAAGATCCTCCAGGCACACGGATACGCGACCGCCTGGGTCGGCAAGAAGCGTCCAGCCGCGAGCGTGTATCCGTTCGACTACGAGGCGGCAGCCTTCCGGGCCGAGCACCGGGACGCCCCGTTCTTCCTGTACGTCGGCTCCGCCCATCCGCATCGCGCGGCCGTCGCATTCGGCAACCACGAACAGCCCGCGGGAGTCGAGCCGGTCCCGTACGACCCGGAGAAGGTGATCGTCCCCAACTTCCTTCCGATGTCGCGCAGGTCCGGGAGGACCTCACCGAGTACTACCAGAGCCTCTCTCCGGCTTCGACCAGGTAGTCGGCGCGGCCCTGGCGGAACTGGAGGCGCTCTTCGACATGGAAGCCGACCCTTGCGAGCCCCGGAACCTGATCGACGAGCCGGCCCTGGCCGGCGTGGCCTCCGAGATGCGTGCCAAGGTCCTGGCGTTTCGCCAAGCCACCGCCGACCCGTGGCTGGAGGTGTCCTTTCAGCGAGATGAGGCGCCGAGCCCCTCAGGTTGAGTGCGGGTCCGCCACACCGCACCGAGATCGTCGTCAGCCCGATTCTCTACAATCCACGAACGCGGATAGAGTGGTGTCTACCAAAGGAGACTTGGAATATGGGAATACGCATTCGACCGCTCGAAATCGGAGTACCCCCAGATAAACCTTTTGCTCACGACCTCCTTGCCCGTCGCGAATCTGTCGAGGTGTTAACTCGAATCGTTCGTTCTATCCAAGGACCATGCGCAATGTCTATCGATGGACCATGGGGATCTGGGAAGACAACGTTCCTTCGGATCTGGGATCGGTACTTGACGATTCACGGATTCTCTGTCGTCAAGTTCAACGCCTGGGAAAACGATGCGTCAAACGCCGCGCCATTCGTCTCCTTCTCCTCCGAGTTAACAGACGAACTGACAAGCCATTCCGACGCCCCATTGCGGGAGAGATTCGAGGGACTAATCGATCGATTCACGGATCTTGCTCTTGCGGGGGCGCCAATGGTCGTTAAGTCCGCGGTGAGCGTCGTTCCTGTGGTCGGCGGCCAACTGGGCGAGACTCTCGGCTCCTATGCTAAAGACAGCATCAAGAGATACAAGGCCGCGAAGCAGTCGGTCAAAGAGTTTAACCCGGGTTATTCGCCCCTGAGTGGCGAGAGCTGGCTGAATTGAGGATTCGAGGCGGTTCGCGGGGCGGATCGGCG
>JAPPKD010000116.1 GCA_028820215.1 Spirochaetaceae bacterium | reverse complement strand
CCCCCCCCCCCCCCCCCCCCCCCCCCCCCCCCCCCCGGGGGGGGGGGGGCCCCCCACATGCACACATGCAGCGCCGTTCCGGCTCCGGTATGATTAGGCGCAATGACCCCGCGGACCGTGTCCCCCTCCACCAGATTCGAAAGCGTGATAACACTGGATGCGGCGAACGTCAAGTACGGCCCCGGCGCGACCGGCGAGGTCGGCTACGAAGCGCGCCGCCTGGGGCTGTCGCGCGTGCTGGTGGTGACCGACCGCCGGCTCCGCGACGGGCCGCAGGTCGCCGCGACCCTGACCTCCCTCGACGACAGCGGCGTCGCCTGGACCGTCTTCGACCGCGTTCGGGTGGAGCCCACGGACCGCTCCTTTCGGGAAGCGGTTCGGGCGGCGGACCGCGGCGGCCACGACGGGTTCGTGGCGGTCGGCGGCGGCTCGGTCATCGACACGGCGAAGGCGGCCAACCTGTACCACACCCATCCGGCCGACTTCCTGGACTACGTCAATGCGCCCGTCGGCCGCGGCCGGCCGGTGCCGGGCCCGCTGAAGCCGCTCATCGCGGTGCCGACCACCGCCGGCACCGGCAGCGAGACCACCAGCGTGGCGATCTTCGACCTGGAGGAGCTGCACGCCAAGACCGGCATCGCGCACCGCGCCCTCAAGCCGACGGTCGGGATCGTCGATCCCGACAACACCCGCTCGCTGCCGCCGCCGGCGGCCGCGTGCACGGGGCTGGACGTGCTCAGCCACGCGATCGAGTCCTACACCGCCCTGCCCTACACCCGCCGGCCGGCGCCGTCCGATCCGGCCCTGCGGCCCGCGTACCAGGGCAGCAACCCGATGAGCGACGTCTGGTCGGCCCGCGCCATCGAGATGGTGGCCGCCAACCTGCCGGCCGCCATGGCCGGGAACGCGGCGTCGCAGGCGCAGATGCTCCTGGCCGCCACCTTTGCGGGATTCGGCTTCGGCAACGCCGGCGTCCACCTCCCGCACGGCATGTCGTATCCGGTGTCGAGCAACGTGCGCGACTTCCACCCGGAGGGTTATCCCGACGACCATCCACTCATCCCGCACGGCATGTCGGTGATCCTGACCGCCCCGGCGGTCTTCCGCTGGACCGCCGCAGCGGACCCGCAACGCCATCTGCGGGCGGCGGCGCTGATGGGGGCCGACGTCGCAGGACTCGGCCCCGGCGACGCGGGCGAGGCGGCGGCCGACGCGATCATCGGCCTGATGCGGCGCACCGGCATGCCCAACGGCCTGTCCGGAGTAGGCTACACGCTGGCCGACGTCGACACGCTGGTGCGCGGCACGCTGCCCCAGCACCGGGTGACCAAGCTCTCGCCCCGCCCTTTCGACGAAGCGGACCTGCGGGGACTGTTCGAACGCGCGATGCGCTACTGGTGAGCGGTCAGATCCTGACCGGACGACCCGAAGCCGCCGACTCGTAGCCGGCCATCAGCACCTCCACGTGATGCAGGGCGTCGCGGGCGGTCACCTCCGGGCGTACGCCCGAGTCCAGGCAGTCCAGGAACGCCGCGATGTCCGAACGCTCCTCGCGCGCGAGGGCGATCCAGCGGTTCTTGGCCGGGGGCTGCGTCTCCAGCATCGTCGACGCCCACATCTGCATCGGGTCGTACGGATGCACAGGCGCCGTGGTGAGCACCGGCTCGGTGTTGTAGATCTCGATGTGGGGATCGGACCCCGCGAACGTCGCGAGTCCCTCCTCGCCCACCACGGTGACGCGCCGCTCGCCGACCTGCGGATGGCACGGCATGCCGATGCGGCCACAGCAGGCCGTGGCGATGCTGCCGTCGTCGAGGGTCAGCAGCAGTCCGCCGTAGTCCTCGATCCTCAGCTCGGCATGTTCGGCAAAGAAGTAGTTGCCCGTAACGCCACAGACCGACGTGACGCGCCGACCGGTCAGCCAGTGTATGAGAGCCACCGGGTAGACGCCCATGTCGAACAGCTCGCGCTTGGCGGCCACGTGGGTGAACGTCCCGTCCGAGCCGCGCTCGGAGCGGACGGTGGCCGCCGGGACGGTGCCCGGGCGTCCCTTGGCCATCAGCATGTCGGAGTGCACGGCACCGATGCGCCCGAGCGCACCGGAGCGTACGGTCTCCTTGGCCTCCTGTGCCCATGGCGTATGCACCGTCGTGAGCATCTGCGTGACCACGCCGGCCGCATCGGCGGCGTCGGCGATCGAGCGGGCGTCCTCGACACTGGCCGCAAGGGGCTTGTCGAGAAACACGTGCTTGCCGGCCGCGAGCACCGCCTGCGCCACGCGAGCACGCCGTTCGACGTCGACGCAGCTCACCACGACGTCCACGCCGGGAAGCTCCAGCGCCTCCGGCAGCGGGAGATACGGCACCCCGAGCTCGTCGGCGAGCAGCCGATTCAGCGCCTCCCGATATCCCGGGAGGCCGGGCTCGTCGGCGACGGCGACCAGCTCGCAACGCGGATCGTCGGCGAACTCGCGCGCGTAGCTCTCCAGGTGGGTGCGATTGCCCCCCAGCGCCACCACGCGATGCGCGGCCATCACGGCGCCTCCCGCGACGGCACCGTCCCGAACGGCTCGATGCGGTGATAGATCGAGCCATGAGTTCCCATCAGCACCACGTTGCCGGCGGTGGCGCCTCGGCCCGCGCTGACCGCCAGCAGCGCGCTCTGCCCGCCGGGCCAACGCAGCAGCCATGCGGCTGCGGGGCGCGCCTCCCCCACCCCGTGGTCGCCGTCGGCCGCTCCCGCGAACCAGGCGGAGGCGCAGCGGCGCGCGGCCGCCGCGGTCCGCTCCCGCACTTCGGCGGCGTCCGCGGGATCGTCCGCCTGGACATGCACGGTCAGCCGGAGCGCCTTCGGCGTACCGATCCGGCCGGCGTCGACCGCCGCTCCCACGGTACTCACCAGCGAGTCCCAGTATTCCGCGAGGGGGTCGGCTGCCTTGCTCATCCGGAGGGTCCAGTGCGCTGGTTCGTCTCGTCGTAGAGGCGCTCGAAGGTGCTCGGGCGCATCCCGAAGCGCTTGCAGATTCTGCCGACGCACTTCTCGTCGATCATCGGATGGACCAGAGAGAACGAAATCTGTTGCTTATTCGGACACAGAAGGCGGGTCTGGTATCGGGTGTGCGTCGTCCGCTTCCGCGCACCGGCTGCGATCAGGATGCGTTCCATGTGTTCGGGAGAGGTGGATCGGTACAGGGGACTCAGACGGGCACAGCCTCGTGCCTCTTATCCCATTCCGGAACCGCCAGCAGGTCGGATGCGGCCGTGGGAGGCAAGGACAGGCCACTGGTGACAGGAATCCACTCGATGCCTTCGATGGCGGGGAAGTTGCGATCGCCTGCAGCCAAGGCGTCCGCGGCGATAGGAATGAGCATCTGCATTACCTCCACGACGGCGCCCTCTTCTGTGCTGGAGAGGCCGATCACGAGGTGGTCCGGCCCACTGACTTCGCATGAATACGAATCCCGGGCGTTCTGCTTGACGTGGATGCGGCCGGAAACCACGAGTATCGTGCGGCCTTCAACTTTCGCTGTGATCTTGATTTGGTAGAGCTGCACAGGGTGCTCCCGGAAACAGTGTCGGTCGGCAATGGATTCCTCGTCAAGTAGCGACTCTCGATTGTCTCGATTGACGAACACCCACCGACTACGAGATGGAGTGCTGAACCCCTCGCTCCGGCACTCCGCACTGAACCGACTCCTCCGCGTCAAGAGGGGTCGGTTTCGTTTCAGAGTCCCTCCCTAACCACCGGTGTGCGCCATTCCCGGCCGCTGCGGTAGGCTTCCGTTCTGATGGAACCCAGGCATCGGCTGACGCAGGACCAGATCGACTACTTCGACGCGTTCGGCTTTCTCCTGCTGCGCGGGCTGTTCGACGACGCGACGATGCGACCGGTCATCGATGCCGCCGACGCCCTCTGGCGCGAGGACTTCGGCGGCCGGCCCGATCCCGCCGCAACCCTGCACCAGGACCGTTTTGTCGAGCGCAGCCCGGTCCTCATGCCCCTGATCGACGACGCCCGGCTGTACGACAAGCTGGAGCAGCTCCTGGGCGAGCGGTTCATCTTCTGTGGATCGGAAGGAAACCACGGCGTCGTGGGATCGCCCACCGCCCACCACTGGCACGCGGACCGGCCCGGCGCCGCCGAGCTGGGCTACCTGCGCATCAAGGTGATGCTGTACCTCGTGCCGATGACGCAGGACAACGGCGCCCTGCGGGTGATCCCCGGCTCGCACCGCGCGCCGTTCCACCAGGCGCTGCTCCCCTTCGTCCGGCGCCACGTGGAACGGGACCCGCTCTTCTTCGGCGAGCACGGCTCCAGCATCCCCGCGCACGTCATCGAGACCAGCCCCGGGGACGCGGTGCTCTTTTCCCAGACCCTGTATCACTCCGTATACTTCAGGATACGCCCGGCCCGGCGGTACATCGCGCTCAAGTACGCGAGCTGGCCGCGGAGCTACGCCCAGTTCGCCACGCTGCAGCGCTGGCCCTCCGGAGCTCTCGATCCGGCGCCGCAGCTCCGCGCGTGCGACCGTCCCCGCCTGCGGTCGATGGTCGAGCCCATCCTGGCCGCCGAGCAGGCGGTCGCCGACTGGCCCGCCGACGTACCGTGGGAGACCACGTAGCTACGGTCGGTGTAGATGCGGCCGGTTGTTGCTTCTCATACATGATCACGGGCCGTCCGTAACGTCCGCGTCATGGAGAGCAACGCTACCGACAGACCACTGAGGATGACGGCAAGCCCCAGGTACACGAGCATGCCGGCACGGATGCCGAACGCGTCGGCCACCACCGTGATCGCCAGCGGGACGAGCATGCTGCCGAGTCCTCCGCTGGCCGCGGTCAGCCCCATCGCCTGACTGCGGCGCGTCGGGTACTCCGAACCCGCCAGCGAGATCAAGAGCGGATAGAGCGCCGAGAGGCCGATCCCGGTGATCACGGCGCCGGCGGCAGCCCAGCCCAGGCCGCCGGCCGGAACGGTGATGGTCAGGCCGACCACGGCGACCGCGGCCAACGTCAGGATCACTCGGGCATGGCCCGTGCCCCGGTGCAGGATGCCAACGCCCACGCGGCCCAGGCACAACCCGACCCAGTACAGGGACACGATCCGCGCCCCCTCCGCGACCGAGCCCCCGACCGCCGTGACGATGAACTCGCTCATCCAGGCCGCCACGCCCAGCTCGATACCGACGTAGACGCCCATCGCGGCCAGGATCACCAGGAGCAGCGCCTGGCTCCGATCCGGGACGCTCCGACGCCTCCGTCCCTGCTGCGCGCCGCCGCCCGCGCCCCGCGCCATGCCGGTCACGGCGAGCGCCGGGCGGGTGAGCAGGAACAGCGCCACGAGCAGGGTCGCCCCGGCGAGCAGCCGGTACACCAGCCGCCAGTCGCCGCCGCTCTCCAGAAACCACGACGTCGCCCACGTGACGGTGATCCCGCCGACGGCGAACGCGGCGTGCACGAGGTTCATGAGCTGACCGCGCCCGCCGCGTTCCATGGAGATCACCAGTTCGTTGCCGGCCACCTCCATGGCGCCGAAGCCGACGCCGAGCAGCGCATAGACCGCGGCCGTGAGCGCGACGCCGGGCCACGCACCGAACAGCAGCAGGCCGAGCACCTCCAGCAGAAGACCGGCCGCCACGGTCACCCGCACGCCGAGCCGCGGCAGCACGAAGCCGGCCGCCGTGGTCGACAGCACGAACGACGCCGACCCGGCCGCCACGACCAGCCCGGCATGCGTGTACGGCCAGTCGAAGGAGCGGATCATCTCCGGGATCAGGGCGCCGATGGCCCCGACCGCGCCACCCATGGCGCCGATGTGCAGCACGAGCGCCGCGAACAGCGATCGGCTCTGCGGGTCGCGTGGGAGCAGGCCGCGTGGCAGCATGGCGGCGGCAACGTAGCACGGCGACACGGAAGCGGCGTGTCCCCGTGGGTCCATGCGGAACGAAGCTGGCGGAGACTCACCAGCACTGAAGAGGAGCCAGAAGTCGGATTTGAACCGACGACCTGTTCATTACGAGTGAACCGCTCTGCCAACTGAGCTATTCTGGCCGTCCGTCGCGCCGCCGGTACGCGCGACATGCGTATTATAGTACGGATCGCCCCGCCGGAGAACAGGATGCAGGCTGAACCCCATCCCCCGACCGTGCCATAGTTGATGCCGTGAAGCAGAACACGGACGCGCAACGCCTTGTCTATCTGAACGGGCAGTTCGTTCCCGAGCAGGACGCCCGCATCTCGATCTTCGACAGCGCCCTCATGTACGGCGACATGGTGTTCGAGATGACCAGGTCCTTTCGGCAGGAGCCGTTCCTGCTCGACCGTCACCTGGATCGGCTGTACGACTCGATCCGCTACGCGCAGCTCGACTGCGGCCTGAGCCAGGCGCAGATGATGACGGCCACCGAGCAGACGATCGAACGCAACCGCGACGCGCTCGGCGACTACGACTTCCAGATCATGCACAACGTCACGCGCGGCGGCATGGACCTGTACGCGGAGCTGATCCGCGAGGGGACCGCGCCGGTGGTGACCATCAACGTGATCCCGCTCATCCGCCACATCGGCCGCAGCGCCGACGCCTACGAGCGGGGCGCGCACTTCGTGACCACCCCGCAGCGGTCGGTGCCGGCGCGCTACATCGACCCCAAGGCCAAGAACCGCAGCCGCATCTACTACAAGCTCGCGGAGCTTGCGGCCGCGCGCATCGAGCCGGGCGCGATGGCGCTCCTCACCGACGAGCGCGGCTTCATCACCGAGGGCACCGGCAACAACTTCTTCATGGTGCGCGACGGCGAGATCCTGACCCCGAAGCCGCACGACATCCTGCGCGGCGTCTCGCGCGGCTACTGCATGGAGCTGGCGCGCTCCGCCGGGCTCACCGTCCACGAGACCGACATCGAGCCCTACGACGTCCGCCAGGCGAACGAGGCGTGGTACACCTCCACCTCGATCGCGATGGTGCCGGTGACGCGTTTCGATGGCGGCCCGGTCGGTTCGGGAACGCCGGGGCCGATCTACCGGCGCCTGCTGGATGCGTGGTCGGCGAGCGTGGGCGTCGACATCCCCGCCCAGGCCAGGCGGTACGCCGGTATGGTCGACGACTGGAAGCCCTGATGCGGTTCGTTCCGCTGACCGCCGAGCAGCGGCGGTTCTTCGACGACCACGGCTACCTGGTCGTCCGCGACGCGATCGCGCCGGAACCGCTCGCCCGCTTCGTCGCCGCGACCGACCGCCTGGTCGACCGGTGCTACCGGGAAGCCGGCGCCCGCCGCGCCAGCCTCACCAACGTGGTCGCCGCGGAGGCCGATCTCCTGCCGCTCCTCACCTGGCACACCACGGTCCCGCTCGTGGTGCAACTCCTGAGCCACAACATCCACCTGACCAAGTCGCACCTGATCTACAACCATCCCGATCCGCCCACCGCCGGGCAGCCGACCTACTGGCACCGCGACATCGCCAACAGCTCCGACGACCTGGGCCTGCACGGCAACACCCGCCTGCAGGTCAGGGTCGCCTACCACTTCAGCGACTGCCCCGGACCGGGGTACGGCAACACCTGGCTGGCGCCCGGAAGCCACGCGCTGGACCGCCCGATGGACCTGGCGCCGGGCGGCACCGATCCCGCGGACGCATTCGAGCCGGAGCTGAATGCAGGCGACGCGTTCCTGTTCGAGAACCGCACCTTCCACCGGCAGGGTCTCAACCTGACCGACCGCACCCGCAAGTGCCTGATGATCGGCTACTCCTACGCGTGGCTGTCTCCCAACGACTACGTCGTGCAGGATCCGGCGGTGCTGGAGCGCGCGCACGATCCGATCGAGCGCCAGCTCCTGGGCGGCCTGCGCAAGCCCAACACCCAGATCGACGACGGTCCGCTGCGCGCGTGGGCGGAGCGGCACGGCGTGCGGCGTGCCTCCGAAGTCGCCGCGGACGCCTGAGAGGCGGTGCCTGCCCGGACCTGCCTGAGCCCCGAACTCAGCCGGCGACGCCGGCGAAGCCCCAGCGCCGCAGCGCGCGAAGCCAGCGCCCGCGCCGCGGGTCGTCCGCGGGATTGTCCACCCAGTGCGGCGGGCGCGCGAGCAGGGGAAACGCCTCCAGCAGTTGGGCGTCCTGCCGCGCCAGCACCGCCATCGCATCCTCTTCCGCCGCCGTCGCCGGTACGGCGAAGTAGCCCAGGCTGCACATCCTGCGGTCGGGTCTGCCCCCCCAGCTCGCGTGCCAGACGCGGCTGTCGAACGCGATCACGTCGCCGGGCTCCGAGCGCGCCACGTACGCCGGCACCTCGTCGACCTCCAGCCCCTCGGCGTCCAGGACGCGCGTGTTGTCCTCCTTGATGCCGATCTGCCGCATGCCGGAGTGGAGCGGCTCCCTGTGCGATCCGGGGATGAAGCGCAGCGCGCCGCTTGCCTCGTCCAGCGGCTGCAGGTAGAAGGCGAACTTGACCCCACGCCTGAGGAGGATCGACGTGTCCGGATGCCACTCGGTGCGGTCGCCGTCGAACGAGTTGGAGTTGGCGTAGTAGCCGATCACCTCCCCACCATGGAAGCGCTCGGCGGCGTCGACGAAACGGGCGTCCTCCAGCAGCGATCCCAGAAACGGCGTGTCCGGTCCCAGGTTGGACCAGTTGAGCTGCTTGCGGATGCCGCGCCGCTCGGTGGCTGCGGCCGCGCGCGCCAGGCCGGTGTCGAACTCGGCGCGCGCCGCGGAGAGCTCATCGGAGCCGAGCACGCCGCGCAGCACGACGAAGCCGAAGGTCTCGAATTGCGCCACATGGCGGTCCGTCAGCATCATGGATTCCTCGCAGGACAGTGGTCGTGACGATTATGCCGTGTTTCGACGCTGTCGGCTCACCCCCCGGCATGCCGTGATCACCGTCCCCGCGGGAGCGCCTCGCAGGCGCCTCCGCGGGCTCCAGGGCACTCCTTTCCGCTCTTTTACCAAGTACAACTGGTGTCCGCTGCCCTGCCGCGCTCAGCTTCCCTGAAACGCCGGGGTGCCCTTCCCCCCGCGACGGCGACGGCCACGGTGGGGCGGCCCACCGCGGTGCGCGCGACCGCCGCTCCGCTCGATGCGCACCGGTATGGTCGAGCCTCCGTGCCGGCCGTTGCCCGCCCGTTCGTCGACCGCGGTCGCAGCGAGGAACGGCTGGCCATCAACCTTCTTCAGAGCGACGCCGGTAAGCCTCTCGATGCCGCGGAGCTGCGACGCCTCGCTGGGATCGCAGAACGACAGCGCGGTCCCGGAAGCGCCGGCACGCGCGGTTCGGCCGATGCGGTGCACGTAGCTCTCCGGCTCGTGGGGAAGCTCGAAATTGATGACGTGACTGATCCCGTCCACGTCGAGGCCGCGTGCGGCGATGTCGGTCGCCACCAGCACCCGCGAACGGCCCGCTCGAAACCGCTCCAGCGCGCGCTGGCGGGCGGTCTGCGACTTGTTGCCGTGGATGGCGTCCGCCTCGACCCCCAGCTTGGAGACGTGCTCGGCGACCCGGTTGGCGCGATGCTTGGTCCGTGCGAACACCAGCACGCGGGACAGCCGGCTGTCCTCCAGCAGCTCGCGGAGCAACTTGGGCTTGTCCGCGCTCTTCACGGAGTAGACGAACTGCCGCACGGTGTCCACCGTGGTCGCGGCCGGGGTCACCTCCACGCGCTTCGGCCGGTGCAGGATCTCCGCCGCCAGGCGGGCGACCTCGGGCGGCATGGTCGCCGAGAACAGCAGCGAGCGGCGGCGGCGCGGCAACTCCCGGATGATCCGCTTGACGTCGTGGATGAACCCCATGTCCAGCATGCGGTCCGCCTCGTCGAGCACGAAGAAGGCGATGCGGTCGAGGCGGACGTGGCCCTGCTCGAACAGGTCCAGCAGGCGGCCGGGTGTTGCGACCACGATGTCGATGCGCTTCGCAAGGGCCGCCACCTGGGGCCCCTGCCCCACGCCGCCCAGGATGACCGTCTGGCGCAGGCGGAGGCCGGCGCCGTAGTCGCGGAAGTCGTCGTGGATCTGGATGGCGAGCTCGCGGGTCGGCGCCAGCACCAGGGCGCGCGGCGTGCGCGGCTCGGCCCGCTCGCGGGCTTCGGCAAGCTGCTGGAGCACCGGCAGGGCAAACGCGGCGGTCTTGCCCGTTCCGGTCTGGGCGATGCCCAGCAGGTCATCCCCGGCCAGGAGCCGCGGGATCGCCTGTTGCTGGATGGGAGTGGGCGCCGCGTAGCCTCGGGCTCGCAGCGCGCGGACGATGGTCTCGGTCAGGCCGAGAGACGAAAAATTGTTCGATGACAAGAGAATGTCCCTGTGGAAGAAGATGACGGCCGCTCGGTCACGGCCTTGCAGATCGTCGAGGCAGCGACGCCCGGGACCGGAAGTCGCCAATCAGGAGGTAACTACCACCTCAGGGTCGCACCTGAGCGTGCCCTCCGTCAACTCGACGCCGTGTCCTCCGTCAACTCGACCGCGCATAGCCGTCGGAGTTGCCCTTGCGCCAGTCCGGCACGTAGCCGCCGGCGGAGCCGAAGCCGTAGGACGGGCGGATCTGGTTCTCGGTCCGCCAGGGCCAGCCCTGCCCGCCGATCACGCGGAACTCGTCACCCTTCCCGGCAAGCCACGCCATCATGTGCGCGACGTAGCGCGCCACGAAGTGCCCGCCGTAGTCGGCGGTGCGCGGGTCGAAGGCGGCGTCGTCCAGCCAGTCGCGCCGCGGCGGCGAGGTGCGCCAGTAGTTGTACTTGAGCATGCGGCGGCTGCCGGCGGCCACGGACGGCGCCCTGCGGTGCAGGATGCTCTGGTGGTGGATGCCGATCGTGCCGGCCGGGCCGTCGCTCAGCACGCCGCCGTCCGGTTCCCCGGAACGGTCGAACCGCGCCAGGTGGCTGCCGGCCAGGATCTCGGTCGGACCCAGCTCGGGCGGCGTGTCCTGCGGAAAGTAGAACACCTCCACGAAGTGCAACTCCGGCCCGAACACGCAGTCGGCGTCCTGGTGCCAGTTGCCGGCCTCTTCCGGGCACTCCACCCGGTGCAGGCTGGCCAGGATCGGCAGGCCGACCATGGGCCCGAGCAGCGACCGCATGATCCCGGCGACCCGCGGGTTGAGGAGCACGTGCTCGATGAACCACTCCTCCAGGAAGATCGTCGTCGGCTCGTGGCTTGCCCGGATGCGATCCATCTCCGCTTGCGTCATCCCGTCCGGGACGAGGCCGGGCTCCGCCGGGATCGTGCCGTCGAGCCAGTCGCAGGCGCGCCGGTTGATCTCGTCGGGCACCACCCCGCGAAGCAGTACGCAGCCGTCGCGGCAGAACGCCAGGACCTCCGAGTCGATCATGGTGGGCTGACAGTCGAAGGTCCAGGAATCGCGATCGAAGCGCACGGTTGCCCCCTTTTCGGACGCCGGCCCGCTCAGGCGCCGGCCCGCGCCAGGATGCCCGGTGCGAGGTCGCCGATGGAGGCGCCGAGCCCGTCGTCGTCCCGTGCCGGGGCACTCCCGACGATCCCGTGTGTGGGCACGGGCGTGTCGTACTGGTAGTCCGGCTCGGTCTGCTGGCGCTTCCAGGTCGCGCGCATCTCCCGCCAGGCGCCCATCAGCGTGCGCGGTTCAGGCAGGTCCCCGGCGATGGTGCGGCTCAGCTCGCGCAGGTTGTAGCACGGCACGCCGGCGTACATGTGGTGCTCCATGTGCCGGTTCATGCGCCAGTAGACGAACGTGGACAGCGGGTCGAGCGTGATGGTGCGCACGCACTTGCGGAAGTCGGGAACGTTGTCGCGCAGGCCGCAGTGCATGGGAGCGCCGACGAAGTACTTCCAGATGTTCCCGAAGAAGATCGGGAAGCTCACCAGCAGCGGCAGCAGCCACAGCCCCGACGCGATGCCGGCGACGGTCACCGCCGCGTGGAACAGCAGCGTGATCCGCGCCCAGCGCACGGACTTTGCGCGCTCTTCCGGATGCGCGTCGTACAGCGCCCGCACCCACTCCTCGGAGTTCGGGCCCGTCGTTTCCGGCGAGCTCTCGACGCCGCGGCGGGGGAAGGTCCCCAGCGCCGTGCCGACGGTGGTGCGGAGCAGCGGAATCAGCCCCTTGGACTCGAAGCCGCCGGTGATACTGATCGTGCAGAGCTGCAGCAGGTACAGGAAGCGCAGCGAAGGCGTCTTCGGCAGCTCGACCTCGCGGTCGCCGTCCGGATGCAGGGTGTAGCGGTGGTGGTAGGTGTGGCTGAGCGCGTAGTCGTGGAAGTTGAACCACGCCAGCACGCCGTACACGCGCAGGAACAGGCGGTTGAGCCGCTTGGTCCGGAACACGGTGCCGTGATCGAGCTCGTGGCATCCGGAGCTGAAGAAGCTGGTGACCCCTCCGTGCAGCAGGAACGCCAACGCGCACGCGACCCACAGCCGCTGCGAGAACAGGTACCAGGTCAGCACGCCGGTGCCGGCGGCCAGGGCCAGATGGCCGACCGCCTGGAAGGCTCCCCGCAAGTCGCTGCGCTGCATCAGGCGGCGCAGGACGGCCGGTTCGATGGGGCTCCGGTACCACCGCACCCGCAGGCTGCGGCGAACGTCGGCGAGCGGCGGATGTACGCTGGACATCGACAGATCCTCCTTGGCTCCCACCGAGCGTTTGCCGTCTCCACGCCCGTGTCAAGACACGCGGGCACGACCGTGTTATGAGAGGCGGCGTGCAGGCCATCCGGGCCGTCGAGCTGCGCAAGCGCTACGGCGACATCCTGGCGGTCGACGGGGTGTCGATCGCTGTCGAAGCGGGCCAGATCCTGGGGCTGCTCGGCCCCAACGGCGCCGGCAAGACCACGACGGTGGAGATGATCGAGGGGCTGCGCCAGCCGGACGCGGGCACCGTCCACGTCCTCGGCCACGATCTGCGCACCGACCTGCCGGCGGTGCGGCAGCGCATCGGCGTGCAGCTCCAGACCACCGCGCTCTTTCCGCGGCTCACGGTGCGCGAGGTGCTGGACCTGTTCCGCACCTTCTACGCCGGAGACACGGCCAGCGCCGACGAGCTGATCGAGCTGCTCGACCTCGCCGAGAAGGCCGGCAGCCTGACGCGCACGCTGTCCGGCGGCCAGGCGCAGCGCCTGTCGGTGGCGCTGGCGCTGGTCAACCGGCCGGAGCTGGTGTTCATGGACGAACCGACCACCGGCCTGGATCCGCAGGCGCGGCGGGCGTTGTGGGACACCATCCGCGACGTGCGCCGGCGCGGCGCGACCATCCTGCTCACCACCCACTACATGGAGGAAGCCGAGGAGCTCTGCGACCGGGTCGCGATCATGGACGGCGGCAGGATCATCGCCGAAGGGCCGCCGGCCCGCCTGGTGGACGAGCACTTCAGGGAAACGGCGATCGAGCTGCCCGCCGGCGGGGAGAAACTGGGCGGCGTGGCCGGGGTCGAGCGCCTGCAGCGCGAAGGTGACGGCGTGACACTGTACTCGTCGGACACCGGCGCCACCCTGAGCGCGCTCACCGCCCTGGCGGCCGGCGGACGCACCGACATCGACGGCCGTACCGTCATTGACGGCCTGCACGTGCGCCGCCCGACCCTCGAGGATGTCTTCCTGCGCCTCACCGGCCGCCACATCCGCGACTGACCCCGCCATGACCTCCGTCGTTCCCCTCTACGTCGCCGCCCAGAAGAGCTTCATGCGCGACCGCATGGCGCTGTTCTGGACCCTCGCCTTCCCCGTCCTGTTCATCCTGCTGTTCGGGGTGATCTTCTCCGGCTCCGGACAGGATCCGGTCACCGTCGGCGTGGTGCGGCCCCAGGGCGCCGGCGGCGTGCCGGACCCCGTGCTGGCGGCGCTGAACAGCATCCCCGCGCTGGAGGTTCGCTCCGGGACGCGCGCCGAGCTGATGGGCCGGCTCCGCGAAGGAGATCTGCGCGTCGTGGTGGACGCGCCGCCAAGCCTGGCCGGAGACGTGGCCGGAGGCCGGGCGGTGGAGGTCGAGGTGATCTTCGATCCCACCTCCGCCTCGGCGCGCCAGATCGCCGTGCCCGTGATCGACGCCGCGCTGCGCGAGCTGGACGGCGTCATCCGCCGCCGGCCCGCGCTGATCACGACCCGCTTCACGACCGTCACGGCCGACCGCCTGCGCACGATCGACTACCTGGTGCCGGGAATCCTGGCGATGGCACTGATGCAGCTCGGCCTGTTCGGGACCGCGGCGCCGCTGGTGCAGCTCCGGGAGCGGCAGGTGCTGCGCCGCCTGGGCGCCACGCCGCTGCCACGCCTGTCGCTGCTGCTCTCGCAGCTCCTGCACCGGCTGACGATCGCGCTCGCCCAGGTGGTGGTCATCGTCGCCGTGGGCCGGCTGGTGTTCGGCGTGGAGATCGGCGACCGGATCGGGCTGGTGGCCGGCTTCTGCGTGCTCGGCGCGCTCACCTTCGTCTCGCTCGGCTACCTGATCGCCGCGCTGTCCCGGACCGAGGAGAGCGTGTTCGGCATCACGTCGGTGCTCAACTTCCCGATGATGTTCCTCTCCGGGATCTTCTTCCCGCTCCAGACCATGCCGGACTGGATCCGGCCGGTGGTGCAGGCGATCCCCCTCACCTACCTCGGCGACGCGCTGCGGCAGACCATGGTGGGCGCGCCTCCCGTGCACGCGCTCGGTCTGGACGCGCTGGTGCTGGGCATCTGGCTGGCAGTGGCCGCGGCGCTGTCCGTGCGGCTGTTCCGCTGGGAGTAGACGGCGGACCAAGCCTCAAGAGCCCACCGCTTCCAGAACGTCCGGCGGCGCCAGATTCGGCGAAGCGAAGGGATCGATCACGCACACGCCGCCGAACACCTGGCCGTGCTGCAGGTCCTCGGTGAGGAGCACCCGGCACGCGCCGAGCTAGGCCGCCGCGACGATCAGCGCGTCCCACCACGAAAGGGAGTGGCGTTCCTGCAGGTTCCATGCACGTTCCAGAACGGAGAGGTCGACGGTGATCGGCTGCCATGCCTGCAGCGCACGCACGATCCGCTGTGCCTTCGACCGGGCGATGCCCGGCTTCAGCTTGCGCGTCAGCGTGGCATACATCTCCTGCAACACCTGGAAGCTCAACCGGCCGCACCGCCGGCGCCAAAGGTGCAGGTACCACGCGTCGGCCCGCGCCTGCTTGACCGGGTCCGACGCGTCGTACCGGTAGACCAGGACATTGGTGTCGACGAAGACTGACTCCGTCATGGTGTCTCCGCTTCCCGTTCCTGGGTCTTGGCAGCTACCGGGTCACGGATGTGGATAAGGCCCGGGACGATCGTAGAGCACGTCGCGCGACGGATAGGGCGCTCCGCTCTCGTTCAGGATCTCGGGCTTCACCGCCAACGCCTGCTCCATCGCGATCTGGTACTCGTCCTCTCGGCGCCTGATCCCCTCGATCAGGTCGGCCAGCCACCCCGAAACGCTGCGATCGTCTTCGGCCGCCCGGACCCGCAGCCACCTCGCAGCATCCTCGGGAAGGGCCACGGTCACGTTCTTCATGAAACTGATATGACGTGACCTCATGTCAAGTGGGTCTTGGAAGGGCAACCTCGGCGAGT
>JAPPKD010000208.1 GCA_028820215.1 Spirochaetaceae bacterium | reverse complement strand
TCAGCGCAGGCCGAGGTCGCGTCGGCAGCCGATCCGGCGGCGGATGCCGCGACGGCAGCTCCGCCGAGCCACTGCGAGCCTGCGCCGCCGCTGGTGCTGGATGCGGCAGGAAGGCAGAAGCTGGTCGAGGAGGCGTCCGGCAAGAGCGCGCGCCAGGTCCGCCGCATGCTGGCCGACCTGGACCCGGAGCTGGCGCCGCCGGCCGACCGCGTGCGCCCGCTCGGCGACGGGCGCTACGAGCTGAAGGCCGTCATCGACGCCGACTGCCAGCAGGGACTGGAGCACCTGCGGGGGTTGCTCTCGCACGTGGACCCGCGCATGACCATGGGGCAGCTCGTCGGCCGCATCGTGCAGGAGGCGCTCGACCGCCACGACCCGAGCCGCCCGCCGCGCCGGGCGCGCACCGGCAGCCAGGCGGCACAGGGCGAGTCCGGGCCCGCTCCGGCAGCGAAGGATCAGGCCGCGCGCGAACGCGACCACGCTACGGCGGCGCAGGACGCCGCGGTCCACATCCACGCGACTCCGACAGCGGAGGGGACCGAGGGGGCGACGCGGCAACCGGCATCCCCTTCCCTGCTATCGCCCGGGCACGACACGGCGTCTGCCGCCGGCACCACTCCGACAGCGGAGCGGGCGGAAGAGCGGACGCCGCACCCGAGGCCGGCCTCGGTGGCTCCGCGGACCCGGCAAGAAGCGACGGACCGACCAGCCGCTGCCCGCACGACGCCGGCCGCCACCACTTCGACCGCGAAGCCGTGCGCTTCGGGCCGCGCGATTCCGGCGGCGGTGAAGCGACAGGTGTGGCAGCGGGACGGCGGGCGCTGCAGCTACCTCGACCGGCAGACCGGACGCCGCTGCAACTCACGGCATCTGATCGAGATAGACCACATCCTGCCGTATGCGCTGGGCGGTGGCGCCGATCCCGGGAATTTGAGGCTTTTGTGCGGTGCCCACCACCGTCATCGGCACGCGCCGCACGGCTGAACGGGTCCTCCGCAGGATCAGCTCCGGAGGCCGCCGCGGTCGCACCTCCTTCGGTCCCGCCCACAAGAAATCCTGAAGACCCGAGGGATTCAGGCGCATTCGGGACGATTGACAACTCCAGGCATCGACCGCGCAGCTACTGACGCGAACCCTCGCGCTGCAGGAGCAGGAGGATCGGCAGGTGGTCGGAGTGGCCGTCCGTGCCGATCCAGCGGAGCGGGTAGCCGGTGGCGGGCGACACCAGGCCGTCGCGGATCACGGCGAAGCCGCCGGGCGCGTACCAGACGCCTTCCCGGTCGAAGAGGCCGGCGCTCAGCAGGAAGTGGTCGGGGGTTTCCCAGGCATCGCGGTGCACGACGGTGCCGCGCCCGGCTGCCTCCAGCTCCAGCCAGGGGCTGTACAGCACCACGCCGCCGGCCGCAGGCCGCGCGTCGAACGCGGGCCGCGCATCGAACGGCCGGCCGGTGATCGCCAGCACGCCGGCTTCCCCGCGCGGGAGTCCGGCCAGCGCGGTCGGGTAGCCGGCCGCGGTGTGGTCGTCCACGCTCTCGTTCAGGTCGCCTGTGACCAGCACGTCGGCCAGCGGGTCGATCCGCTGCAGTTCCCGGATGCGATCGCCGAGTACGGTGGCGGCGGCGCGCCGGGCCGGCGCCGTCTCCTCGGCCCCGCCGCGCTTGGATTTCCAGTGGTTGTTGAACAGGAACAGCGACCGCCCGCCGCCGAGGTCCAGCTCCGCCTCCACGATCGGCCGCAGGTAGCGGCCGCCGTGCCAGACCTGGTGCAGGCGCACGCGCAGCACCGGCAGGCGCGACAGAACCACCGGCGTCAGGGTCAGCCCGAGATCGGCGCCGTCGTTCGGGACGGCGACCACGTAGGCGTAGCCCAGGTCGCGCAGGCGGTCGCGCAGGTCCAGGGCAGCGCGGCGGTTCTCGACCTCCTGCAGCGCGAGGACGTCGGCGCCGCCGGGGTGCACGTCGCGCAGCACGGCGGCGATCCGATTCAGGCGCGCCGCGTAGCGCGCCGCATCCCAGCGTCCGGCGCGGAACTCGTCGTACTCGGCGCCCTGCTCCACGGCGTCGAACAGGTTCTGGACGTTGTAGGAGAGCACGCTGATCGCCCTCGTGTCCGCCGCGACCCGCGCACCGGGCCCGAGAACGAGGAGGACGAGGAGCGCTGCCGTCCGGGCCGCGGCCGGCCGGGGACGGCGCCCGCTCAGCCCGCGGCGGCCAGCTCGGCGCGCAAGGCGGCCGACTCCTGCTCGGCGCTCGCGGACTGCGGCCGGAACGGCCTGCCGGTCAGCAACGTGAACGCTTCCACGTAGCGGCGGCCGAGCTCCAGGCGCAGGTCGTCCGGAATGGCCGGCGGCGTCCCGTCGCCGGAGTAGCCGCGGTCCATCAGCCATTGCCGCAGGTGCTCCTTGTCGAGCGCGTGCTGGCGCTCGCCGGCCTCGAACCGCTCGCGGTAGCGGTCCGCGAACCAGTAGCGGCTGGAGTCGGGGGTATGCACCTCGTCCGCAAGCACCAGCTTGCCGTCCAGGGTTCCCATCTCATACTTGGTATCCACCAGGATCAGGCCCCGCTCCGCGGCGATCCGCCTGCCCCGCTCATAGAGCGCGCGCGCCGTCCGTACCACTTCAGGCCAGAGCTCCGCGGGCACCAGGCCGCGCGCCGTCACCTCCCCGGCGGAGATCGGCTGGTCGTGCTCGCCGCGCTCCGCCTTGGTCGACGGCGTCAGCAGGGGCTCCGGAAACCGCTCGCCCGCGCGCATGCCGGCCGGCAGGCGGATGCCGGACACCACGCCCGTGCGCCGGTAGTCTCGCCACGCCGAGCCGGTCAGGTAGCCGCGCACCACGATCTCCACCGGCAGCACCCGGCAGCGGCGCACGCGCAGGGTGCGGGCCGTCACCCGGCGCACCACGTGGTTGGGCACGATGTCGGCGGTGCGCTCGAAGTGGTAGAGGGACAGGCCGGTGAGCACCTCGCCCTTCCACGGGATCGTGGTGAGCACGCGGTCGAAGGCCGACACGCGGTCGGTGGCGCAGATCAACAGATCGCCGCCGCACGCGACGAGGTCACGTACCTTGGCGCGCTCCGGCCGCAGCCGGTCATCCACCGACGCCAGCGTCGCGCCGAGTGCCTCGCCGTCCGGCGGCAGCGCCATCAGCTCGATCGGGTACTACAGCTCGGAGCGGTTTGCGATGATCCGCGACACCAGCCCGTACTCCTGCGCCTCCTCGGCGCTGAGCCAGTAGTCGCGGTCGGTGTCGCGCTCGACCTTCGCAAGCGTCTGGCCGGTCTCGTCGGCGATCATCTGGTTGATCTTCGCGCGCAGCTTCTCCAGCTCGCGGGCGTGGATCTCGATCTCGGTGGCCACGCCGCGGATGCCGGACAGCGGCTGATGGATCAGGTAGTGGGAGTTCGGCAGGCCGATGCGGCGCTCGCGCGGGGCGGCCAGCAGCACGATGGCGGCGGCGCTGGCGACCAGCCCCATGCCGATGGTGACCACCGGCGGGTTGACGAAGCGCAGCATGTCGAAGATCGCATAGCCGGCGTCCGCGTCGCCGCCCGGGGAGTCGATGAATACCCGGATCGGATCGTCACCTGCCTCCTCCAGCAGGATGAGCTGCTTGATGACCCGCTCGGCGAGGCGCTTGTTGATCTCTCCCGAGAGCAGCACCGACCGGCTCTTGAGCAGCCGGCTGGCCAGATCGTCGCCGTCGCCATCCTCGTCGCGGTCGCCACGCTCCTCGTCGTGTTCGTGGTCCTCTTCGTCTTCGTCGTCAAAGCGGCGCGGCAGATCGCGGCCCGATGCATGCATTCCAGCCTCCGCCGGCAATATAGCCTTGCGCTCAGCCGCCGGCCAAGGAGCTCAGTTGAGGTTCAGCTCGCCGACCGGGACCGGGAAGTCGGCGGTCGCGTGCGCGCGGAGCTCGCCGTCCGTCTCGGTGACGACCAGCGCCTGCACGCCGGCATCGCCGTCGAACCAGGGGAGGCCGGCCGGGCCGGCGACGAACAGCCCGGTGGCCAGGGCGTCGGCTTCGGCGGCTCGCGCGGAGATCACGGTCACCGACACCGATCGACGCGCAGGCCAACCGGTCTTCGGATCCAGGATGTGGTGGTAGCGGACGCCGTCCACCTCCAGGTAGCGCTCGTAGTCGCCGGACGTGACCACGGCGCGGCGCTCGCCGGCGGCACCGATCTCCAGGATCGCCAGCGCCGCCTCGGGAGTGCGCGGATGCTGTATCCAGATACGCCAGGGGCGTTCGCCCGGCTTGAGGCCGGCGACCAGCAGATCGCCGCCCGCCTCTACCAGGAACCGCTCGATGCCCTGCCCGGCCAGGTGATCGGCGACAAGGTCGACCACCGCGCCCTTGCCGACGCCGCCCAGGTCCACCTGCTGGCCCGGCGCCAGGGCCAGGGCGCCGGTCACCCGGACCGTGGTGTAGTCCACCAGCGAAACGGCGGACGCCAGCGCCTCGGGCGACGGCAGCCTGCCGCCGTCGTCGAAGTCCCACAGCCGCACCACCGGCAGGATAGTCGGGTCGTAGGCGCCTTCGGTGCGGGCCGCCGCCCTCACGGCATCGGCCAGCACCGCGCGCAACAGCGCCTCACCCTCGCTGCCGGCGGGCAGCATTCCTTTCTCATTGAGGATCGCCGTCGCCGAGCCTTCGACACGGTGATCGAGCTGGCGGACCCACTCCGCCGTGGCCCGGTGCAACGCGTCCCACGCCGGCGCGCGGCGGGCGTACGCCGTGATCTTCACGTACGTGGACATGGACGAGAACTCGTTCTCGAACTCCCGCAGTCCGCAGCCGGCGAGCACCAGCATTGCGGCGGCGATTGCGAAGGCGGCGCGCCGGGTGGAGCGTCCGGCGCTCAGACGGCCTTCGCCTCCCAGGTCGCCAGGTCCAGGCGGAAGCTGTCGCGGATGGCCTTGAATGCCTCCACGGTCACCGCGACGTCCTCCTCGGTGTGGGCGGCCGTGGGGATCATCCGGTACAGGTGCACGCCCCGCGGGGTCACCGGATAGGTGACGCCGGAGCAGAAGATGCCGAACCGCTCGCGCAGGGTCTGCAGGATCGCCATGCCGGTCTCTTCCTTGTCGGTCGGGATGTAGACCGGCGTGATCGGCGACGCGGTGTCGCCCAGCTCGAAGCCCAGCTCGCGCATGCCGTCCTGCAGCAGCCGGGCGATGTGCCACATGTGCTCGCGGTACTCCGGGTGCGCCTCGATCTCGTCGAGGGTGGCCGTCAGCGCCTCCACGTACACCATGGGCAGGCTCTTCGCGAATACGTTGGAGCGGGCGTTGTAGCGGATGTAGTCGCAGACCTCCCGCTCGCCGGCGGTCACGCCGCCGATGGCCGCGAACGCCTTGGCGAAGGTCCCGAAGTACAGGTCGATGTCGTCCTGCACGCCGAAGTGCTCGCCCGTGCCCTGTCCGGTGGCGCCCATGACCCCGAAGCCGTGCGCGTCGTCGCAATACACCCGCGCGCCGTACCGCTTCGCCAGGTCGCAGATCCCGGGCAGGTCGGCCAGGTCGCCGCGCATGCCGTAGACCCCCTCGACCACCACCAGGGTGCCGCCGCGCTCGCGCCGTGCGGAGGCGGCGAGCTGCCGTTCCAGGCTCTCCAGATCGTTGTGCCTGAACGGCCGGAAGCGGCGCCCGGCCATCGCCTGCACGGTGCCGTCGATCATCGACGCGTGCGACAGCTTGTCGATGATCACCTCGTCCAGGGGTCCGATCAGGGACGAGATGGTGCCGGTCACGCCCAGATAGCCGTAGTTGAACAGCACGGCGGCGTCCTTGCCGCAATAGGCGGCGAGCCGCTCCTCGAGGTCGATGTGCGCCTGCGTGTTGCCGGTCAGCATGCGCGACCCCATGGGCGAGTAGGTGCCGTACCGCTCCAGGGCCTGCCGCGCCCGGTCGCGGATGCGCTCGTTGCCGGTCAGACCCAGGTAGCTGTTGACCGACCACATGATCACCGGCCGGCCCTGGAACACCATGTGAGGGCCCGGCGCGGAGTCCAGGATCGGCTGGGAGAAATAGCGGTCGCCGGCCGCCCGGAAGCGGCCGAAATACCCTTCGTCGCCGTGACACTTCTCGAACAAGTCGGTCATTGGAATCCTCGCGAATCCGGCGCAATGTCGTGACGAACCTCTACCGCGGGCAACGGCCGCGTCTACGGCATCGCGCCGTCGCGTTCGGGGTCGGAGGCAGCGGGTGGCGGGAGAGTGGCCTGAGGTCGTCCTTTTCGCCCGGCGGCCCGCAACTCACGCCGCGGTCGCGCGCTGGCCGAACTGAATATTTGAACGTAATATTCAGCGGCTATGCCCGGGACCCCGGAACGCCGCGAGCAGCTCCTGCAGGCGGGCGAGCGCCTGTTCGCCGAGCACGGCTACCGGGGCGTCACCATCGCGGAGGTCGCCGCCGCGGTGGGCGTGTCGACCGGGTCGTTCTACAGCCACTTCCCGGACAAGGAGACCTTCTTCGGCGTCATCCTCGACCGCCTCACCGACCGGGGGGTGCTGCAGGCGCGAGCGGTCATCGCACGGTTCAAGAACCCGATGAACCAGCTCAAGGCCCTGTACCGCTTCATCACCCTCGGGCTGCGCGGCAACCCCTTGCTGCTCGGCGTCCTGACCGATGAACGGCGCTTCGGCTTTCCGTCGCCGGATGAGCGCAACCGGCGCCGGCAGCGGCTGCTCCAGTCCGTCGGCGGCCTGATCGACGACATCCTGGCGGACGGCATCCGCCGCCTGATCTTCCGCGTCGGCCGCTACCACGACACGCGCCGGCTGCTGCTTTCGATCTACGGCTCGCTGCTGTCCGCCATCGACAGCGACCACTTCGAGGAGCTCACCCAGGACATGCTGCTGCTGATGGACCGCGGCCTGCGCCGCCGGCTCACGCTGACCCGCAGGGCCAACAGCCTGGACCGCCAGGCGCGCACGCGGGAGCGCCGCGATCGCTGACCCGAGCCCCGGAGACGAGCACCGCAGCGGTACGGTCGCGGTCATCGGGAGGCCGTCGGCCGGCAAGTCGACGCTCATCAACCGCATGTGCGGGCACGACCTTGCGATCGTCGCGCCGTCGCCGCAGACCACGCGCTCGCGCATCCGCGGCATCGCCACCCGCGGCACCGGCCAGCTCCTGCTGATCGACACCCCGGGTTTTCAGGACTCCACGCGCCCGTTCGACGCCCGCATGCAGGCGCTGACCGCGGCCACCCTGCAGGAGGTCGACCTGGTGCTGGCCGTGATCGACCCCACGCGCGCCGGCGGCCCGGAAGAGGACGCCATCGTCGCGCTGGCGCGCGGCTTCGACGGGCCGGTGGTGGTGGCGCTGAGCAAGGCCGACCTGCCGGCGGCCGACGGGCGCAGCGGCGCCGCCGCGGTTCCGGCCGATCTCTCGGACGCACCGGCGCATCGCATCTCGGCTGCCACCGGCAGCGGAGTCGAGGATCTGGTCGGCCGGCTCATCGCGGCGAGCCCGGCCGGGCCGCCCATGTATCCGGACGACCGCTACACCGACCAGCCGCAGGCGCTGCGCGTGGGCGAAGTGATCCGCGGCCACGCCATCCGCGCCACCCGCGAGGAGCTCCCGCAGGCGATGTACGTGGAGGTCGCCGACCTCGAGACGTCGGCGGAGCGCGTGTGGGTCCGCGCCTTCCTCAACGTCGAGCGCGACTCCCAGAAGGGGATCGTGATCGGCCGGCGCGGCAGCCGCATCGCCGCGATCCGCTCAGGCGCGCAGGCGGAGTTGACCGGGGTGCTGGGGCTCCCGGTACGGCTGGACCTGCGCGTGAAGGTGCAGCGCAACTGGCGCCGGGACCGGGCGCTGCTGGAACGCCTCATCCGCTAAAGAGGCGTCATCCCCCCGAGCCCACGCACCGTATGCGCCGGGTAGGCGTCGCGGGCCGCGCGCGCGGTCAGCTCGCCCAGCGCCACGAGCTCCAGGTGATCCGGCAGGCGCGCTCCGTAGAGATCCCGGAAGGCGGCCACGCCCGACGGTGAAGAGAACGCCACCAGCGAGATGCCGGCAAGCTCCTCGCGCGCCGCGTCCGCGCGCGGCACCGTCCGGTAGACGGCCACCTCATCGACCCGGTTGCCGGCGGCGCGCAGCCCGGCCGCCAGCGTGTCACGGGCCAGGTCCGACGCCGGCAGCAGGATGCGCGCGCCGCTGACGCCGGCCGCGGCGTAGGCGGCCAGCAGCCCGGCGGCACCGTTGCCCGCCCCGGTCAGGTCGGCGGCCAGCCCCCGGCGGGAGAGCTCCGCGGCCGTCGCTTCGCCGACGGCGGCGATCGTCCGGCCGGCCAGCGCGCGCGCGTCGCGGCCGGCGGCGCGAAGCTCCCGGAGGAAGAAGCCGACCGCGTGACGGCTGGTGAAGGCGACGTGGTCGATCTCCTCCAGCCGGTCGATCGCCTGCCGCACCGCGGCGCGGTCGGCGGCGGGCCCGGTATCGACGAGCGGGGTATGGATCGGCTCCCCGAGGTGCGCGAACGGTTCCGTCCGCGTCCCGGTCACCAGTACCTTGGGCCGGGCGGCGAACCAGCCGCCTTCCGCCGCGTCGAATGGGGCCGCCGCCGCGCCTCCGACGACGATCACGCTGGGCGAGGCGGCGGTGGCTTCACCCGCGCGGATGAGCTCCAGGCTGGTCAGCGTGCTCTGCTGGTCCGGCAGCGTCGCGTCGCGTACGATCAGGACGGGGGTTGCCGCCGGCCACCCCGCATCCAGCACGGCGCCGGCGACCCGCGCCAGCGACGCGGCCGCCATGTAGTAGACGATGGTGTCCACGGCCGGCACCGGGACCGGTTCGGCGTGACCGGTGCAGAACGCCACGGAGGAGGAACGTTCCCGATGCGTCAGCGCGACGCCGCAGTAGGCGGCGGCGCCCAGGGCGGCCGGCACGCCGGGGATCACCTCGTAGTCGATGCCGGCGCGCTGCAGCGCTTCCACCTCCTCACCGCCGCGCCCGAAGAGGAACGGATCGCCGCCCTTGAGCCGGCAGACCGCACGGCCGGCGCGGGCGAGCCGGACCAGAAGCGCCTGGATACCGGCCTGCGGCTGCCCCTGCCCGCCGGCCCGCTTGCCGACGTAGTGCCGCCGGGCGCCGCAGGACGCGACGATCCGCTCCGAGACCAGGGCGTCGTAGACCACGTCGTCGGCCGCCATCAGCGCCGCCCGTCCGCGCTCGGTCAGCAGGCCGGGGTCGCCCGGACCGGCGCCGACCAGGGTGACTTTGCCCGCTCTTCGGCCGTTCATCCCGGCACGGCGGTCACGAGCCGCCGTACGCCGGGTCCGCGGCCAGCGGTTCGATCACGTCGAGCGGCTCGATCACGTCGAGCGGCTCGATTACGCCGCCCCCCCGGCACTCCTCGCCGTCGTAGAGCACCGCGAACTGGCCGGAAGCGACGGTGAGCGGGCTGTCCGCCCGCACGACCACCCGGTCCGGGACGGCCGTCGGGGTGACCGTGCAGGCGTGCGAGGCCGGCCCGTGCCTGACCTTGACCCGTGCCGGCCCGGCCGGGGCGTCGCCGCCGATCCAGTTGGCGCCGGTCAGTCCGAAGGCGCCGTCCGCGTGTGCGGCCGGCGCGCGGCTGACGGTGACCCGGTTGCCGGACGGGTCCTTGTCCACGACGTACCAGGGGCCGTCCCCCAGTCCCAGTCCCTGCCGCTGGCCGACCGTGAAGAAGTGATGGCCGCGATGCTCGCCGAGCAGGCGGCCGCTCTCCCGCTCCACGATCGGCCCGGGCCGCTCGCCCAGCCGCCGGCGCACGAAGTCGCGGTAGCTGATCCGGCCCAGGAAGCAGATGCCCTGGCTGTCCGGCCGCGCGCGGGTCGGCAGGCCGTGCGCGGCCGCCTCGGCGCGGATGCCGGCCTTCGGCGAATCCCCGATCGGGAACGCCGCGCGCGCGAGCTGACCTGCGCTCACGTAGGCCAGGAAATAGGTCTGATCCTTGACGGGGTCGGGGGCGGTGCGCAGCCGCGGGCCGGCGCCGGTGTCGACCACGCGCGCGTAGTGGCCGGTGGCGACCGTGTCGAAGCCGTCCGCGAAGCGCTCCGTGAACACTCCGAACTTGATGTGGCGATTGCACATCAGGTCCGGGCTGGGCGTGTTGCCGGCGCGCAGCTCGCGCACGACGTAGTCCAGCACGCGCTCCAGGTACTCCTGCTGGACGGAGACCACGTGCAGCGGCACG
Source organism: Spirochaetaceae bacterium (assembly GCA_028820215.1). The sequence continues at coordinate 5,372 of JAPPKD010000208.1, read as the reverse complement.
CGCCGCTGCTCGCAGACCGCGCGCGCGTATTCCAGGTCCTCCTGCCACGGGCAGTCGCCCAGGCCGGCCAACTCCTCCTCGAGCCAGACCTTGAGGTAGAAGGCGGTGACACGGGCGCCCGACTCCTGCAGCCGTACCAGCGCCACCGAACTGTCGACGCCGCCGGACAGGAGCAGGGCGGCGTGCAACGTGGCTTACCCCTCGGCTGCCGCCAGCGCGTTCGGGACCGTGTCTTCCGGCGTCACCGGCGACCAGGCGCCGCGCAACGTTCCGTCGGCGCCGACCAGGAACGACGAGCGGATCAGGCCCATGCCGGTCTTGCCGAACACCGTGCGCTCGCCCCACGCGCCGTAGGCGTCGATCATCGCGCGATCGGTGTCGCAGAGCAGCGGGAAGCCCAGCGAGAACTTGTCGTCGAATCGCTTCTGCGCGGCCGGACCGTCGGGGCTGACGCCGACGGCGGCGATGCCCTTCGCGGCCAGGTCGGCCGCGTGGTCGCGTACCGAGCACGACTGCCGGGTGCATCCGGGGGTGTCGGCCCGCGGATAGAAGTAGATCAAGAGCTGCCGGCCCGCGTAGTCGGCCAGGCTGTGCGTGTTGCCGTCCTGGTCCTGCAGCGAGAAGTCGGGCGCGGGGTCACCTGCGCTCAGCATGTGCATCCTCCCCCGGTCGGTACCGGGTGACGTCGGTTTCGTGCCGGCCGACGAACAGGTCGTCCACCGGTCGCGTGAAGATACCAACGCAGACGACGCCGGGCACAGTGGCGAGCTCGCGCTCGACCGCTTCCGGGTCGAACGCGCCGGCCGGCTGCACGTCGATGATCAGGTTGCCGTGGTCGGTGATCACCGGGCCGGCCTTGCGCACCGCTTCGCGCACCGTTCCGGGTAGTCCCAGCCGGGCGAGCGCCCGCTCGGCCACGGCCAGGGCGTCGGGGACGACCTCCACCGGCAGCGGGTGCCGGGTGCCGAGCCGGTCGACCAGCTTGCCGTCGTCCACGACGACCGCGTAGCGGGCCGCGACGGCGGCGACGATCTTCTCGGTCAGCAGCGCCGCGCCGCCGCCCTTGGTCAGCCGCCAGGCGGGGTCCACCTCGTCGGCGCCGTCGATCAGCACGTCCACCTCGCCGCGCACCGACGGGTCGCTCAGCCCCACCGGCGACAGCCCCAGCTCCCAGCAGGCGATCTGCGCCTGCCGGCTGGTGGGCACCACGGTCAAGCCGGAAAGGCGGCCGGCCGCGACCTGGGCGCCGACCCGGCGGATCACCTCCAGCGCGGTGGAGCCCGACCCCAGTCCCAGGCGCTGGCCGTCGCGGATCAACGCCGTTACGGCCGCGCGGGCGATCTCGGCCTTCAGGTCAGCCATCGCGTGCCGCGACGTTGGCCAGCAGCGGGTCGATGCGGGACACGCCGATCGTGAGGATGAACTCGGCCAGGCGGGGTCCGCGGTCCTGGTCGATCAGGACCCGGTACAGCTCCGCGAACAGTTCCCGCGCCTCCATGCCGTGCGCGGCCGCCACGTCGTAGACGGCCTGGTTCACCGCCTTCGCGTCGGAGGAGTCGCCGCCGGCCGGTCGCTGGCCGCTGGCCAGCCGCTCACGAAGGCCGGCGACGGCGGCGGCCACCGGCGCGCTCACCGGCACCGGAGGCGCGCCGGGATCGCGCAGCCGAAAGCGGAACCCTTCGGGCGCATGGGTGGTGATCCAGTGCCAGGCGCACCGGGCGCGGTCCTGCAGCCGGTCGCCGGCGTCACTGCCGGCACCATCGTTCGGCAGGCTTGCCACGACCCCTTCGATGTCGCCGTCGTGGATCTGCAGCAGGCTGCACAGGTGGCGGAACGAGACCTCGACCTGCCCGGCCGGGAGCGGCGCGTCCGGGTCGACCTCGCTCAGCTCGACCGCACGGCCCTCGCGTATCCGCCGCGGCTCCGCAGCCGGTTCCGTGCCGCGGCCCACGCGCCCGGCCCGGTCGTAGTCCTCGTAGGTCTTCAGCACGTCCAGGTCGAAGGAGATCTCGAACTCGCGGTCGGGGCGCGTGCGCGCGAACAGGTAGCGGACGACCTCCGGCTGATAGACCGCCAGCGCGTCGGCGGGCGAGATCAACTGGCCGCTCGACGACGCCATGGTGCCCACGCCGCGGACGTTGATCCAGTCGAACTTGAGCGTGGCCGGCGGCGGCCTGCCGAACACCTCGCCGGCGATCGGCGCAGCGGTCTCCCAGGATCCGCCGGCGGTGTGGTGGTCCTTGCCGGCCGCCTCGAAATCGACGCCGTGGTGGGCCCAGCGCATCGGCCAGTCGACGCGCCAGCCCAGCTTCACACCGTCCCCGCGGCGCAGGTCGGCCGGCCGCTCGGCGTCGCAGGCCGCGCAGCGGTAGGTCAGCCCGTAGTCGCCGTCCCAGCTCAGCACGGCGGTGCCCGCAGCACCGGCGCCGCAGGCGCAGTACACCTCCACCGGCCACCAGTCGGCAGCGAGCGGGGTGGTGCGTTGCCGGTCCAGGATCTCACGCAGCGTCTGCCGGTGGCACAGCGCGGTGCGCACCCCTTCGGCGTAGGCGCCGCTTCCGTACATCTCGGCCTGAGAGATCCACTCCGGCTCGATCCCCAGCCGGGCCATCTGCTGTTCGAATACGCCCGCGAAGTGGCGGGCGTAGCTCGCGGCGGCGCCGTGCGGATCGGGGATCTCCGAGAGCGGCGCGCCGATGTAGCGCTCCCAGCCGTCTCCGGCCAGGTTCGCGGGCACCTTGCGGAACCGGTCGTAATCGTCCCACAGGTAGATGAAGCGCACCCCGTAGCCCGCCCGGCGCAGGGCGCGCGCGACCAGCTCCGGCGTGATGATTTCGCGCATGTTGCCGAAGTGCACGGTCCCGGACGGGGTGATGCCGGCCGCCAGCACGTAGCGGTCCCGCTCGCCGCGCTGGCGGACGATCCGCTCCGCGGTGGCGTCGGCCCAGTGCAGGGCATCCTTCGACTGCTTCGCCATCGGTATAGGAGCGGGAGTCTGTCGGACCGGCCGCATGAGCGGCAAGTCGTCACGCTCACGTTCCTCGAAACGGTCGCTTCGGAACGCTTCTTTCCGTTTGGGACATTTGTGCGACATTCAGCGTCGACACTGGTTCCGATGAGACAGGACGTCTCACACGAGACCGGGGGGCAACCCCAAGGAGGAACCATGTTTTCCACGAAGAGGATGATGCTGGCGGCGGCGTTGGTCGCCTTCCTGTCGGCAGCCGCGATCGGCGGCTGTGCCGGCAGCGGCGAAGGCGGCGGCGAGCATGGCGCAGGCAGCGAGAGCTCCGGCGGTGAAGGCGGCGAGGGCTCCGGCGGGGGAGAAGGCGGCAGCGCGGCCAACCAGTTGGCGCCCGACGAGACCTTCGACATGACCCGCAGCGGCGCGCGGCTGATCATGAACTACGACGCTCAGAGCAACTCCTTCAAGGGCACCGTCGAGAACACGACGAACAACGTTCTGACCCGCGTCAGGGTTGAGATCCACCTCTCGAACGGAACCGAGCTCGGGCCCACGACTCCCATCGACATTGCCGGGGGCGAAGTCGTAGCGATCGAGCTGCCGTCGACGCAGGGGTCATTCACCGGATGGGTGGCGCACGCCGAGGTCGGTAGCGGCGAAGGCGGAGAGTCCGGGCGCGAAGGCGGCAGCGAAGGCGCCGGCGGCGATGGCCCCGAAGGTGCCGAAACCGGCAACAGCGAAGGCGGCGGCCAGGAGCTTGACGAAGCGGCGATGTCGAGCCCGGTCGTTCCACTCGCGCAGACGTGGCAGGGCAACCTCGGCCCGCTGGCGATCGATGCCCGCTACGATGCCGCGACGAAGTCCGTCATCGCGACGGTGCGGAACACGACCTCGCAGAACGTCTGCTACGTCCAGGCGGAACCTCACCTGAAGAACGGCACGACGACCGTGGGCGAGCTTGGCCCCGACCAGCTCGGCGACCTCAAGCCCGGCCAGACGGCGACGACCAACGTGAGCGTCTCCAGCGAGCCCGCACTCGCAGGCGTGGCGTTCGACGGCTACGTCGTCCACATGGAAGTGTTCGACTGTGCCGGCCCCGGTCCTCAGCCTCACACCGGGGGCGAGGGGGCCGAAGGGTCCGGCGGTGAAAGCTCCGGCGAACACGGCTCCGGCGGCGAAGGCCAGGGGAGCTGAGGCGAACGGCCGGCAAGCCCCAATCACGGTAGCCGCGGGCGCGGCGTCCTCCGGGGCGTCGCGCCCGTTTTGCGTCTTCACGTTCGTGTGGGCAACGCCGAGGGAGATGGGACTGCAGTGGCTTCGGGTCCGATTCCGAAAGGCGCCGTTCAGCCGTGCGGCGCGTGCCGATGCCGGTGGTGGGCGCGGCAGAGCAATCGGAGATTCACGGGATCGGCACCACCGCCAAGCGCATACGGCAGGATGTGGTCTATCTCGATCAGATGTCGTGAGTTGCAGCGGCGTCCGGTCTTCCGGTCGAGGTAGCTGCAGCGGCCCCCGTCCCGCTGCCATACCTGTCGTCGGACCGCCGCCGGAATCGCGCGGCCCGTACCGTACGGCTTCGGCGTCGAAGTGGCGGCGCCGGGCGGCTTCGTCCCGGCAGCGGTTCGGCGGTCGGTCGCTTCCTGTCGGGTCGGCGACGGCGCGGAGGTTGGCTTGGGGCGCGGCGTCCCCTCCGGCGTCGGAGTCGTGCCGGCGAGGATCGCCTCGTCCTGCGCCGTGACAGCGTGACCGGGTTCCGGCGCGGCCCGCTCCTTCGCCGCCGGAGCGGGCTCGGAGTCGCCTTGCGACGCCTCCCTGCCGGTGCGCGCCCGGCGCGGCGGGCGGCTCGGGTCGTGGCGGTCGAGCGCCTCCTGCACGATACGGCCGACGAGCTGGCCCACAGTCATGCGCGGGTCCACGTGCGAGAGCAATCCGCGGAGCTGCTCCAGTCCCTGCTGGCAGTCGGCGTCGATGACGGCCTTCAACTCGTAGCGCCCGTCGCCGAGCGGGCGCACGCGGTCGGCCGGCGGCGCCAGCTCCGGGTCCAGGTCGGCCAGCATCCGCCGGACCTGCCGCGCGCTCTTGCCGGCAGCCTCCTCGACCAGCTTCTGTCTTCCTGCCGCATCGAGCACCAGCGGAGGCGCGGGCTCGGAGTGGCTCGGCGTTGCTCCCGTCGCGGCATCCGCCACCGGATCGGCTGCCGACGCGACCTCGGCCTGCGCTGAGCCCAGCGCACCGCCCCACAGCGCCGGCGCCTCCGTCGGCGCTGAGCGTGGCAGGTCAGCCCCGGCCGCGGCTGCCCCCGGCGCCACAGCCCCAGCCGGCCCGGTCGACGCGATGCCGGCGATCGCCCCGCGCCGCCGCTGCCGGTCGAAGGCCCACTGCAGCTCCGCGGCGGCGCTCAGCGTCA
>JAPPKD010000299.1 GCA_028820215.1 Spirochaetaceae bacterium | reverse complement strand
CAAATACCACAAATACCACCCCGTGTCTATCCCCCTTGGTGAGCTATGCGGGCTAAGCCCGTGGTGCGCACGTCCACCCGCGCGGGAGAGCCGCGGTAGCGCACCTCGCCGGAGCCGGAGATGCTGCCGGTAAGGTCGCCGCTGCCCAGCGTCAGCGTGCCCGATCCGGAGCCGGTGATGCCGACGTTTGCAGAGGCGAACGCACACCCATCGAGTTCGGCGCTGCCGGACCCGCTGATCTGCAGCGTCAGGATGCCGGCCGGCTCCTCATCGGACGCTCCGCGGAGCGTCACGTCGCCGGAGCCGGTGATCGACACGCCGGCGGATTCGCTTGCGCAGCCCTCCAGCGTGATGTCGCCGGAGCCGGAGACACCGGCATCCAGGACGCCCACGGAGATCCCCGAGCCCTCCACGTCACCGGAGCCCGACACGCCGAGCCGCAGCGACGGACTCTCGAAGTCCGCGAACGTCGCCTCTCCACTGCCGCTGACCCGCACCGCATCGAGCGCCGGCATGGTCACCTGCGCGCGCAGCGTCACGCGCCGCAGTCTCACCTGCGGCCGCAGCCCGAAGTGCAGCGCATCGCCGCGTACCTCGACCCGCAGATCGTCGACCACGTTGTCGTCGACGGTGACCTGCACGTCGTATGGACCGGGACGTACGGTGATCCGCCAGGAACCGCCAACCTCGATCCCGGTGAAACCCCAAAGGGCAAGGCGTTCCGTGACCAGGGTGCCCGACCCTTCCTCGCCCAAGCCGCTGGCGCCTGCCATGGATGCTCCGAACATCAATACCACTCCTGTCGCGATCGCACTCAATCGTCTCATGCTCGTCTTCCTCCGTCGTCAGTCGGCCGTCCCGCGGTCGGCGGCGCCGGCGCGCGGGGCCAGCCAGGTGAGCCGGCCGCCACGGCCCAGACGCTGCACGAGCACGGCAAGCTCCAGCAGGTGGTAGTCGCCCCACATGCATGCCTCGCCGTTCGGAACGGCGCTGCCGGCCGGCACGTGGTCCCACCCGTTGGGGCGGTGGTAGACCGCGTGCAGCAGCAGGCCCTGATGACTCGGGTCCTCGGACAGGTAGGGAGCCGCGAACAGGGTGCGGGCCATGGTCAGGCCGGCCTGCGTGTAGCGCCGCGCCGCATCGCCGTCGCTGCCGGCCAGCAGGACGCCCAGGCGCAGCAACCCCTGGGCGCCGATCGCCGCGGCCGACGAGTCCACCGGCTCGGCCGGATTGTCGGGCTCGGCCGGCCGGCTGCGCCAGTCGCCGAGTTGCGCAAGCCCGGGAGCGCCGGTGTCCCAGTACGGGATCCCGTCGCTCGCCGAGTTGTCGATCAGGAAGTCGGCGGTCGCCCGCGCCACCTGCAGCAGCCGCGCGCGCGCCGCCTCCACCGACTCCATCGACGGGACCGCCAGCTCTGCCACCTCGTCCGGATCGCAGCACTCAAGCATCTCCAGCAGCTCCGGATAGCCCAGCACGGCCCAGGCCAGCCCGCGGGTCCAGGTGGAGAACGGCGAGTATCCCTGCTGGGTGCTCGGGCAGCGGTAGCTGCCGTCGTTGGTGTTGAAGATCGACTCGTGCGCGACACGCCCGGCGATGTCGTAGGAGTCGCGTCCGTCGCCGTAGTACACGTTGTGGCGGGCCGTGGTCTCCGCGTGGATGAGGGCGCGGCCGAGCAGCGGGATGCGGCGGTCGCGCTCGCCCATCAGGACGTGGCCGAGGTCGTGCGCGGCGGCCAGCACCCGCATCGAGCGGATGGTGTCGATGAACAGCGAGTGCGGCCCGTTGAACGAGTAGACGTACCCCAGCCCTTCGGGAAGCCCGGTCCAACGAGCCGCCTGCACGGCGCCGGAGACCTTGATCGCGACGCGGCACGCCTCGACGTCCCCGTCGCTCGCCTGCCAGCGGCCTTCGCGGGCCAGCCGCAGCAGGTTGCCGTAGGTGCTCATGGTGTTGAAGCCGTGGTCGTGCACGCCGACGTGGCTCAGATGCGGCGCCATGTGGTCCCAAGTCTGCCGCCGGCCCAGCTCCAGCAGCTCCTCGTCGCCCGCCCCGTCGAACGCCAGCAGGGCGCAGCCGTACTGGAAGCCCTCCGTCCACTCCGTCCAGCCGCGCTGCGTGTAGCGGCCGGCGACCGTGTAGACCGGGGCGCCGCTGCTCGGGTCCCTGGTCTCGTGGATGTTGCGTACCTTGCCGGCCGCGGCCTCGAATACCCTGTGCGCCGCATCCGCTAAGTCAGCCGCGTTCATCGTCATGTCAATCTGCATGGTTCCCTCTGATCAACATACCCCATGTGCCGTGAGACGGCGTACCGAACGTCGGATCGATCAGGCGGCACTTTGCACACAGGCACCCAACCGACGTACAAAGGAGTGCGAGAGTCGATAGCATGCCGCGTACGAACCCCCTCAAGCAACAGCGTTTCAACATCCGGCTGACGTCGGACGCCAAGGAGCGGATCGAGCGTGCCGCTTCCATGAAAGGGAAGACCGCAAGCGGCTTCATGCTGTCATGTGCGCTCGCTCAGGCCGAAGTGACGATCCGGGAGCACGAACAGATGGTGCTGAGCCGTACCGATGCAGAGGCGTTCTTCGATGCGCTCGTGCATCCACCGAAGATTACCGGCGCATTGGCTGCCGCCCTGAAGGAGCATGAACGCCGCGCAAGCTGGGAGTGAGCGCTCCGCCGCTCGCGATCACCTCACTGGCCGGCCGCCAGGACCGGAGAGTACTCTCCTGTGGGGTCGCCTCTCGAGCGGCTCGACACGCTGGTCAACATCACCGCCGGCAGCCTCTACCACACGCCGCCTGCGCCTGCCGCACCGTCAGCGGATACGCCTCCTTGACGCCGGTTCACATTCCTGCTAACCTCCGTATAGTTGAAGAGGACGATCAGATTCTATGCGACAACCAGCGGAGCGGTCCCGACTGAAGAGTTCCTCGATGCACTCTCGGACAAAGTGGTTCAAAAGATCATCGCCGTCATCGAACTGGCTGAAACCGAACGGATCGTCTCGACCAGGTTCCTCAAGAAACTCTCCGGGACTGGGTTGTTTGAGTTCCGAATACGGTGGGAATCGAATATCTACCGGCTGTTGTGCTTCTTCGACCGCGATAGCACCGTGGTGATCACCCACGGTTTTGTGAAGAAAACGCAGAAGACGCCGCAACGCGAAATTCAAAGAGCCGAGAGATTTCGCAGAGACTACTTCGCACGGAAAGCAAGATGAGTGACGTGGAGAAATACATTTTGAAACGCGAAGCGAAGAATCCGAACTTCAGGAAAGAGCTGGAGGAGGAGCGACGTAATCTGAGAATCGGCATGCTCATCAGGGAGCTACGGCTCGAGAAAGGCATGACCCAGGAACAACTCGCTCAGGAAGTCCGAACGACGACGAGCGCTATCTCCCGACTGGAGAACCATGCCGAGAACATGACGCTGGCGACGCTCGAAAAAGTTGCCCATGCCCTTGGCAAAGTGGTCCATATAGCCCTCTCCTGAGGCTCTTGGACACAGCACGGTATCAGCGACAGCCACACGCCCCGAGGTGCCCGGTCCGACGCGGACCGCGTGAGTTGAGCTGGGAGTAACCTGGGCTCGGTTGCCCTACTACCTACTACGCCTTCTACAGACGCTTCAGCCGGAAGCCGCCGTCGACGTCGATGACCGTGCCCTGCGAGAAGGGGAACGCCCCGGAGAGGAGCGACGCCACGGCGGAACCGACGTCCTCGGCCGTGCCCCAGCGCCGTTGCGGGACCAGGCCGTCGGCGATCAGCGCGTCGTACTTGGCGGTCACCGCCGCGGTCATGTCGGTGCGCATGATGCCGGGACGCACCTCGTAGACGGCGATGTCCTCCTCGGCGAGGCGCGCCGCCCACAGCTCGCGCGACATCGACAGGCCCGCCTTGGAGATGCAGTACTCGCCGCGCGCGGTGGAGGCGTACTCGGCCGAAATCGACGTCACGAACACGACGCTGCGCGGTCGCGCCGGACGCGCCTCCGCGGCCAGCCAGCGGCGCGCCACCGACTGCGTGAGGAAGTGCGGGCCGGCCAGGTTCACCCGCAGCACCTCGTCGAACGACTCCTCGGTGGCGTCGATCAGGTCGTCGCGCCGCCGCGGCGCGATGCCGGCGTTGTTGATCAGCGCGTCGATCTCGCCGTACTCGCCGTGCACCTCGTCGACCAGCCGCTGCCGGTCGGCGGCACTGGCCACGTCCGCGCGATGCGCCGTGAACCGCTGCCCTGCCGGCGAGCCGGCCGCCATGCGCTCCTCGGCCTTGCCGCAGCAGACCGCCAGCGTCTCCCGCGCTGCCGCCTCGTCGCTGCGGTAGCAGATCGCCACCGAGAACCCGTCGGCGGCCAGCGCGATCGCCACGCCGCGGCCCAGGCCCCGGCTGCCGCCGGTGACCAGCGCGGTGCGCACCCGATCACTCACCGTGATGGCCCGCCCGGGACGGGCTCGCCTTCCAACGGCAGTGACCGCCGGTTCAGGCGCGGGTGATAGGGCGGTTCCATGACCAGTCGCTGCTCGGGGCTCATCATCGCCAGCATCTCCTCCGGCCACGCGTGTGGCACGTAGGCCATGTTGCCGGGCGAGAACCGGAACAGCGCCGTGCGCCGCGGGTGGTCGGCCGTCCACGGCAGCGTGCCGTGGGTGACCGCCTCGGTGAAGATCACGCAGTCCCCGGCCTTGCAGGTGATCTGCTTCACGAACTCGCCATACGCCTCGCCGTGGCGCATCGCTTCCGGACACGGGAAGTTGCCCTTGTGGCTGCCGGGCACGACGCACAGGCCGCCGTCGCCGGGGTTGATGTCGGTGAGCTGGTAGGCGACCACGGTCAGGCCGTTGTGCATCCGGCCTTCGCGCACGATGTAGTACTGGTGGCGGTCGAAAGCGGGCCCGGACGAGCCGTGCAGGACGTGTCCCTCGGCGCCCTTGCTCATGGTCAGGATGCCGAGGTTGTGGTCGAGCCTGAACCCCGTGCCCAGCAACTCATGCAGGTAGGGCACGACCGTGCGGTTGACCAGCATGTCCCGGAACGGGCGGCCGTACGGCTCCTCCCACGTCAGCGCGCCGTCCAGGTCGCCGCGGCCGGTGCTGCCCCGCAGCGCCTCCGAGCCGCCGGAGAGCGAGAGCTCGCCGAGCCGCACGCGGATCTCTTCCGTATGCCGGTCGATGGCGGCGTTGGCCAGCGCGATGTCGTCCGCCGAGAGCGCGTCCCGGACGACGATGTAGCCGTTGATGTCGAACAGGTATCTCTCGTCCTCGGTCATCTGCGCCCCCGCCAAGGGTGCCGCACGCATCGCCGCGCCCGCAACCGTCGGCGCTGGCGTTGCGGAGTTCCGCCGATCCTGGTCAGAGTGGCGGCGTGGCACCTACGTATCGTCGCGTCGCATCGCTGAAGTCCGCGGAGCAATTCGCCGAGCACCTGGACCGGCTCGGCATCACCGGGCAACTTCCCTTCGCCGAGGGCGATACCGCCGGGCCGCTGTCCCAGTCTCTGACCCTTGCGGACGGCCGCACCGTTGGCAACCGCTTCTGCGTGCAGCCCATGGAGGGATGGGACGGCACCGCCGACGGGCGGCCCTCGGACCTCGTCGAGCGGCGTTGGCGCGCCTTCGGCAGGAGCGGCGCCAAGCTGGTCTGGGGATGCGAGGCGGTGGCCGTCGAGCACGCCGGCCGCGCCAACCCCAACCAGCTCCGCATCGGCGAGGACACCATCGACGACCTGGCCGGCCTGCGCCGCACGCTGGTGAACGAGCACCGACAGCGCTACGGGACGGCCGACGACCTGCTGGTCGGCCTGCAGCTCACCCATTCCGGGCGGTTCTGCAAGCCCACGGACAAGACTCGCTCCGAGCCGTGGATCCCGGCCCGGCATCCCATCCTCGACGAGCGGTTCGGGATCGCCGGCGACCATCCCCTGGCCAGCGATGAGGAGATCGAGGCGCTGGTGGAGCGCTTCATCGCCTCGGGCGTGCTCGCCCAACAGGCCGGCTTCGAATTCGTCGACGTCAAGCACTGCCACGGCTACTTCGGCCACGAGCTGCTCGGCTGCCGCGACCGCACCGGCCGGTTCGGCGGGGACTTCGAGCACCGCACGCGATTCCTGCGCGAGGTGGTCGCCGGCCTGCGCCGCCGCGCGCCGGGCCTGATGATCGGCGTGCGGCTCAGCGCCTTCGACACCGTGCCCTTCCAGCCGTCGGGCGAGGAAGGCACCGGCGAGCCGACACCGGTCGCGCTGCCCTACCGTTCGGGTTTCGGCGTCTCCGAGGACGACCCGACCGCGCCCGACCTCACCGAGACCTTCGCCTTCCTGGAGCTGCTGCAGCGGCTCGACATCCCGCTGGTCAACATCACCGCCGGCAGCCCCTACTACACGCCGCATCTGCAGCGCCCCGCGCTGTTCCCACCGTCCGACGGCTACCAGCCGCCCGAGGACCCGCTGGTCGGCGTGGCGCGCCAGATCGACGTCGTGCGCGAGCTGAAGCGGCGCTTTCCGGCGCTGACCTTCGTGGGCTCGGCGTACAGCTACCTCCAGGAGTGGCTGCCCGCGGTGGCGGCCGAAGTCGTGCGCCGCGGAGAGGTCGACTCGGTCGGTCTCGGCCGCATGATGCTTTCCTACCCCGACCTCCCGCACGACGTGCTCGCCGGCCAGCCGCTCGCCCGCAAGCGCATCTGCCGCACCTTCAGCGACTGCACCACCGCGCCGCGCAAGGGGCTGATCTCCGGCTGCTTTCCCCTCGACCCCTTCTACAAGGACCATCCCGAGGCGCAGCGCCTCCAGGAACTCAAGGCCGCCTCCGCATCGTGATGCACGCTTCGCGCGTCACAAGTGGCTTTCAAGGCGTATTCATTGCGTATATTGTGATCGCGGACACCCCATGATCGATGCCCTGCTGGACCCCGGCAACATCGTCTTCACGGGGTCGCTCGCCGTGATGCTGCTGATCGCGGCCGTTGAAGGCGTGGGCGCGCTGATCGGCGCGAGCGTCTCCGAACACCTCCAGTCGCTCCTGCCCGACACCGACGCGGGCGCCGAGATCGACGTATCGGAGGCCGCCCTCGGGCCGTTCACCAGGGCGCTGGGATGGCTGCAGGTGGGCAAGGTCCCGCTGCTGATGCTGCTGGTCGCCTTCCTGACCATCTTCGGCCTCGGCGGGATCGTGCTGCAGACTGTGGTCAAGGGGATTTTCGGCTCGTATCTGCCCCCGTGGATCGCCGTGCCCGCCGTCTCCGTCGGCTCTCTGCTGCTCCTGCGCGCCGCCAGCGCCGTCCTGACACGCGTGATCCCGATGGAAGAGACCGACGCCGTGACGGAGGAGTCGTTCGTCGGCATGGTCGCCACCATCACCCTGGGCACGGCGCGGCACGGTGAGCCCGCCCAGGCGAAGCTGCGCGACGCGCACGGCCATACCCACTACGTCATGGTGGAACCGGACGACCCGGAGGGCGCGTTCGCCGCGTCGGAGGAGGTGCTGATCATCCGCCGCATGAACGACCGATTCGCGGTCGTCGGCTACGAAAGCGAAGTACTCAAGGGCGCCACCCCAGCACCCTGAAGGAGAGGAATCCGTGACCGATATCCTGATACCCGTCGTCGTCGTCGTCGTTGCCTTCCTGGCCCTCGGCCTGATCCTGGCCCGCCTGTACCGCCGTGCCTCCAAGGAGCTGTCCTTCGTGCGCACCGGCATGGGCGGCCAGAAGGTGATCATCAACGGCGGCGCCCTGGTGCTGCCGATCCTGCACGAGGTGATCCCCGTGAACATGAACACGCTGCGGCTGGAGGTGCGACGCGCCAACGAGCAGGCGCTGATCACCCACGACCGCATGCGCGTCGACGTCACCGCGGAATTCTACGTGCGCGCCAAGCCCACCGCAGACTCGATCGCCAACGCCGCGCAGACCCTCGGCCTGAAGACGACCAGGCCGGATGAGCTCAAGGTGCTGGTGGAGGGCAAGTTCGTCGACGCGCTGCGTGCCGTCGCCGCCGAGATGGCGATGGAGGAACTGCACGAGAAACGCGTCGACTTCGTGCAGAAGGTACAGCAGGTGGTATCCGAGGACCTGCTCAAGAACGGCCTGGAGCTGGAGTCGGTGTCGCTGACCGGCCTCGACCAGACGAGCGTCCAGCACTTCAATCCCAGGAACGCCTTCGACGCGGAGGGTCTCACCCGCTTGACGCAGGCCATCGAATCCCGCCGCAAGACGCGCAACGACATCGAGCAGGACACCGAGGTCGAGGTACGCACGAAGAACCTGGACGCCGAGCGCCTGAAGCTCGACATCGCCCGCGACCAGGAGTACGCCCAGCTCTCCCAGTCACGCGAGATCGCGATCCGCAAGGCCGACCAGACCGCGGAGATCGCCATCGAGGAGGCGTCGAAGAACCGCGACGCGCAGGAAGCGGAGATCCAGGCGAAGCGGCAGGTGGAGATCGCCAACATCGACGCGGAGCGCACGGTGGAAGAGCAGCGCATCACCATGCAGCAGGCGGTCAACAACCGCGAGATCGAGCGCGACCGGCTGGTGGAGACGGCGCGGATCGAACAGAAGAAGACCATCGAGCTGGCCGACCAGGACCGCACGATCGCCGTCGCCGAACGGTCCAAGGCGCAGTCCGAGGCCGAGCGCGCCGCGAACCAGGCACGTTCGGCCGCCGTGCGCGAGGAAGAACGCGTGGCCACCGCGCGCGACGTGGAGGTCGCCGAGCGCACCAAGCAGGTGGAGCTCGTCGACGCCCGCAAGGCCGCCGAGCGGGACGCGATCGCGATCGAGGTGAAGGCGGAAGCGGAGAAGCGCGCCGCGACCGACCAATCGGAAGCCGTGCGCACCATCGCGCAGGCCGAGGCCGACAAGCAGCGCATCGCCGCCGAGGGTCTGGCCGAAGCCGAGATCCTGCAGGCGAACGCGGCGGAGCGCCGCTACGCGGTCGACGCCGAAGGCAAGCGGCGCGCCCATGAGGCCGACAACCTGCTGTCCGACGAGCAGATCTCCATGAAGGTACGCCTGGCGCTCGTGGAGCACATGCCGGACATCATCCGCGAGAGCGTCAAGCCGATGGAACGGATCGACGGCATCAAGATCTTCCAGGTCGACGGCCTGGGCGGAAACGGAAACGGCAACGGCGCCCCGTCAGCAGGCGGCGGCAACCTCGCCGATCAGATCGTCAACAGCGCGCTGCGCTACCGGGCGCAGGCGCCCCTGCTCGACACGCTGCTTGGCGAGCTCGGCTTGGACCCGTCGACCGTCGGCGGCCTCACGCAGTCACTCGCCGCCACCCCGGACGGCGACGCCAAGGCTGCCTCGGTCGAGGATGGGGCCGACACGGCCAAGGAGGGCCAAGCGTAGCGCGGCGGACCGGTCAGCCCACCTGCCGCTACGCGACGGAACACGGGCGCTTCCGTTACCGTAGCGGCAGGTTTCGATGTGAGCATCCCGAACACCGGCACCACGCGAGTCCGTCCGATCACGGACGATCTTCTCGACCACATGGTCCGCGCGATCGTCGACGAGGTCGATCCCGAGCAGGTGATTCTCTTCGGCTCCCGCGCACGCGGCGACGCGCGAGCCGATTCGGACGTCGACCTGATCGTCGTGGAGGCCGAGCCCTTCGGCCCGCAGCGACCTCGCCACCGCGAGATGGTACGGCTCTACCATGCGGTCGCAGGCTTCCCGGTAGCCGCCGACCTCCTCGTCTACTCCACCGAGGACGTGGACTACTGGCGGGACTCCCTCAACCACGTCCTGGCACGTGCGCTGCGCGAAGGAACGGTGCTCTATGAGCGACCCTAATCGCCGGACTTGAACTTCGCCGCTTCCTCCGAGCCGCCGGTGGCGTCGCCCTCGCTGTAGGAGTGGGCTCCCGTGCCGGCCAAGCCGCCTCCCTGCACGATCAGGTACTCGTCGCGGATCGGCGTGCCGTCGAACCAGCACTCCAGGATCTCGCGGACGCCGGCCGCGTAGCGGGCCTGGGCGGACAGCGAGGTGCCGGACGTGTGCGGCGTCAGCGCGTGGTTGGGCATCGACCGCCACGGGTGGTCGTTGGGCGCCGGCTGCGGAAACCAGACATCGCCGGCATACCCGCCGAGCTGGCCGCTCTCCAGGGCGCGCACGATGGCGTCGCGGTCGCAGATCTTGCCGCGCGCGGTATTCACCAAGTACGACCCGCGCCGCATCTTGGCGATCAGGGCGTCGTCGAACATGTGCTCGGTCTCCGGGTGGAGCGGGCAGTGGATGCTGACCACGTCGCAGGCGGCGACCAGTGACTCGACCGTGTCGTGGTAAGTCGCGCCAAGCTCCTGCTCGACGTCGTCCGGCAGGCGGTGACGGTCGGTGTAGTGGAGGTTGACGTCGAACGGCTTCATCCGCTTCAGCACCGCCAAGCCGATGCGCCCGGCCGCCACCACGCCCACGTCCATCCCCTCGATGTCGTAGGACCGCGAGATGGCGTCGGCGATGTTCCAGCCGCCCCGGACGACCCAGCCGTACTGCGGGATGTAGTCGCGCACCAGCGCCAGCATCTGCATGACCGCGTGCTCGGCAACGCTGATGCTGTTGCACCACGTCACTTCGCAGACGGTGATGTTCCGGTCGATGGCCGACTGCAGGTCGACGTGGTCGGAGCCGATGCCGGCGGTGATGGCCAGCTTGAGGTTGGGCGCCTTGGCGATCCGCTCGGCGGTCAGGTAGCCGGGCCAGAAGGGCTGCGAGATGACCACGTCGGCGTCGGTCAGCTCCTTCTCGAACTTCGAGTCGGGTCCGTCCTTGTCGGCAGTCACCACGAACTGGTGGCGGCGCTCGGCCAGGAACGGTCCCAGGCCGAGTCCGCCGGACACGGAGCCCAGCAGATGACCGGGCGTGAAGTCGATGCCGGCCGGCGTCGGCAGCGTCTGGCCGTCCGGGTACTGGGCAAGGGTGGGAATGCTGTTGCGGGCGTAGTCGGGCGGGAATCCTCCCACCGGGTCCTCATACAGGACGCAGAGCACTTTCTGAGCGGACATGGCGAATCCTCTGAAACGGAAATCTGGGGTCCAGGGCACCATAGGCCGAATCTCCTTGCCCCGCAACGCGACGGTCCGCTGCACTCACGCCGGAGCGGTGACCCTCCAGCCGCCCGCCTCGGCGGCTCGGGACATCCGCTCGTCATAGCAGACGATGCGCGTCAGGGTGGCCCCGCACAGCGAAGCCGTCGCGAGATGGATGGCGTCGAGCGTTCTCAGGCTCGCCGGCTCCATCGCCGCGGCCATGGTGAGTACCCGGTCGTTGATCCGGACAAGATCGATGCGCGACAGGACATCCCGCGCCCGTCGCGACGCAGTTTCCCCGAGCGGCATGACGGCTCGGGCGACCTCGGCGCGAGCCAGAGCGCTCGAAACCAGCCGGCGCCTGCGGATGTAACGCCGCAGCGCCGCGGACTCCGGCTCGCGCACCACCAGCTTGACGATGGCCGACGAGTCGAGATAGGTGACGCGGCTAGCGCTCGTCTTCACGGAGCGATGCGAGCCGGGCCGAGGGGAGCTCGACGCCGGGTTCGGCCGCGAGGGGTGGAGGAGCATCGTCCATCGAGCCCTGCGCCTCCATCACTTCCCCCGCGGAACGGAGCCGCTCCAGCGGTGACGCGTCGGGAATCCGGCTCAGGATCGCGACCGGCCGGCCCCGATTGGTCACCTCGAAGGTCTCGCCCGCCTCCACGCGACGGAGGTAATCGCTTGCCCGCTGACGAAGCTCGCGGACCCCTATCGAATCCATAGTGCTACATGTAGCACATGTCTCGCGCATCAGCAAGCTGCGGCGCCCGGCGCACGCACCGGCTTGCGCATCGCGGTGTACTCTCGGAGCCATGATCTCGGCACTGGATCTGGACGAGGCCGCGCTCGCGGAGCGCCTGACCGCGCTGGGCGAGCCCGCCTACCGCGCTCGGCAGATCCGCACGCACCTGCTGCGCCGCGGGGTGCTCGATTACGGCGAGATGACCGACCTGCCGGCCGCGATGCGAGACCGGCTGGGCGACGAGCTGCCGGCCACGCCGCTGACCGTTGAGCAGCGCCGCCCGACACTCGACGGGCAGACGGTGAAGCTGCTGCTGCGCGCGCTGGACGACGAGCTGATCGAAGCGGTGTCGATCCGCGACGCCGGCCGCCACACCGTCTGCGTCTCCAGCCAGGTCGGATGCGGTATGGCGTGCGCGTTCTGTGCGTCCGGACTGGACGGGGTGGCGCGCAACCTCAGCGCCGGGGAGATGGTGGCGCAAGTGCTCTGCGCCGCCGCGCACGGGCCGGTGACCAACGTGGTCTTCATGGGCATGGGCGAGCCGCTGGCGAACTATCCCCGCCTCATCGAGGCGATCGGCGCCCTGACCGATCCCGACGGGATTGCCCTTGGCGCGCGCCGGCTCACCGTCAGCACCGTCGGCCTGGTGCCGCGCATCCGCGACCTGGCGGCGACCGGGTTGCCGGTGGGGCTGGCCATCAGCCTTCACGCGAGCGACGACGCGACGCGGAGGGGCCTGGTGCCAGTCGCCGAGCGCTACGGGATCGCGGAGCTGATGGAGGCCGCCGACGACTATTTCGCCGCCACCGGCAGGCGGGTCACCTACGAGTACACGCTGATCGCCGGGCGGAACGCCGAGCCGCACCATGCCGGGGCGCTGGGCCGGCTGCTGGCCGGCAGCGGGTCGCAGGTCAACCTGATCCCGTACAACCCGGTTCCCGGACTGCCCTTCGCCGAGCCGGAAGCGGGCGCGGTCCGCCGTTTCGCCGCCATCGTCGCCGGCCACGGCGTGACGGTGACCACGCGCAAGGAGATGGGCCGCCGCGTGGACGCCGCCTGCGGCCAGTTGCGCCGCACGGTCCGGGAACCGGCTTCGTGATCGAGGACCGCACCCCGGACGTCCTGATCGTGGGCGGCGGCGTGGTCGGGATGAGCTGCGCCTGGTACCTGGCTCGGTCCGGCGCCCGCGTGACGGTGGTCGATGCAGCCACCATCGGCGACCGCCTGGCCTGCTCCTACGGCAACCAGGGACTGGTCTGTCCCAGTCACGCCGTGCCGATCGCGGCGCCGGGCGTGGTCGCCCAGGGTTTGCGCTGGCTGTTCGACCCCACCAGCCCGCTGTACATCCGCAGCCCCTGGCGCCCCGAGATGCTCCGCTGGCTGTGGCGGTTCGCGCAGGCGTCGAAGCCGGCCCGCACCGAGGCGGGAACGGCCGCGATGGCGGAGTTCCTGCAGCACAGCGCCGGGCTGCACGCGGGCATCGCCGCCACCGCGGCGGGCACGACCACGGACGGCACCAATCCCTACGGCTACGCCGCCGACGGCGTGCTGTACGCGTTCCTGACCGAGGAAATGCTGCACCACCACCTCGAAGAGTCCCATCGTGTCGCCCGGCACGGCATCCCGTTCGAGCAGCTCACCGGCGAACAGGTGCGCCGGATGGAGCCCGCCCTGTCGCCCCGCGTGATCGGCGGCGTGCTCTACCCCGGCGACGCCCACGTCGATTCCCGCTCCTTCGTGCGCTGGCTGCACGCGCAGGCGCAAGAGGCCGGCGCCCAGGTGGTGGAGCAGACCGACGTACTCCGTCTGCGGGCCGGCGGGCGCGGCGACCGCGCGTCGGTGCTCACCTCGCGCGGCGAGATCGCCGCCGATCAGATCGTCATCGCCGCCGGCTCCTGGAGCCCGAGGGTGGCCGCCGGCCTCGGACTGCGCCTGCCGGTGCAGGCCGCCAAGGGGTACTCCGTCACCTTCTCCAACCCGCCGTGGCGGCCGAGCCGGCCGGTCAACCTGGGTGACGCCCGGGCGGTGGCGACGCCCCTGCCGCGCGGGGTCAGGATCGGCGGCACGCTGGAGCTGGCCGGCCTGGACCGCTCGATCAACCTGCGGCGCGTGCAGGCGATCCTGGACGGCGCGGGCCGGGTCGTGCCGGGCGCCCGGTTCGATGCCGCCGACCCCGGGGCAGAGGTCTGGCACGGACTGCGGCCGCTTTCCCCCGACACGCTGCCGATCGTCGGCCGTCCCCGCGGCCACGCGAACGTCGTTCTGGCCACCGCGCACGGCACCCTGGGCCTGTCGCTGGGGCCAGCCACGGGCGAGGCGGTGGCAGCCCTGATCGCGGGCAGCAAGCCGGCGATCGATCTGCGGCCGTTCAGCCCGGACCGCTTCGCGTGAGGTGAGCGCTCCTACCCTTTCACCTGTCGCAGGATCTCATCGAGCTTGGCCAGCTTCTCCGCGTCCGGTGCGAAAACCCGCTGCACCCGGCCCGGCCTGCGGTCGTGGAGCGCCTTCACGATCGGCGACTCCTCGGCGATGTCCCGCGGCTCGTTCATGTCCGTGCGCACCTTCACCAGCACCTTGCTCAGGGCCGAGGCGTCGTCGTCGAAGTCGTACCACGTGTACGGAGTGATGGTGGACTGGTCGAACAGCAGGTCGCCCCGCCACTCGACGCGGCGCTCCTCCAGCTCGCGCCGGAAGCGCAGGTACAGGTTGCCCTGCGGCTCGTCCCAGGAGCCGATCTCCAGGCACTTGTAGAGATGGCGGTCGCGCAGGCGGCCGGCGAGCTCCGCCACCCGCGCGGTCCGGCAGTCGGCGTACTGTGACAGCGCCGCCCAGATCGCCGCGTCGTCGAGGCGAAGATAGGCGTCGAGCGACGGCTCATCCGAGGTGAGGTAGCGCAGCACCGGATCGCGCCGCGCCAGGTCCGTGTCCCGCAGCGACGACGCGGCGGTCTCCAGGACCGCTTGCAGCATCTTCTCGGCGGCGCGGGTCGTCTTGTGGACGTACACCGTCCAGTAGAGGCGGAACCGCGCCTCCAGGTAGTCCTCCGCGACCGCGATCCCCTTGGGTCCCAGGTACAGGCACTGCACGGGCAGGTAGTCCCGCTCGCCGATGGTGACGGAGCCCACTTCCAGGCAGTCGATCAGCCAGTCCGAGTCGACGTGGCCGAACTGCACCCCGGTCATCAGCCGGTCGCGCTGGACGTAGTCTAGCCGGTCGGCGTCGAACTGACTGGAGACGACGGCGGCGTAGACGTCCTTGGGCTCTTCCTCCCTGAGCAGCGCACCCACCCGCTCGGGAAGGCTGTCGTCCACGTCGCGCAGCACGCGGTTGATCTCGGTGTCGCCGCAGGCGATCTCCGCGCCCCAGTCCTCGTGCCTCCGCTGCAGCCCGATCGCTTCGGCGGCGCTCTCGAAGGCATGGCTGAACGGACCGTGGCCGATGTCGTGCAGCAGGGCGGCCAGCAGCGCCACCCGCGCCCGGCCGCGGTCATGCCTGGCGCCCTGCTCTCGCGCGATCACATCCAGCAGCCGGCGCGCCATGTGGTAGACGCCGATGCTGTGGGAGAAGCGGCTGTGGGTCGCCCCCGGGTAGACGGTGTCGGAGAAGCCGAGCTGGCGGATGCGGCGCAGCCGCTGGAACTCCCTCGTGTTGAGCAGGCGCCACGCGATGCGGTCCGTCTCGTTCCCGCGCGGGTCGCGGCCTCCGAACATGATCAGACCGTGCACGGGGTCGCGGACCCGTTGCTTCCAGCCGTCGCCCATCGTCGTCCAGCCAGATCATACGCGACCGCGCGAGGTCCTCGCGACGTGTCGTACACTGCGGGCCGTACGCAGGAGGTACCCATGGCGCAGACGCTGCGCATCGGACAGATCGGCATCGCCCACACCCACGCCACCAAGGTGGTGGATCCCGAGTCGCAGCCGGTGCTGCGCCGGCTCGACGCCGAGCTGGTCGGCGTGCACGAGCCGGACCCGCAGATGCTGGCCGCGCGCGGCGGGCGCGAGATCTGGAGCGGCGTGCGCTTCATCGACGATCCCGACGAGATCCTGGCCGACGACACGATCGCCGTCGTCTTCATCGAGACCTGGCCCTGGGAGTGCATCCCGTGGGCGCGGCGCGCCGTCGAGGCGGGCAAGCACATCCACCTGGACAAACCGCCGGGCACCTCCGTGGAAGAGCTGCGCGAGCTCTACGAGCTGGCCGGCAGGTCCGGGCTCTGCATCCAGATGGGCTACCAGTGGCGCTACAACCCGGGCCTGGAGATGATCCAGGGCTGGGTGCGCGACGGCCTGCTGGGCCGCGTGAACTTCGCCCGTTTCCGGGCCGGCAGCGAGCCGGAGTATTACCACCGCAACCAGCTCCACCGCTACGAGGGCGGGATCATGATCGAGGAGAACTGCCACCTGTTCGACCAGGTCGCCTGGATGTTCGGCAAGGCGGACGCCATCCATCCGTTCCTGCGCTCGTCGGCGCGCGGATTCGAGGAGATGCCGGCCGGCACCGACCTGGGCGTGATCGTCTTCGACTACACCGGGCAGGGGGCCCTGGCGGTGATCGAGGGCACCTCCCTGGAGACGCAGGCCGGCCCGCACCGCCGCGTGGAGGTGCACGGGCTGGGCGGCAGCGCCATCCTGGAGCCGATCGAGCCGCCGCACATCCAGCTCTGCCTGCGGCAGCCCAAGCCTCCCTTTCAGGAGGGCTGGCAGCACATCGAGGTGGAGCACCGCCCGCGCTACATCGGCGACCTGGAAGAGCTGATCCAGGTCGCCCGCGGGGAGCGCGCCCCGCGCTTCTCGCCCGAGCACGACCTGATCGTGCAGGAAATGCTGATCGACGCCTGTGGAGGCATGCGATGAATGACGACCCGACCGTGGACCTGCGCAGCGACACCCTCACCCACCCCACCGAGCGCATGCGGCAGGCCATGCATGCCGCCGAGGTGGGCGACGACACCTTCGGCGACGATCCGACCGTCAAGCGGCTGGAGGCGATGGCCGCCGAACGGCTCGGCAAGGAGGCGGCCGTGTACGTGCCCAGCGGCAGCATGGGCAACAGCACCGCCCTGATCACCTACCTGGAGATCGGCAGCGGTTCCGGCGCCGGCCGGCCGGCGCTGGCCGTGCACGAGACGCACGCGCACATGTTCTCGAGCGACCGCGACCGCTTCGCGCGGGCGCTGTTCGGCGTCGAGTCGGCCGCGGTGGAGACCGAGTGGGGCGTGCTCACCCCCGATCACGTGCAACAGGCGGTCGCGGCCCACCCGGAGGCCGAGCCGCTGCTGCTGTGCATCGAGAACACCCACAACTACACCGGCGGCGGCGCGGTGACGCCCGCGGAGGTCAACGCCGTGGCCGGCGCCGCGCACGCGGCCGGCATGCGCGTGCACTGCGACGGCGCCCGGCTCTTCAACGCCGCGGTCGCCCAGGGTCTGCCCGCCGCCGAGCTGGTCGAGCAGGTCGATTCGGTGATGTTCTGCGTCTCCAAGGGGCTGTCCGCTCCGGTCGGCTCGATCCTGTGCGGAGAGGCGGGCTTCATCGACGCCGCCCGCGACACCCGCAAGATCCACGGCGGCTCGATGCGCCAAGCCGGCGTGATCGCCGCCGCCGGCATTCTCTCCCTGCAGGAGATGGTCGACCGGCTGGCCGAGGATCACGCGAACGCCGCCCGGCTCCGTGACGGGCTGCGGACCATCGACGGCATCGAGGTGGTCGAGCCGCCGATCCCGACCAACTTCGCGGTCGTTGACGTGCGCCGCCTGGGCTGGACCGCCGACGAGATGCTCGACCGCTACCGCGCCGAGGGCGTGCTGGGCGGCTCGCGTCCACCGACCCGCATCCGCCTGGTGGTCAACCGGCACATCGGCCCCGCGCAGGTCGATCGGGTGATCGACGCCACCCGACGCATCGTCGCCAGCGGCTCGGAAGCCGGCGCCGCGACGGTGGCGGGCACGGCGCGGTGAGCGAAGCTGCCGGGGCGCTGGCGGCGATGCGCTGGCGCTCGATCGGCCCGTACCGCGGGGGCCGCGTGGTGGCCGTCGCCGGCGATCCGGTCGAGCCGCTGGTGTTCTACTTCGGCGCCTGCGCCGGCGGCGTCTGGAAGACGACCGACGCCGGACGGTTCTGGCGCAACGTCTCCGACGGCTACTTCCGCACCGGGTCGGTGGGCGCCATCGCCGTGGCGCCTTCCGCGCACCGCACGGTGTACGCCGGCATGGGCGAGACGCAGATTCGGGTCGACGTCACCCACGGCGACGGCGTCTACCGCAGCGACGACGGCGGCGAGTCGTGGCGCCACCTGGGCCTGGAGGCCACCCGCCACGTCAGCCGCATCCGCGTGCATCCGCGGGACCCCGACACCGTGTACGTGGCCGCGCTGGGCCTCGCTTTCGGCCGCAACCCGGAGCGCGGCGTGTACCGTTCCACCGACGGCGGCGCCACCTGGGAACAGGTGCTCTACCGCAGCGAGGAGGCCGGCGCCGGCGACCTCTGTCTCGACCCGAACCGCCCGAACGTGCTGTTCGCGGCGCTCTGGCAGACGATCCGCAAGCCCTGGACCATCAGGAGCGGCGGGCCGGATTCCGGCATCTTCCGCTCCACCGACGGCGGCGCCACCTGGCAGGAGCTGACCGGCCGGCCCGGACTGCCGCGCGGCATCCTGGGCCGGGTCGGCATCGCCGCGTCGCCGGCGCGGGCGGGCCGCGTCTGGGCGCTGATCGAGGCGGAGGACGGCGGCCTCTACCGAAGCGACGACGACGGCGAGTCGTGGCAATTGGTCACCAACGACACCGAGCTGCGGGAGAAGCCGTTCTACTTCACCCACGTATACGCCCATCCCACCGATCCCGAGCAGGTCTGGTCGCTCTGCAAGAAGGTGTACCGCTCCACCGACGGCGGGCACACGTTCGAGGTGATTTCCTCGCCCCACCACGACGACCACGACCTGTGGTTCGACCCCGCCAACCCGATGCGGATGATCGAAGGCAACGACGGCGGCGCCACCGTCAGCCTGGACGGCGGCGAGACCTGGAGCAGCATCTACAACCAGCCGACCGCGCAGTACTACCGGATGGAGGTGGACGACCGCTTCCCCTACCGGGTATACGCCACGCAGCAGGACTCCAGCGCGGTCAGCGTGCCGTCCGACAGTGTCTACGGTGCGATCCGCTGGGCGGACTGCTACACCACGGGCAGCGCCGAGAGCGGGCACATTGCCGTCAAGCGCGACGATCCGGACATCGTCTACGCCGGGGCGACCGGGAGCAGCCCCGGCGGGCCGGGCAGCCTGATGCGCTACGACCACCGCAGCGGCCAGGTGCGCCTGATCTCGCCCGTCCCGGGGATGGACGGATCGAGCCCGCCGGCCGAGTGGCCGGCCCGCTTCAACTGGACCTTCCCCGTGCTCTCGTCCCGCCACGACCCGGACGTGCTGCTGACCGCCGGCAACGTGGTGTTCCGCTCCACGGACGAAGGCGGAAGCTGGGAGCCGATCAGCCCCGATCTCACCCGCGACGATCCGGACAGGACGGTCGCCTCCGGCGGCCCGATCACCGGCGAGGGCCCCTCCGACGTGTACTGCACGGTCATCGCGCTGGCCGAGTCGCTCGCGCGGCCGCGGGAGATCTGGGCCGGCTCGGACGACGGCCGCGTGCACCGCACGCGCGACGGCGGCAAGAGCTGGCACGAGGTGACGCCGGCCGACCTGCCCGAATGGGCGTCCGTCCTCTGCCTGGAGCCCTCCCCGCACGACCCCGACCGCTGGTACCTGGCCGCCACCCGTTACCGGCTGGACGACACGCGGCCGATGCTCTACCGCACGGACGACGGCGGCGCGTCGTGGCAGTCGATCATCGGCGACCTGCCGGCCGACGACTTCACCCGCGTGATCCGCTGCGACCCGGAACGGCCCGGCCTGCTGTACTGCGGCACGGAGACCGGAGCGTACGCCTCGCTCGACGACGGCGGGTCCTGGACCCGGATGAATGACGCGACCGAGCGCTGGAGCCGGCTGCCCGCAGTCCCGGTGTACGACCTGCGCGTCCACCAGGGCGACCTGGTGGCGGCCACGCACGGTCGCTCCTTCTGGATCCTCGACGACCTGACCCCCCTGCGGCGCGCGACCGCCTGGTCCGCGCCGGCGCTGGTCGCGCCGCGCCCCACGGTGCGCACGCTGCCTCAGGTCGGCTGGGATCCTTGGACCGGCCCGCAGAAGACCTACCAGATCGGCTCGCTGGGCGTGGAGGCCACCTTCGTCGAGCACGAGCGCGCCGGCGACGGCCGCCGCGAGTTCCTGGACTCGGGGAGCCCGCGCCCGCGTGGCGCGCTGATCTACTACTGGCTACCGGAGGGCTCCCGAACGGCCTCGATCCGCATTGTCGACCCGAGCGGTCGCCCGGTCCGCCGGTTCGCGAGCGACGCCACGGACGCGGCCGCTGACGACCTTCCCTGCGACGCCGGCCTCAACCGCCTGATCTGGGACCTCACCTACAGCCCGTACGCGCCCTCACCGGGCGCAGACGATCCGGTAGACACCGGTGTGGCCCCGCTGGCCGCCCCCGGCGAGTACTGCATCGAGCTGGCCGCCGACGGAAGCAGCGATGCCACGAGCGTGCACGTGGCGTCCGACCCGCGGGTCGGCGCCGATCCCCGCGACCTCCAGGAACAGACGGAACTCCTGATCCGGATCCGCGCCGCGATCGCGGACGTGATGGGCGCCCTCGCGGCGATCGAGCGCCGCCGCGAGCAGGAGGCACCGCCGTCCGAATCTCTCGACGAGATCGAGCGCATCCTGCACCGCGTCGTGCCGCCCGGCGACCTGGCGCGCAACCACGTGGGCGGCGTGCTCGAAGGCATCGCCAGCCTGGCGCCCGTGATCGCCAGCGCTGACGCCGCCCCGACCCGGCAAGCGCGGGAAGCCTTCGAGCGGTGGCACCGCCACGGCCAGGCAGCGCTCTTGCGGTTGTCGGCGCTGTCTGACGAGTAGTCCGCTTTCACTCACCACGGTCTGCCGTGATGTGATTGGAAGGAGGATGCGCCTTCATCCTCCCATGCTTCAGGCCCCGAAGACGGCGCGACGTAGCGTGTCGTTCAATCTCGTCTGCCAGCCCCGCCCACCGGCGCGAAAGTGCGCGGTGATGTCAGCGTCGAGCCGAATGCTGATGCGCTCCTTCGTCGGCCCCTTCTGCTTGCCGCGAACGCGACGAGACCGTTCCACGATATGGGGGACGACCTCGCTCGCCGGCCGTGCCCGCCTGAACCACTCGTCGGTAAGCTCTGACGTATCGGGGTCGGCCACGATGCCGGCGTTGATGATGGCGTCTTCCTGGGCCGTTGGGATGATGGTGTCCGATTCACGTGGCGGCATATCGTCCTGCCTCCCTGGAGTTGGCTCTGCGCAGACTGATGACGCGTACATTGTCGCCGCGTTCCGCGAAGACGGCGACGTGCAGACGTTGACCGATGAAGCCGGTTGCGACGAAGCGGGGCTCGGCGTGACGTTCATCGTAGGCGATCATCGCCGTATCCCAAGCAAAGCCCGTGATCGCAACGAAATCGACACCATGCTTGGCCACGTTGGCGCGTCGCTTGGCGTCGTCCCACTCATACACCGCCCGCTCGAAATGTATGCACAATCAGGATTGACGGTCAAGCGCTCGGTACGAGAGGACATCCCGATGGCGTCGGGGGATAGCCGAGTTCGGACATCCACCTGGAAGGCCGAGTCCGGACGAGTCGCACGCCGGGTCGAGAGGATGTGAGGATGTCACCGGAAACCATGCGAAATGTCGTGACCATCATAGCGATAATACTGTTGCTATCTGTCACATACACGGGCATGTCGGAACAGGCGGATGGGCCTGACGCAGCGCTGACGGACGCCGAGCAACGCATTGAAGACCTCCGGCTGCGGCTCAAGCTTGCCGACGATCAGACCCAAGCGGTGCTACAGGTTCTCCGGGAATACTGCGCCTCGCTAAGATTGGTCCTGGAAAAACACTCGATCACCGCGATCGTCGGCGACATCCGCTGGAAGGCTATCGGCCGCGAGCCGATCTACTTCATGGTCGACCCCAGGGTTTTTCGCGAGATGCAGGAGGAGCTGCGCACGGTCAGAACCGAGTTGGAGGAGCGACTCGCCGATGTCCTCACGGCGGAACAACGCATCGTACTCACGAGTCTACGGAACGAATGGATGCGGCAAGCCGCAAGCCCTCAGAGCCGCGAGCCTCAGGACGAACCAATCGATCTCTCGGTCCAGCACCAAGGCTCGCGCGTAGTTGACGATCGCTGGCAGCCTGTCGACGATCGAAATTCGAGCCCATGAGCATCACCTATCCGCTTGTGTTCACCTATTGGGTCACGGTGCAAGGGGCCGAACGAGCTTTCGCATCTGCGCGCGAGGACGTGGCCGCGGGGAGGATCGAGAGCGACCTGCCCAAGGTGCCGCAACCGACGTTCAGCGCGAAGGTCTTCGAGTACGAGCAGCCATCGCGGAACAACCCGACTCCGACCGCCGTTGCGCGGAACTCCCGCTTCCAGCAAGATACGGACCCGCGCCGCGGGTCCCGAGCCGCAACCATGTCCAAAGTCCCCTGCTACGTCACCACGCCCATCTACTACGTGAACGACCAGCCGCACGTCGGTCACGCCTATACGACCGTGACCACCGACTTCCTGGCTCGCTGGCACCGCGCGGACGGCCACGAGACCTGGTTCCTCACCGGCACCGACGAGCACGGCGAGAAGGTGAACAACGCCGCGGCCGAGGCCGCCTGTGACACGCAGGCGTTCGTCGACCGGGTCAGCCAGCGCTTCCGCGACGCCTGGGAGGCGCTCGACATCTCGCAGGACGACTTCATCCGCACCACCGAGGAGCGCCACAAGCGGGTGGTGCGCGCGATCCTGCAGCGTGTCCACGACAAGGGGGACGTCTACTTCGGCGAGTACGAAGGGCTGTATTCGGTCGGCCAGGAACGCTACGTCGGCGAGGACGAGCTGGTCGACGGCAAGCTGCCGGAGGACCGCGATCCGCCGGTCCTGCGCCGCGAAGGCAACTGGTTCTTCCGCA
Organism: Spirochaetaceae bacterium; assembly: GCA_028820215.1. The sequence goes on along the minus strand of JAPPKD010000299.1, from coordinate 63,678 downwards.
TGGAGAAGTACCGGGAGTGGCTGCGCGAGCACCTGGAGGCCAACCCCGGCTGGATCCATCCGGCGGGGTACCGCTCGGAGATGCTCGGCCTGCTGCGCGAGCCAGTCGGCGACCTTTCGATCTCCCGCCCGCGCGAGCGGCTGCCGTGGGGGATCGGGCTGCCGTGGGACGATTCGCACGTCACCTACGTCTGGTTCGATGCGCTGATCAACTACGTCTCCGCGCTCGGTTACCCCGACGATCCTCGCTACCACACCTTCTGGCCGCGCACCTGGCACCTGATCGGCAAGGACATCCTGCGCCAGCACGCCATGTTCTGGCCGACCATGCTCAAATCGGCCGGCCTGCCTCTGCCGGAGCGCATCCTGGTCGGCGGCTACCTGTCCGGGTCCGACGGCCGCAAGATGAGCAAGTCGCTCGGCAACGTGCTCGACCCGTTCGAGCTCGCGGACCGCTACGGCACCGACGCCGTCCGCTACTACCTGCTGCGCATCCTGCCCTACGGAAACGACGGCAGCGCCGGCGAGGACGGCCTGGTGGAGCGCTACAACGCCGACCTGGCCAACGACCTGGGCAACCTGATGTCGCGGTCGCTCACCCTGGTCAACCGCCACCTGGGCGGCACCGTCGGCACGCCGCAGCCGGGGCCGGCCGAGCGGGAGGTGGCCGAGCACGCCGACGGCCTGGCCGACGCGGTGCGCGAGTTGATCGCCGGCATGCGCCTGAACGGCGCGCTGGAGGAGATCCTGCAGTTCGTGCGCCGGCTCAACCGCTACTTCAACGATCAGCAGCCATGGGCGCTGGCCAAGGACCCGCAGGACCGCGAGCGCCTGGATACCGTCCTCTACACCGCGGTCGAGGGCCTGCGCATCGCCGCGGTGCTGCTTGCGCCTGCCATGCCGGCCAAGTCCGCGACGCTGCTGTCCGCCGTGGGCGGGCGGGCGCAGAGCGTCCGCGACGGGGCGCGCTGGGGGCTCACGCCGCCGGGCACCACGGTCGCGTCCGACCCGCCGGCGCTCTTTCCCCGGATCGACACCGGCAAGCAGCCGCGAAAAGAGAAGAAACAGCCGACAAGGAAGCCCGCGGCAGAGCCGCCGAAGACCAAGGACAAGGAGCCCGAGGTGAGCGACGACAACCTGATCACCTTCGACGAATTCGGCCGCGTCGACCTGCGCGTCGCGGAGGTCCTGACAGCCGAGCGCGTGCCCAAGACCGACCGCCTGCTGAAGCTCGGCGTCCGCATCGGCGGCGAGGAGCGAACCATCGTCGCCGGCATCGCCGCCTGGTACGAGGCGGAGCAGATGGTCGGCCGCAAGATCGTCGTGGTCGCCAACCTGAAGCCGGCCAAGCTGCGCGGCATCGAGTCGCAGGGCATGCTGCTGGCGGCCGAGGACGACGCCGGCAACCTGGCCCTGGTCGAGGTGCCGGGCGACACCGCCAGCGGCGCCAAGGTCAAGTAGTGATGAGCCGCAAGATCCGCATGGGCATGGTGGGCGGCGGACGCGACGCCTTCATCGGCGCCGTGCACCGCATGGCCGCCGCCCTCGACGGCCACATCGATCTGGTCTGCGGAGCGTTCTCCAGCGATCCGGACAAGTCGCGCGCCTCCGGCGCCGACCTCTACCTCCCCGCCGACCGCGTGTACGGCACCTACCCGGAGATGATGGAGCGGGAGGCCGCGCTGCCGGACGGCGAGCGCATGGACTTCGTCTCCATCGTCACGCCCAACAACGTTCACTTCCCGGTCGCCAGGGCTGCGCTGGAAGCCGGCTTCCACGTGATGAGCGACAAGCCCATGACCTACGACCTGGACGAGGCGCTGGCGCTGCGCGATCTGGTCCGCTCCACCGGGCTGCAGTACGGGCTCACCCACAACTACACCGGCTACCCCATGGTCAAGGAGGCGCGCCGGCTGGCCCGCGACGGCTCCATCGGCCGCATCCGCAAGGTCGTGGTCGAGTATCCGCAGGGGTGGCTGGCCAGGCTCGAGGAAGCGACCGGCATGAAGCAGGCCGCGTGGCGGACCGATCCCGCGCAGGCCGGCATCAGCTCATGCATCGGCGACATCGGCACTCACGCCGAGAACCTGATGGAATACATCACCGGGCTGTCGGTCACGGAGCTGTGCGCGGACCTGACCGCGTTCGTGGAGGGCCGCAAGCTGGAGGACGACGGTAGCGTGCTGGTCCGCCTGCAGCAGGGCGCCAAGGGCATCCTGTACGCCAGCCAGATCTCCGCGGGCGAGGAGAACGCGCTGGCCATCCGCGTCTACGGCGAGCAGGGCGGCCTGGAGTGGCACCAGATGGAGCCCAACACCCTGACCGTCAAGTGGGCGGACCGCCACCGCGAGGTGCGGCGCAGCGGCGTCGGCGAGCTGTCCGAGGCTGCCGGCGCCCACACCCGCCTGCCGCCCGGCCACCCCGAAGGCTATATCGAGGCGTTCGCCAACCTGTACCGCAACTACGCCCTGACCCTGCAGGCGCGCCTTGACGCCACCGAGCCGCCCGGCGGTCTCGATTTCCCCACGGTCGACGACGGGGTGCGCGGCATGGCGTTCATCACCGCCTGCGTCGCCAGCTCACAGAGCGACCAGAAGTGGTATTCGCTGGAGGAGAAGTAACATGGGACGTCCGGTAACGCTGTTCACCGGCCAATGGGCCGACCTGCCGCTGGAGGAGCTGGCCGCCAAGGCGGCGGCGTGGGGCTTCGACGGCCTGGAGCTGGCCTGCTGGGGCGACCACTTCGAGGTGGACAAGGCGCTCGCGGACTCAGGCTACGTGGCCGCCAAGCGCGAGCTTCTCGACCGTCACGGACTCAAGTGCTTCGCGATAAGCAACCACCTGGTCGGCCAGTGCGTGTGCGACTTTCCCATCGACGCCCGCCACCAGGCCATGCTGCCGCCCGAGATCTGGGGCGACGGCGATCCGGAGGGGGTCAGGCAGCGCTCCGCCGAACGGATGAAGGAGACCGCCCGCGCCGCCGCCGCGTTCGGGGTGGACACGGTCGCCGGCTTCACGGGCTCCAAGGTCTGGTACGCGGTCGCCGGCTTTCCGCCGGCGGTCGACGGCATGATCGACGACGGCTACCAGGACTTCGCCGACCGCTGGAATCCGATCCTGGACGCCTACGACGCGGAAGGCGTGCGCTTCGCGCTGGAGGTGCACCCGTCGGAGATCGCCTACGACTACTGGACCACGCAGCGCACCCTGGAGGCGGTCGACCGGCGGCCCGCCTTCGGGATCAACTTCGATCCCAGCCACCTGGTGTGGCAGATGGTCGATCCGGAGCAGTTCGTCCTGGACTTCGCCGACCGCATCTACCACGCCCACGTCAAGGAATCGAAGCTCAACCACAACGGCCGCAACGGCGCGCTGGCGTCGCACCTGCCGTTCGGAAGCCTGCGCCGCGGCTGGGACTTCGTGTCGCCGGGGCGCGGCGACGTGCCGTTCGAACGGGTCTTCCGGGCGCTGAACGCGATCGGCTACCAGGGACCCCTTTCCATCGAGTGGGAGGACTCCGGCATGGACCGCGAGGAGGGCGCGCAGGAGGCGCTCGCCTTCACGCGCCGCACCGACCTGTCCGCCTCCGCGATCGCCTTCGACGCGGCGTTCAGCCAGCAGGACTGAGGCGGGAACCCCGGCATGAAGCGAACACGCTACGCGCAGGTGGGCGTCGGCGGACGCGCCCGCTCCTTCTACGAGTCGATCGCCTCCGACTACACCGATCGCGCGGAACTGGTCGGGTTCTGCGACCTCAACCAGACCCGCATGAACTACGCCAACCGCATGCTTGCCGAGCAATTCGGCCATGCGCCGGTGCCCACCTACGGCGCGGACGCGTTCGACCGCATGGTGGCCGAGTGCAAGCCGGACGTGGTCATCGTCACCTCCATCGACCGCACCCACCACCGCTACATCGTCCGCGCCCTGGAGCTCGGCTGCGACGCCATCACCGAGAAGCCGATGACGGTCGACGCCGGCAAGTGCCAGCAGATCCTGGACACGGTCGAGCGCACCGGAAGGAACCTGCGGGTAACGTTCAACTACCGCTACTCACCGCACGCGTCGCTGGTGCGACAGCTCCTGATGGACGGCGTCATCGGCACGGTCACCGCCGTGCACTTCGAGTGGCTGCTCGACCTCGTGCACGGCGCCGACTATTTCCGGCGCTGGCACCGCGACAAGCGCAACTCGGGCGGCCTGCTGGTTCACAAGGCCACCCACCACTTCGACCTGATCAACTTCTGGCTGGCCAGCGCGCCGCAGACGGTGATGGCCTTCGGGGACCTTCGCTTCTACGGGCACGAGAACGCCGAGGAGCGCGGCGTCACCAGCTTCTACACCCGCGCCCGCGGATCGGAAGCGGCCAGGGACGATCCGTTCGCCCTGCACCTGGAGGACAGCGAAGCGCTGACCGAGATGTACCTGAAGGCCGAGCACGAAGACGGCTACTTCCGCGACCAGAGCGTGTTCGGCGACGGCATCAGCATCGAGGACACCATGGCGCTGCTGGTCCGCTACGACTCCGGCGCGATGATGAGCTACTCGCTGACCGCCTACTCACCGTGGGAGGGGCTGCGGATCGCGCTGACCGGCGACCGCGGCCGCCTGGAGCTGACGGTGCGGGAGTCGAGCTACGTGAACGCCCAAGGCTCCAAGTCGCAGGAGGGCGTCGCCAGGGAGCGGGAGCTGCGCATCTGCCCGCACTTCGCGGAACCGTACGAAGTGGAGATCCCGGAACCCGAAGGCGGCCATGGCGGCGCCGATCCGTTGCTGGCGGCCGACCTGTTCGGAGATCCCAAGCCGGACCCCCTGCGGCGCGCCGCGTCGCACATCGACGGAGCGATGTCCATTCTCACCGGCATCGCCGGCAACATCTCCATCGACACCGGAAACCCCGTCCATCCCCAGCGACTGGTGCGCTGGCCGGCAAGCGCTCCTACTTGATCCGGGCCGGCTTGATCCGGGCCGGAATGCCGGCCGTGACCGTCCAGACCGTATCCGCGGCCGCGGCGATGCGCTGATTGGCCAGGCCGGCCAGCTCCTGGAACAGCCGGCCGTCGGACGTGGTCGGGAAAAGGCCATGGCCGATCTCGTTGGAGACGATCAGTACGGCGGTGGACCGACTATCGGCGGCTCGGACGATCGCCTCGACCTCCACCGCCACCCGCTCCGATGCCGACGCCCGGTCGACCACCCCGTCACGGAGCATCAGGTTGGTCACCAGCATCGTCAGGCACTCCACCACGATCACCGCCGGCGGCGCCGGCAGCCGGATGCCGTCGCGGATCGCCGCCGCCACGCGATGGGGCTCCTCCACGGTCCGCCACTCGCGCGGCCGGCGGCGGCGGTGCTCGGCGATGCGGCGGCGCACGTCCGGGTCGCCGTCGAGGGCGGTGGCGATCACCAGCACACCACCGGGTTCCCGTTCGGCAGCACGGCGGGCCCGCTCGCAGGCGAAGGCGCTCTTGCCGCTGAAGGTACCGCCCAGGATCAGTTCCACGTTCGACAACTCTCCGCGTCCCTGTTATAGCTTCGCTCGATGATACCCACTATCCGGGTCGTGCAGTTCGGGTGCGGGCCGATCGGCTGCCGCATCGCCCGTGTGGCCGCCGGCCGCGCCGGCCTGCAACTGGTCGCCGGCATCGACATCGATCCCGCGCTGCACGGGCGCGACATCGGCGAAGTGGGCAGCGGCGCGCCGCTCGGCGCTGCCATCGTCGGCTCCTGGGACCGGCTCCCGGACGACGCGGCGCCCGCGCTGGCGATCCACACCACCGGGTCCAGCCTGCAGGCGGTGGCGGGACAGCTTCAGGCGCTGCTGCAGGAGGGCGTCGACGTGGTGTCGACCTGCGAGGAGCTCGCCTTTCCCGACGACGCCAACGCCGCGGTCGCCGCGGAGCTGCACGAGCAGGCGCTCGAAGCCGGCGTGACACTGCTCGGCACCGGCATCAATCCCGGCTACCTGATGGACGCGTGGCCGCTGTACATGACCGTCCCGTGTCAGGAGGTGCGCGCCATCCGTGCCACTCGCGTGCAGGACGCGAGCGACCGCCGCGGCCCGTTCCAGCGCAAGATCGGCGCCGGACTCGCCGAGTCGGAGTTCCGACGTCTCGCTGCCGACGGGGATATCCGCCACGTAGGGCTCACCGAGTCGGCCCGCATGATCGCCGCCGGCATGGGCTGGTCGCTGGACGAGCTCACCGAGACCATCGAACCGATCATGGCGCCACATGCGATTCACACCGAGCACGTGTCGGTCGTGGCGGGTCAGGTGGCGGGTGTCCGGCAGGAAGGCGTCGGGCTGGCCGAGGGACGGCAGGTGGTCACCTTGGAGTTCCGCGCCGCGGTGGGACTGGGCGAATCCTATGACGCGGTGTCGATCGACGGCGTGCCGCCGGTGGAGGCACGCATTGACGGCGGCGTACACGGCGACCTGGGGACGGCGGCGGTCGTGGTCAACGCCATCCCTCGTGTGGCGGCGGCCGCGCCGGGGCTTACCACCATGAAGGACCTGCCGCCGCCGCTGGCGGCGGGCGCATGATGGCGAACGGGCTGACGCGCGATTCTGGACTTGATCGGCCGGGGCGCGATGGATAAGCTCTCCCTTTCCCCCGACATGCCAGCCTCAAACGGTCGTTCGATGGACACGCTCCGTCTGTTCTCCGGGCGGGCCAATCTGGAATTGGCGATCGAGATCGCGCAGATCCTGGGGGTCGAGCTCGGCGAGCTCAGCATCAAGTCGCTGAGCGACAGCGAAACCCACGTGCAGATCGAGGAGAGCGTCCGCGGCGCGGAGATCTACCTGGTGCAGCCAACCTGCCGCCCGGTGAACGAGACGCTCATGGAGCTGCTGATCATCGTCGACGCGATGCGCCGCGCGTCGGCCGATCAGATCACCGCGGTCGTCCCCTATTACGGGTACGGCCGCCAGGACCACAAGTCGACCGGACGGGAGCCGCTCAGCGCCCGCCTGGTGGCCGACCTGCTGGCCAACGCAGGCGCGGACCGCATCGTCTCCGTCGACCTTCACGCCCCGCAGATCCAGGGATTCTTCAACAAGGTGTCCGATCATCTGACCGCGGTCACCACGCTGGCCAACCACCTGCGCCAGCGCGACCTGTCCAACGCCGTGATCGTGGCCCCGGACGTCGGGCGCGCCAAGCTCGCGGAGAAATACACGGACATCCTGGGCCTGCCGATGGTGCTGATGCACAAACGGCGCCACGGCATCGGCGGCTCGAACATGGAAGTGGAGGCGGTGGTCGGCGACATCAGGGGCAAGAAGCCGATCATCATCGACGACCTGATCGCCTCGGGGTCGATTCACCAGCAGGCTGACACGCTCATGGAGCACGGCGCGCAGCCGGCGATCATATCGGTCACCCACCCCGTGCTTATCGGGCAGGCGCCGGAGTTGCTCACCCGCCCGTCGATCGAGGAGGTGCTGGTCACCAACACGATTCCGGTCCCTCAGGAACGGCGCGCCGGTGGCCTGATCAAGGTGATCTCCATTGCACCGCTGCTCGCCAGCGCCATTCTGCGCATTCACGAACGGCGTTCGGTCAGCGAAGTCTTCACCCAGCAGAATCTGCTGTTTCCCGTGTGACGCGAGGTTTCCCACCGCGCGCTTGCCGCGGCGCCGGGCGCCGCGCCATCATTGATACGTCGGAGGATACGTTTGTCAGAGAACATGCCGAGGTCGGCCACCGAGCCGATGCAGCGCGAACCGCAGGGAGAGGGCCCTGGCGGAGGATTCGGTCCGCGTGAGGGTGGCGGCGAGCGCGGCGGGCCGGGAGGTCCCGGCGGGCGCCGGCGTCCCTACTACCGGCGCAAGGTCGACCGGACCAAGAACCTGGACATAACCTATCGCAAGCCTGAGATCCTGGAGCGGTTCATCACGCAGAGCGGCAAGATCCTGCCACGCCGCGTGACGGGCACCTCCGCCAAGAACCAGCGCCGCCTGGCACGCCAGATCAAGCTGGCGCGGGTGCTGGCGTTGCTACCCTACAAGCGCCACGGCAGGCCGGGTGAGGGACAGGGCAGGCCCGGTGAGGGCCACGGCAGGTCCGGAGAAGGCCAGCACAGGTCCGCAGAGGGCTACGGCAGATCCGGAGAAGGCCCGGGCAGGCCCGCGGAGAGCTACGAGAGGCCTGCAGAGGGCTACGACAGGCCCGCAGAAGGAACGTAGCGCCGGCACATCTGGAGAGACTCCTTGGTTCGCGGCCGACAGCCTCGTAGACTCGCAGTGCCGTGAACCGCCTCAGCGTACCCGCACATCGCGCCATCGGGACCGCGGTACTGTTGAGCGCCCTGCTGGCCGGCTGCGCCGACAAGGCCGAGGTCGACGGTCAGCACATCCGCGTCCGGCTCGTCAGCGAGCAGACCACCGTCACGCCGGGCCAGCCCTTCTGGGTGGGGTTGCTGCAGACCCTGGACGACGGCTGGCACACCTACTGGCGCAACCCCGGCGACTCCGGAGCGGCGGCCCGAGTCGAGTGGCATCTGCCCGACGGGTGGACGGCGTCATCCATCCACTGGCCGGTCCCCGAGCGCATGCCGTACGGCGATCTGATGAACTTCGGCTACTCCGGCGAAGTCCTGCTCCCGGTCATGATCACCCCTCCGGCCGCTCTCGAGCGCGGCCGCGTGGAGCTCGCCGCGGAGGCACTCTGGCTGGTGTGCGCCGACGTGTGCATTCCGGGAGAGGGACGCCTTCGCCTGACCCTGCGGGTACGTCCACGGGCCGGGCCGGCCGATGCCGAGAACGGTTCGCTGTTCGACCGATGGCGCTCGCGCATCCCGGCGGCGCTCGACGGCGCCCGCGCGCGACGGCTCGATGATCGGATGGTCATCACCGTCCCGCTGCCCGATGCGGAAGACGCCCGGCAGGTCTGGTTCTTTCCGCACGCCGACGGCGTGGTAGCACACGCCGGCGAGCAGGAGCACCGGGTGACCGCCACGGGCTCGGTCGCCGTGACGGTGGAGGCCGGGGCCGTGGACGGCGACCGCCTCGACGGGGTGGTCGCCGTCACCACCGACGCCGGCACCCGCGGATTCAGCATCGACGCACCGATCGACGACGGACTGAACCGTGGCTGACGGCCTGCCGGCGCGGGCAGACGCCGCGGCCGATCTCCAGGCGCTGGCCGCGCAGGGTCTCCCGGGCCTGCAGCGGCAGCTCGCCGCGCTACTCCGCACCGATCGCGCCCGCCTGATCACGGCGCTCTACCGTCTCGACGTCGACGAGGCGCAGGCGCGGCGGTGGCTGGCGGCCGCGGCGCGCGACCGCGACGTCACCGGAGCGGCGGCCGGACTGGCCGAGCTGATCGTCCGCCGGCTGGACGCCAAGCTGCGCACGACGGCGGCCCATCGCTCTCGCGCTCATCAGGACGGCGGGCGCACGGACTCCTCCGAACCTCTGGACAAGCCGCGGTGCAACTGCGCGATCGTCGGCATCTACGGCAACCGCAACGCCGCCGTGCTCGCGTATCAGGCGCTCTATGCCATGCAGCATCGCGGCGACGAGAGTACCGGCATCGTCACCAGCGACGGCTCGCAGACCTATCGGCACGTCGGCATGGGCGAGGTGCGATCCGTCTTCGCCGACCAGAGCATCCTGCGCGGCCTGCGGGGCAGCCTGGCGCTCGGCCACAACCGCTACTCCACCACCGGCGCCACGCTGCTGCACAACGCCCAGCCCTTCCTGGTCGAGTTCAAGGAAGGTCCCACGGCGATCTCGCACAACGGCAACTTCACCAACACCGCGTCCCTGCGCGAGAAGCTGGTGGACGAAGGCGCGATCTTCCAGACCAGCTCCGACACCGAGGTGGTGCTTCACCTGATGGCGCGCTCCCCCGCGCCCGACCTGATCGGCAGGATCAGGGATGCCTTCAGCCGTGTGAGCGGCGCCTATGCGATCGCGATGATCACGCGCGACCGGGTGATCGGCCTGCGCGATCCACGCGGATGGCGGCCGCTCTGCCTGGGCCGCAAGGGGAACACCCACTACCTGGTGTCGGAAACCTGCGCGCTGGACCTGGTCGGCGCGCGCTACGTCCGCGAGGTCGAGCGGGGAGAGATCGTCGTCCTGGGTCCCGATGGCGTGCAGAGCCACCGGCTGGAGGAGCAGGCGCCGCAGGCTTCGTGCGTGGTGGAGTACGTCTACTTCGCCCGCCCCGACAGCCGCGTGTTCGACCAGTACGTGGATACCGCGCGCCGCCGGCTGGGCGAAACGCTGGCGGACGAGCATCCGGCCGACGCGGACATCGTCATCGCCGTGCCGGACACCGCCAACACCGCGGCGCTCGGCTACTCCAACCAGTCGGGGATCCCCTACGAGCTCGGCATCATCCGCAACCACTACGTGGGACGGACCTTCATGGCGCCGCGCCAGGACCAGCGCGAATTCCGCGCCCGCGTCAAGTTCAACACGGTCGACGGCCTGCTGAAGGGCAGAAAGGTGGTCGTGGTCGACGACTCGCTGGTGCGCGGCACCACGCTCCGGCAGCTCCTGATGGACATCCGCAAGGCCGGTGCCGCGGAGATCCACGTGCGCATCTGCTCGCCGCCGGTCATCTCGCCATGCTTCTACGGAATGGACTTCCCCACCCGCGGCGAGCTGATCGCCTCCGGCATGTCCGTCGAGGAGATCCGCCGGTACCTCAGGGTGGACAGCCTGGGGTTCCTCTCCCTGGAAGGCATGCTGTCGGCCTGCTCCGGCGCAGACGTACGCGGCTTCTGCGACGCGTGCTTCACCGGGAACTACCCGCTGCCGCCGGCCCGTGAGGCGGCAAGCGCAGCGGCGCGGTGATCGAACCTCGCCGGCAGGCGAGGGCTGCCGGCGACACCGCCGCCACACAGGCGCTCGACCGCTACCGCGCCAAGCGGGACTTCTCCCGGACGCCCGAGCCCGCCGCGGGCGGCACGGACGGGGGCGGGCTGCGCTTCGTCGTCCATCGCCACGAAGCCCGGCGCCTGCACTACGACCTGCGCCTGGAGATGGACGGCGTGCTGCTGTGCTTCGCCGTGCCGCGGGGCTTCTCCTTTGACCCCACGGACAAACGGCTTGCCGTCCACACCGAAGACCATCCGCTCGACTACATCGCGTTCCGGGGGGTGATCCCGAAAGGCCAGTACGGCGGCGGCACCATGGAGATCTGGGACCACGGCACCTACCTGGTCCGGCGCGCGCCGAGCACGGCCGCGGCGCTGGCGTCCGGTGAGATCAAGGTCGTGCTGCGCGGCCGGCGGCTGCGCGGCGAGTGGCACCTGGTGCGCACGGCCGGAGCCGGCGACGACTGGCTGCTGTTCAAGGCACGTGACCGCTACGCGCGCTCGCCCGGCGATCCGCCTGGCGCCGTCGACCTGCGGGACGCCCGGCATGCATCCGTCCCCGACCGGCCGCGGCCCATGCGTCCGGCAGGCGAGCGGGCCGCATTCTCCGATGCGGCGTGGCTGTTCGAGATGGAGTTCGCGGGCCGGCGGACGCTGGCCGTCATCCGCGACGGGCAGGCCGAGCTGCTCGCCGCGGACGGCGGCGCCGCGGACCGCTTCGACGCCATCCTCGCCGCTCTCAGCGGGTTGCGGGCCGAGCACGCCGTGATCGACGGCGTGCTGGTGGCGGTGGACGGACACGGGCGGCCGTCGCGTGCCGAGCTCGACCGCCACGCGGCGGACGGCGACATGTCCGGTGTCGCGTTCTACGCGTTCGACCTCCTCCACTACGAGGACTGGGATGTGCGCGGGCTGTCCCTGCTCGACCGCAAAGCGCTGCTGAAGTCGATCCTCACGCCGGGCGGCTCCGTGCTGTACGTGGACCACGTCGCCGCGGACGGTGAACGGCTGGCCGCCGCCGCATCGGCCGCGGGCCTGCAGGCGCTGGTGGCGAAGCGCATCGATTCCGCCTATCGGCCGGGCCGTCAGGACGCCTGGGCACGGGTGCGACTTCCCGCCGGCGGCGACGCCGCCGGCCTGCCCATCGACGAAGCGCTGCGACGCCGGCCTGTGCCGCCCGCGGATGCCGTACGCGTGAAGCTCGGCAACCTGGACAAGGTCTACTGGCCGGCCAGCGGCCACACCAAGGGCGACCTGATCGACTACTACCTTGCGGTCGCCGATTCGCTGCTCCCCTACCTGCGCTCGCGTCCCATCCACCTGCTGCGTTACCCCGACGGCGTTGACGGCGAGGGGTTCTATCAGAAGCAGGTGCCGCATCTGCCGTCGTGGGTGCCCACGGTGGACGTGTCCACCGGTGACGAGGAGGCACGCTACATCGTCTGCGGAGACCGCGACACGCTGTTGTACATGGTCAACCTCGGCAGCATCGACTTTCATCCGTGGCTGTCCAGGATCGACGACCTCGACGCCCCGGACTGGGCGGTCATCGACCTGGACGCCAAGGGGTCGTCGTTCGCGAAGGTGGTGCGGGTGGCGCGAACGCTGGCCAGGGTCCTGCACGGCATGGAGACCGCCGGCTATCCGAAGACCTCGGGCAAGTCGGGCATGCACGTCTACGTCCCTCTGGCCGGCGGCTACACCTACGACCAGGCGCGCATGTTCTGCGAGGGACTGGCGCGAATCGTCGTCCGGGAGCACCGCGACATCGCCACCGTCGAGCGGTCGGCCGCCCGGCGCGGCGACCGGGTGTACGTGGACTTCCTGCAGAACCGCCGGGAGCAGACGGTCGTGCCGCCCTACGCGGTGCGGCCGGTCTCCGGTGCGACGGTATCCGCTCCTCTGTCCTGGGACGAGCTGGACGCCGATCTGTCGCCGTCCCGCTTCACGCTGGACACGGTTCCCGAGCGACTTGCGCGCACGGGAGACCTGTTCCGCGACGCGCTCGCGAACGGCCAGGATCTCGCTGACGCCGCCGGCCGGCTGGAGCGCTACCTGAGCCTGTCCTCGCCCCGACGGCGTTGACCGGGGCCCGGATGAACCTGAACCGGGGATTGGACTTCTACGATCCCGCGTTCCTTGCCGATCCGTATCCCGCTTTGGGGCGGATCCGGGAGGCGACGCCGATCTTTCGCAACGAGCAGACCGGGCAGTGGATGCTCACGCGGTTCGCCGACGTGTACGAGACGTTGCGCGACCGCCGGCTTGGCCGCGTCTACCACCACCGGTACACCCCGGCCGAGCTGGGTCAGCCGCCTCCCGACCCCCGCTGGGCCTCCTTCCACCGGCACGAGCGATGGTCGCTGCTGAGCCTCGAACCGCCGGACCACACCCGTATCCGGAAGCTGGTCTCCAAGGTGTTCACCTCCCGCTCGGTGGCCGGGCTGGGACCGGTGATCGCCGGGCTCTCGCGGGAGCTCGTCGACCGCTGCCGGCAGATGCGGACCTTCGACCTGCTGGCAGACTACGCACAGCCCTACTCCGTGGCCGTGATCGCAGAGGTGCTGGGCGTGCCCCGCGCCGACACCCGGCGTCTGCTTTCCTGGTCGCACGCCATCGTCAAGATGTACGAACTGTCGGCCTCCGACGAGCTCAAGGCGCGGGCCGACGCGGCGGCAGGCGAGTTCATCGACTACACGCGGGCGCTGATCGACGACAAACGCCGTTCACCGGACGGCCGCCTGGTCTCGCAGCTCGTGCGGACTTCCGACGGCGGTGACCGCCTCAGCGACGACGAGATCGTTTCCACCACGATGGTGCTGCTCGAAGCCGGGCACGAGGCCACGGTCAACGCGCTGGGCAACGGCATGAGGGCGCTGCTGACCCATCGCGAGCAGTGGCGCCGCCTCGTGGCCGGCGAAGTGGGCGCGGCCACGGCGGTCGAGGAGCTGCTGCGGTGGGACTCCCCCCTGCAGATGTTCGCGCGCTGGGTGCTCGAGGCGGGCGTCGAGATCGCCGGCCAGCCGCTGGCCGTGGGCGAACAGGTGGCCATGCTGTTCGGGTCCGCCCAGCGCGACCCGCGCCAGTTCGCCCGCCCCGACCGCTTCGACGTGGCGCGCGGGGATCCGGCCCACGTCGGCTTCGGCGGCGGCATCCACTTCTGCGTGGGGGCCCCCCTGGCCCGCCACGAGCTGGCGGTCGCCCTGGCCGACTTGGCGGCCAACGTCCCGGACGTGGAGCTGGACGGCGAGTCCGTCTACAACCCCACGTTCGTGATCCGCGGGCTTGCCGGGTTGCGCCTGGCGATCCCGTGACGACGATGATCGGTACCGAGGTTGCCGCCGGGACGCAAGGTCCCACACACTTGCAGAGACCATGGAAGAGCGCAGCCTGATCAAGACGGGGTCGAACGGCCTGTTCCTGGCCGGCGCGGGGGCGGTGGTGCTGCTCGCGAAGGGAATCCTGTTCGCCGGACCGATCGAATACCTGGTCGCGGGGGCGGCCGCCATCTGGGGTGGCTACATCCTGCTGACCGACCGCACGCGGCGCAACGCCGGATGGGCCAGCCTTGCGGGCGCCGGCGTGCTGGTGCTGCTCGGCGGACTGCTGCAGGCCGGGGCGGCGATCACCGGCATCGGCCTGATCATTGCCGGTGCGGTGTCCTTCTTCTCCGGCCTGTTCCGCCGGCGCGGCTCCTGATCCAGCGCGGCCAGCGACGCCACGACCGGTACGCCATCTCCTGACCGCCGGCCGTTCCGGCGACCGCGGCCGACGTTCAGATTGACCCCGGTCACGGCCTGTTCAACCAGAATTCGACGCGGCGGTTCTTCCAGCGGTTGCGCTCGTCGCCGTGCGGAACCAGTGGCTCCGCGCCGCCCAGTCCGGTGGTGGTCATCCGGCTGCCAGCGACACCGCGCTCGATCAACGCGGCGCGCACGGCCTCCGCACGGGCCGCGGAAAGCGGCAGCAGCACCTCCTCCTGCTCTTGGCGGGCCTTCTCCGCGTCGGCCCAGTGCACGGATACCGCGTGCCCCTCCAGCAGGATGCTGTAGGTGCCGTAGCGGTGCAGAATCTCGGCAAGGCGGTCGAGCGTCCGCAGGTTCCTGCGTGTCTTCTCCGCGTCGCCGAGGCGCCGGTAGTCGGCGGTGTTCGGCGCGAAGGTGATGCTCGATATGCGGATGCGCAGACGGTCGCCCTCCCGCAACACCAGGACGTCGATCGGTACGACCGCCGATGCCGTCGTCCGGTTGCCGACGTGATCGAACACCTCCATCCGCAGCGTGTAGTCGACCGCTGCCTCGACCAGCTCACCCGTCTCCCTGGAGAAGCCGCCCCACTCGAAGGCCGGAGGCGGAGCGCTGCCGCGGCCGCTCGACGAGTCGAAGAGCTGCCCCCGCGGGTCCAGGATCTGCAGCGTCCATGACGCGATGCCGCCTTCGTCGTAGGCGTCCAGCAGGATCGTCAGCCTGTCGTTCACGCCGTCGTCGTCCGGCGAGAACGGCAACGAGGGCGTGTCTAGCTGCGTCTCGATCGTTGCCCGTGGCGGCTCCGAGTCCATCAGGAAGGGATCGGTGGCCGCTTCGACGACGTTTCCCTTCACGTACTCGATCCCCAGGGATGCGCGGAAGAACCCGTCCGGCACCTTGTTGCCGCGGTCGCTGCGTCCGTCCCAGACGATCGCCTCCGGCAGCGGCGCGGCGCCCCGTCCTCCGCCGAAGACGCGCACCGGACTGGCCGTGCCGTCGTAGATCGTCAGCGCCCAGCGGTCGATCTGCACGGACGTGGTGGCGGATATGAAGAAGTCGATCGTGTCGCGGTCGCCGTCGCCGTTGGGGGAGAAGGCATCGCCGGAGGCGGAGACCGCGGCGACGGTGGTGACGGTGTCGACCTGGATTCCCTCCAGGACCGCACTGACGCTGTTTCCTCCGGCATCGACGCTGGCGATGCGGTAGGTGTAGCTGCCGTCCGGCACGGCGGCGCCGGATTCGGTGCGGCCGTCCCACACCAGGTCCGGCAGAGGCCCCTCCTCCTGCCATACCCGCCGCAGGACCACGGCGCCGTCCCGGTCGTCGGTGATCGTCGCCTCCCACCGGTCCCCGGGCGTCGCCTCGTGCGTCAGCGTGATCGTGTCCCGGCGCCCGTCGCCGTCGGGGGAGAACAGCAGATACGGCGCTCCGACGCGCACCGCCGGCGGCCGTGTGTCCAACGTCACGGCCGTACCGGCAACCCGGCTCACGTCCCCCTTCGCGTACTCGACCGTGAACGTCGCGGCGTACTGTCCGTCGTCCACGCGGTCCCCCGAGTCGTCACTGCCGTCCCAGGGCAGGCGCATCGGAAAGATCGTCTCGGAGACGCCGCTGTAGGTACGCACCGCATCGCCGCCGGCGTCGGCGATGACAAGCTCCCACGCCTGCAACGGCAGGTCCTCGGTGACCCGCAATTCGAAGAACATCTCGTCGTCCACGCCGTCACCGTTCGGGGAGAAGCCGGTCGTGGACGCTTCCATCCACGCTGCGCCCGTACGGGTATCCACGCGGATCGGCGGCAGCTCGCCGGTGGTGACGTTGCCGGCGGCGTCCGTGCCGCGCACGCGGTAGCGGTACTCGCCGTCCGGCACGCGCGTGCCCTGACTGTCCGTGCCGTCCCAGACCAGGTCGCGAAGCGCGCCATCCCGTACCGTGAGCTCGCGGACGATCGTGCCGTCGGCGGCCACCAGCTCGGTGTGCCACTCGTGTTCGGCATCCGTGGCATGGGTGATCCGCAGCACGTCGCGGTTGCCGTCCCCGTCCGGCGAGAACAGGAGGTAGTCGGCCTCCACCTCGAACGCCGGGTAGACCGTGTCCAGGATGATGGGCACGTCCAACCGGTCCTCGACGACGTCGCCCTTGCGGTAGACGACCGTGAACACCACGCCGTACTCGCCGTCCCGCGCCATGTCGCCGGTCGTGGCGCGGCCCAGCCAGCGCTGTGTCGCAGGCAGCTCCCGACCGCCGCGGAAGATCCGCACCGGGGCCTCGGACTCGTCGAGGACCGCAACGGTCCAGGTCTCCACCGGCACGTCCGGCGTCGCCGACAGGATGAGCAGCATCTCGTCGCGTTCGCCGTCAGCGTTGGGCGAGAAGGCGGCGGCGGCGCCGGTCCGGTCGGCTTCGGCTACATCCACGCGAGCCTCGGTTTGACGCGTGTCCAGCCGTATTCCCGGCAGGAGCGCGGTGACGCTGTTGCCGGCGGCGTCCGTGGCCGTGACCTGGTACTGGTACGTCCCGTCTGCCGCGGGCGTCCCCTGATCGCTCATGCCGTTCCAGCGGTAATCGGCCACCCGGCCCTGCCAGCTCGCGGTGGCGACCGCCATGCCATCCTGGTCGATGAAGCGAGCCTCCCAGATCTCCTCGCTGCTCGACGCCTGCTTGATGAGCAACTCGTCCTTGACGCCGTCGCCGTCCGGCGAGAACAGGAGGTCGTCGGTGCTCGCTTCGATCGTCGGATAGGTCGTGTCGAGCGTGACCGGCCCGCCTTCGGCGGCCGCGCTGGTGCCGTTGGCGTACTGCACGGCGAGCCGCACGGAGTACTCGCCGTCCGGAAACGGCTTGCCGTCGCCGGCCAGGCCCGTCCACTCGAAGCGCTCGACCGCCGCGCGGCCACGTTCCCGATACCAGACGGTGCCGGACGCGTCGGCGATCTCGAGCTGCGCCGACTCGATGCTGTCGGTAACCGAGAGCTCGGGCGCGATCTCCACCGTGTCCTGGACCCCGTCGCCGTTCGGCGAAAAATGCGTACGTCCGGCCTGCAGCGAAGCCGTCGCTTCGCGGGTGTCGACGGTGAAGGCGAGCGGCCCGGAGGAGAAGCCGTTGCCTGCGCCGTCGCGCCCCGACAACTCGTAGAGGTAGCGGCCGTCAGCGACCCGCCTGCCCAGGCTGTCGCGGCCGTCCCACCGGAAGGTGACGCTGGCGACCGCCGCGCGCTCCGACCACACCGGCTCACCGCGTTCATCCGTGATCGACACCAGCCATGCCCCGTCTCCGGACGACTCCTGAGTCACCAGCAGGTCGTCGCGGACGCCGTCGCCGTTGGGCGAGATCGTCTCGTAATGGAGCTGCACGAACGCGTCCGGTGGCGTGACATCCAACGTGAACGGCGGCGACGCGACGACCCGCGTGCTCCCGTTCGCATACCGGGCGGATAGCACCAGCGTGTAGTCGCCCTCGGCAATCACCGCCCGTTCATCGTTGCGTCCGTCGAAGCGCAGCGGCTGCGGAACCGGGGCCGGCCCGGACATGGTGCGCATCACCCGAGCGTCCGCATCGCGGACCTCCGCCTGCCAGTCGACCAGACTGTCGCCCACGTCGATGGTGACGGGAAAGATCATCTCGTCGAGAACGCCGTCGCCGTTCGGAGAGAACGCCGGCAGCGCCAAGTCGATCTCCAGCCGTCTGGTCACGGTGTCGATGACGATGCCGTCGACGGTGACGACGGTATCGTTGCCGGCCAGGTCGAGTGCGCTCATCCGATAGCGGTAGGTGCCGTCCGGGAGCACACGCCCGTCGCTGTCCCGGCCGTCCCAGAGGAAGTCCGCCGGTGGCCCGTCGGTCCACAGGAACGTGCGGACCACGGCCCCGAGGCTGTCGAAAAACCGTCCGGACCATCGTACCTCGCTCGACCCGGTCTGCAGGATCGGCAGGCTGTCCCTGCTCCCATCGCCGTCGGGCGAGAAGATCGGGTACTCGGCCTCGACGGTGACCGCCGGCGGGGTGTCATCCACCATGACCTGCCTCGGCACGGAGCGCCCGGTGTTGCCGAAGTCGTCGGTTACCTCGAGGACGAAGCGGTATACGCCTTCCGGAACCCGGGCTCCCCGGTCGTCGCGGCCGTCCCAGGTGAACGACTCCGGCACTTCGATCGAGGCGGGCTCCTGCAACCCCAGGTCGATCAGCAGGCGCGGCACCACGTCGGGGATGGGCTCCCCGCTGTCGCCATCCATGGTGCGCACCGGCCGGCCGTCCTCGTCGCTGATCACCAGGCGGTACGCCTTGACCACTGCGCCGGCCTGCTGAACGTCGACGGCGGTCACCAGCCTGGTCGTGTCGTTTTCGCCCGGCGAGTGAGCGGGTGAGAAATGCGGAGGATCGGCGTTGACCGCCACCGCCGGAGCAGGCCGTTCGTCACCGCCCAGTGCAGACAGCCAGCCTGTGGCGCCCACCAGCAAGGCGCCTACGACCATGAGCCGGGCACGGATCACCGGACCGCGGCTGACGCGCCGTGCCACCACGGCCCGGCCGCGAGTCAGCGTAGGTGCCGTTGCCGAAGGCATCCTGCCGGCGCTACCGCCGATACCGTTCAGGCAACGCGATGCTCGGCGAGCACGTCGAAGTCGATCTCGATGCCCAGTCCCGGCGCATCCGGAACCACGACCTGCCCGTCGTCATCCAGGGTCAGCTTCGGACTGAACAGGCGCCCGCGCAGGGGATCTATCGTCTCCCGGTAGTACTCCAGGATCAGGCCTCCCTGCACGGCCGCCACCAGATGGACGTGGATCTCCTGCGCACCATGCGGGGCGATCGCGAGATCGTGGGCGGCCGCCAGCGCAGCGACGTTCATGAACTCCGTGATGCCGCCGACGATCTGGGCGTCGACGTTGAGGATGGCCGCGCCGTCGTGCTCGATCAGATCGCGAAACCCGTAGCGGGTGTACTCATTCTCGCCGGTCGCGACCGGGATGCTGGTGGCCGCTGCCACGCGAGCGTGTCCCCGGTAATCGTCGGGCGCCACCGGCTCCTCGAACCAGAAGACGTCGAACTCCTCGATGCGCCGGGCGAAGTCGATCGCCTGGTAGGCGCTGTAGGCGTTGTTGGCATCGACCAGCAGGGAGATGTCCGGGCCGATCGCGTCACGCACCACGCGCACGCGCTCGACGTCTTCCGGGATCGGCACGGCGCCGACCTTCATCTTCACCGCCCGCGCGCCGAGCTCCAGGTTCTCTTCCATCTCCTGGGCCAGCTCGCGCAGCCCCTTGCCCTCCTCGTAGTAGCCGCCGGCGATATAGGCGGGGATGCGGTCGGTGTAGCCGCCGAGCAGGTGGTGGACGGACCGGCCGGTCGCCTTGCCGATCAGGTCCCAGAGCGCGACGTCGAGCGCGCTGATGACCTGCGTCGACATTCCCCGCCGCCCGACGATCTTGGGCTCCCACATGTCGTCCCAGAGCCGCCGATAGGCGAAGGGATCGCGACCGACGAGCGCCTGCCGGAAGTGCCCGACCAGCGCCTGGGCGATGGCGCCCGGGCGACCGGCGGCGGTTCCGCCGGTCCAGCCGACGCCGGTGACTCCTTCGTCGGTGTGGATGAGGACCGGCGTGAAGGTCACGTCGGTGTACGTGTACTTGCCGTTGCTGATCGGCACGGGGCGCGGCCACGCGTAGCAGCGCACCTCGACATCGGTGATTTTCATACGCTCTCGATCATAGGCGCCCGGCTGTCACGGGCCAAGGTCTCGGGCCATCGCCGCGGGGGTGTTCCGCGACCGCACTCGCGGTTTCCGCCGACGAAGACTCCACATCATCTATCTTCGGCAGGTCCGGGGATCTTCGGCACCTCGGCCCGAGTCCCACGGGCGAAATTGACAATCCGACCGGTGGCTCGCTACCGTCCGCCCCTGTGGCGGCGGGTACAGCCGAGGACACGATTCCCAAGCTGTTCGCGCGCGTTTGCCACGAGCACGGCCTGATAGCGGCCCAGCTCAGCAAGGACGCGCGGGGCCGGTTCCAGCCCACCTCGTACTCGGAGCTCTTTGCCGAGGTCGGCGACTTCGCCGCCGGCATGCAGGAGCTGGGCGTACGCCGCGGCGACCGGGTCGGCCTGCTGGCCGACAATCGCCGGGAGTGGCTGGTCGCCGATCTGGCGATTCTGGGGCTGGGCGCGGCCGACGTGCCGCGCGGCGCGGACAGCACCGCGGAGGAGTTCCGCTTCATCCTGGCGCAGGTCGACGCACCGGTGTGCCTGGTGGAAGACCGCACGCAACTCGACAAGGTGCTGTCGGTGCGGGAGGACCTGCCGGCACTGCGCACCATCGTGGTGCTGGATCCGGAGATCTCGTCGCGCGAGGAGCGCGACGGGGTGCTGGTGATCCCGTACGCGCAGGTGCTCCGCGCCGGGCGCATCGTCACGGAGCTGCAGCCCGACTTCTATCGAGCGCACCTCCAGCGCGGCACGGCCGATGACGTCGCCACCATCATCTTCACCTCCGGGACCACCGGCGAGCCCAAGGGCGTGGTGTTGTCGCACCGCAACTTCGTGTTCCAGACCGGGTGCATCCCCGAGTTCCTGACCACCGAGCCCGGACAGATCTGGCTCAGCGTCCTGCCGGTCTGGCACTCCTTCGAGCGGATCTTCGAGTACTGCACGATCGCCAGCGCCACCACGCTGGCCTACTCCAAACCGGTCGGCAGCGTCCTGATCGCGGACATGGCGGCGGTGCGCCCGCACTGGATGGCGTCGGTCCCACGCATCTGGGACGCCGTTCGCTCGGCCGTGTACCGCAACGCCGAGCATGAGGGCGGCCTCAAGAAAGCCCTGTTCGGCCTGTTCGTCGCCACCGGCAGCGCTCACACGCGCGCCCGCTCACGGGTGCGCGGACTGGTGGCCCATCTCAAACCTCGCTCGCGCGGGGCCGAGCAGGCAGGCGGCCTGGTTCCGCTCGTGCTCCTGTCGCCGCTGAAGGCGCTGGGCGCGGCGCTGGTGTTCTCGAAGATCAAGGCGCGGCTTGGCGGCCGGTTCCGCGGCGCCATTTCGGGCGGCGGAGCCCTTCCCGACTACGTGGACGAGTTCTTCGCTGCCGCCGGCGTGCTGCTGCTCAACGCCTACGGCCTGACCGAAACTGCCCCGGGCGTGGCGATCCGGCCGGAGTCGGCGCCGGTGTCCGGCACGGTCGGACGGCTGTTGCCGGGCACGGGACTGCGCATCGTCGACGAGGAAGGACGGCACCTGGGGCCCGGCGAGCTCGGCGTCGTGCACGTGCGCGGCCCGCAGGTGATGCAGGGCTATTACAAACGCCCCGATCTGACCGAGGCGGTCCTGCACGACGGCTGGCTGGACACCGGCGACCTGGGGATGACGACGGTCGACGGCGACCTGATCATCCGCGGCCGCGCCAAGGACACCATCGTGCTGATGGGCGGCGAGAACGTGGAACCCGCGCCGATCGAGGAGCGCATGCAGGAGTCCAAGTACATCGACCGCGCCGTGGTGATCGGCCAGGACCAGCGATCCCTCGCGGCGCTGGTCGTGCTGAACGAGGAGGCGGTCACCGAGCACGCGGCCGGCGCCGCTATCAAGGGCGACCTGCAGGCGCTGGCCGAACATCCGCAGATCCGGAAGCTCACCCAGTCGGAGGTCTCCGCCCGCGTCTCGGCCGCCAATGGATTCAAGCCGTTCGAGCGGGTTTCGCGCATCCATCTGCTGCACCGGCCGTTCGAGGTCGGCCGTGAGCTGTCGCACAAGCAGGAGGTCAAGCGCGCCGCCGTGGCCGAGCTGTACGCCGAGCAGATCGCCCGGCTGTTCGCCTGACGCCGGTGTCCTCGGTGCGAGTTGCCGCCCGCGACCTGGAGCGGTTCGTGGCCGCGACCCTCCGGGCCGCCGGGGCCACGGACGAGGACGCCGCGTGCGTGGCGCAGGCACTGGTGGCCGCGGACGTGGCCGGACACGCGTCGCACGGGATCCTCCGCGCGCCGGCGTACCTGGAGGGGATCGACCAGGGGACCATCGACCTGCGCGCGCGACCCGAGTTGACCGGCGAGGACGGCGCCACCGCCCGCGTCGACGGGCACGACGGCTTCGGGCAGATCGCCGGCCGATTCGCCATGGAGATCGCGATCCGCAAGGCGCGCGAGCACGGGGTTTCGAGCGTCGCGCTGGTCCGCACCACCCACGTCGGCCGGCTCGGTGACTACGTGGAGATGGCCGCGGAAGAAGGAATGGTCGGCCTGGCCTTCTGCACGGCCACCAGCGCCAACGGGCGGGTCGCCCCGTTCGGCAGCGTGCAAGCCGTGTTCGGGACCAATCCGTTCGCCGCGGCGATCCCGTCCGCGGACGGCCGCACGGTGCTCTGCGATTTCGCCACCAGCGCGGTTGCGGAGGGCAAGCTGCAGATCGCGGTCAACAAGGGACAGTCGGTCCCGGAGGGATGGCTGCTCTCACCCGACGGCCAACCCACCACCGACCCGGGCGACCACTACGCGGGCGGGCCGTTGCTGGCATTCGGCGGCTACAAGGGATCGGGCCTGGCCATCATCACCGACCTGCTCGGCGGCGTCGTGGCCGGCAAGGGCACCCCCGCCCTGCCCGGCCTGGTGGCGGGCAACGGCGTCCTGTTCATCGTCATCGACATCCGCCGCCTGCACCCGCTGGACGAGGTGCTGGCCGGCGTCGCGGCGCACAGCGGCATGATCAGAAGCGCCGCGCCCGCACCCGGCGTCGATGCGGTCATGGTACCGGGAGATCCGGAGCG
This sequence comes from Spirochaetaceae bacterium, assembly GCA_028820215.1. The sequence continues at coordinate 40,348 of JAPPKD010000299.1, read as the reverse complement.
GCGCGCCAGCGCCGAGCACGAGCGGCTCGGCATCCCGATCGATCGGGCTACCTGGCGCTCCCTGACGGAGGCAGCGGCTCAGCGCGGGGTCGCGGCCCCGCCGGTCAAGGCCGATCCGGACGATCCGTAGCCGCCAGCCCCAGCTCGATCGCGTGGAGTTGCAGCCGGATCGCCGCGCGCGGGTCCACCGGCTCGACGCCGAAGCGCGCAAGCCCTTCCGTCACCGGGGCGCCGCGCTGCGCCCGCATCGTCAGCTCGGGAAGCCGTGTCCGAAACGCCGTGTAGCCGCCGCCTCGCCTCGCCACGCGGAACAGCGGGACCTCCGTGACCAGGCACAGCGGCGCCTGCAGCCCGGGTGCCGATCGGGCGACCTGCTCCATCGAGCTGTCGTGGAACAGTGCGGCGGTCTCGGGGGCGCCGGCATCCCGGAAGTGCGCACGCATTGCCGCGCCGGTCGGGGTTGTGGCGAATCCGGGTCCCAGGTAATGGAATCCCTTGTCCCCGCGGCGGTCCTGGTCGTGCAGTCCGATCCCACAGGCAGCCGCCGCACGGCTGAACGCGTTCCGCAGCGGCACGGTGCGGGTGACCCAGCCGCGTTCGATGAGCAACGCGGCACCCTCGGCGAATGCCATCCCGTGCAGGCTGGCGTGCAGGCGAACAGGAGCCGCTCGTGCCATGAACGCCGCCACCGCCACGTTCTCCGGACGCATGGAAGGAAACCCGAACTCCAGGTCGCGTCCCGGCGGCTCGCGCAGCACATGGCCCAGGAAGGCGTCGACCGACGGCCAGCGCTCGATCCATGCGCAATTGGCAAGCTCACCGTCGGGATTGACGTGGGGAACCACCCATAGTCTCCACTGCCGCAACACCGCGGCCAGGGCCGCCTCGGGGCGGGTGGCTGACACGATGAGCAGCCGCAGCGTCTCCGGGCCCACCGGCTCGTCGGCGTGCGCGCCGCCGATCAGCGTCGCGTGACGGTTGCCGGTGCCGATCACGGCACCCAGCACCGGCCGGCCCTGCTCGCTGATTCCGATCGTCCTGACCGCAGCGTGGTGGCCCGCCTGCAGCCGCCACTCCGCCGCCGCCGTGAAGCGCCCGGACCAGCGGGACGCCAGGGAGACGAGAGACGGCATCTCGGGCCGGGTCATGCACGGTCATGCTACGTTGCCGGTATGGCTCATGACGACGGCGGCACCGACACGGCGGTCACACTGGGACTCGATCCCAGCTTCGGCTTCGGCGACCGGATCGGCCTGGCGACGCCCGGCCACGTGCAGGCCCTGCGCGCGGCGGGGGTGCCGATCCAGCCGATCTTTCCGCAGCAGTCGATCCGCGAGATGCAGCGTACCGGGCGGACGCCCGTCGACGTGATGACCGACGCGCTGGACGGCATGGCGCGGGCCGGCTGGGACGGCCCGACCGGGGCGGACGCCGATCACCTGAAGACCCCGGAGGACGTGGCGGTGACCACCGAGGCGGGTTTCCGATTCTTCACGATCGACCCTTCCGACGCGGTGGACGAGCACGCGGACCGCTACGGCGAGGCGACCCTTCGCGAGCGTTACGCGGCGGTGCGCGCACAGGTCGACTGGGTTGCGGACTATCGCGGGCGCACGGTGACGCTGCCGGGAGACATGACGCTTCAACTCAGCGAAGAGGCGTGCCTGCGCTGTGCGGTCAAGTACGGGCCGGCCCTGAATCTGGCGGCCGACCTGGCCGGGGAGATCCACTCCCGCAACGCCGGCCGCGACTACGAGATCGAGCTTTCGGTCGACGAGACCGAGCAGCCCACCACCCTGGCCGAGCACTACATCATCGCCGACCAGTGCCGGCGGCGCCGGGTCCCCCTGGTGGCTCTGGCGCCGCGCTACATCGGCGACTTCGAGAAGGGCGTCGACTACAAGGGGGACGTACCGGCACTGGAGCGTTCGCTGCGCGAGCACTACGCCATCTCCCGCCACCTCGGCCCGTACAAGCTGTCCCTGCATTCGGGGTCGGACAAGCTGTCGATGTACCCGGCGCTGTCACGCGCCACCGAAGGATGCTTCCACGTGAAGACCGCCGGCACCTCCTACCTGGAAGCCCTGCGCGTGGTCGCCCGGCATGACGAGGCGCTGTTCCGGCGGATCATCGCCTTCGCCCGCTCCCGCTACGACACCGACAAGGCCACCTACCACGTGTCGGCCTCGGTGGAGCGGGTGCCGCCGCCGGAGGACCTGCGCGCGCCGGAGCTCGAGACCGTCTACCTGGAACGCTGGCAGGACGTGGGCGCCGGCACGGGATTCAGCGAACCGGGCCGCCAGATCCTGCACTGCACCTTCGGCTCCACGCTGACCCATCCCGATCTCGGGCAGGCCGTCCGATCGGTGCTGGAGGCGCACCCCGACACCTATACCGAGGTGCTCGCCGAGCACTTCGCCCACCACCTGCGCAGCCTTGCGGCCGGGCTGTAGCACCCCGAAACCGTCGCCTGCGGCTCCGTTGTCGGCCCATCCCCACCTTCACGACGCTCTTCACCCCATCGCCAGCAGCGCGCGTACCGCCAGGTTGCCCGCCGCCAGCACGGCCAGCCCCATCGCGGCGGCGCGGAAGGCGCGCTCGGGCAGGCGGCGGACGATCAGGACGCCGAGCGCCGCGCCGGCAAGCACCACCGGCGCCGCCACCGCGTTCAGCGCCAGCGTGGCGCCGGTCATGGTTCCGATCGCCAGGTGAAACGGGACCTTCAACACGTTGAGGATGAAGTAGTACCAGGCACCGGTACCCATGAACTCGTGCTTGGGCAACCTCATCGCCAGCAGGTAGGCGGTGAGGATCGATCCGGAGGCGTTGCTGATCATCGAGGTGGCGCCGGCCAGGATGCCGAGCGCGATGGCGACCGCGGCCCGGCCGCCGGCGACACTCCCCTGCCGCGCAGGCGGAGTGTCCGCGGCCCCACGCAACCTGCGCAGCGGCCGCCACGTCGCCACGGCTCCCGCTACGACGGTTGTCACGACGATCAGCGCGATCAACAGACGGAGCTGCGTGTCGTCGACCACGCGCAGCAGCACCGTCCCGGCGACGATGCCGCCGAACGCGGCCGGCACCAGCTTCACCAGGTACGAGCGCACCACGTGGCGGCGGAAGTACACGATCGCGACCACGTCCGCGACGATCAACAGCGGCAACACGATCGCCACCGACGCACGGACCGGGAACGCCGTTGCCATGATGGGCGCAACGACGGTTCCCAACCCCGGCAGGCCGGTCTTGGTGACCCCGACCAGCAGGGCTCCACCCATCAGCGACCCCCACTGCAGCACCGTCAAGGGAAGCAGGGCGCGGTCCTTTCAGCGCAGGCCCACGGCCTGCGTGGCCGGGGAGAACCGGGGTAGGATCGGCCCACCGCAATGTTGTTTCTGCTCGGAGAGACGCTGCAGCAGGTCTTCGGTCCGTTTCGCCTGATGAGCTCCCACTTCGTCGTGGCCGGCGCCGCGCTGGTCCTGTCCTCGCTGGCCACCTGGATACTGCTTCCCCGGACCAGCGGACTTCTGCCTCGCGATCGAGGTCGGGAGTTCGCGGTGGACAAGGAAGCGGCGCTCGGCAAGCCGACCGGCGCGGGGCTGGTGTTCTGCCTCGTGTTCGCGGTCGTCGGCGTGCTCACCGCGCCGCTCGAGCTCGCCTATCTGGGAGTGCTGGCCTGCGTGACGCTGGCCATGGTCGCCGGCTACCTGGACGACCGCAGCGCGGGCGGCTGGCACGAATACCGGAAGGGACTCGTCGACCTGGGGATCTCGCTCGTGGCCGCCGTGCTGCTGTGCAACACCGAGCCGGCGGAGATCTGGCTCCCCTTCACCACGGCGATCATGACCGTGCCTCCCGCGGTCTGCATCGCCGGCGGCACCGTCCTGATCTGGGCGGCCATCAACGCCACCAACTGCACGGACGGCGTCGACGGCCTGTCCGGGACGCTGGCGATCCAGGCGCTGCTCAGCCTGGGCGGGCTGCTCTACTTCGTGCTCGGCAATGTTGACATCTCCGCGTACCTGCTGCTGCCGCACTACGCCGACGGCGCCAAGTGGGCGATCCTGTCGTTCGCGATGGTGGGCTGCCTGACCGGTTACCTGTGGTACAACGCGCATCCCAGCCAGCTCCTCATGGGCGATGCCGGATCACGGGCGGTGGGGCTGCTGCTCGGCATCCTGGTCATCAAGTCCGGAAATCCGTTTCTGATCTTCATCGTGTCCGGCGTGCTGCTGGTCAACGGCGGCACCGGGTTGATCAAGGTCGCGTTGCTGCGCTTCCTGCGCATCTCCATCTTCTCCAAGCTGCGCTTTCCGCTGCATGACCACATGCGCAACAACCTGGGCTGGTCCAGCCCCCAGGTCATGGTGCGTTTCACGCTCGTGCAGATCATGTTCACGCTCGTCTCGCTGGTGGTCCTGATCAAGGTGCGCTAAGTACCTCATCAAACTGTAGTTTGGGGGTGCGTAGCTACGCGACTCGACTTCAAGCGCGCTGTTCCAGCGCGCTTGAAGCCCGTGTAACGACCTACTGGCACCCGTCGACATCAGTTTGATGGGGTACTACGGCCTTCTGCCCGGTGCTCCGCGGACCCGGAGGCTCCGTCGAGGCTCTCCAGGGGCGCACCGCAGTGAGGGCAGACGCCACCCACGGACTCGGCCTCCTCGTCGCCGCCGTCCTTGCGGCGCTTGGCAAGCTCCTCGATGAAGCCGGAGCTGACGATCCCGGTCGGCACCGCCACCAGGCCGATGCCCATCACCGCAACCAGGCCGCTCAGCAGCCGCCCCCAGCCGGTGACCGGAACCACGTCGCCGTAACCGATGGTGGTCAGGGTGACGACCGCCCACCACAGCGACGACAGGATGTTCGGAAACTTGTCGGACTGCGCCTCGCCCTCGATGTAGTACATGAGGATGGAGGCCACCAGCAGGACCAGGGCGGTCATCATGACCGTGATCAGCAGCTCGTCGCGCCGCTCCCGCAGCACCTTGCCGAACAGCGACACGGACCGCAGGTAGCGGCCGAGCTTCAGCAGGCGGAGGAACCGCGCGATACGCAGCACGCGCACGAAGCGCAAGTCGACCCCGATCAGGAACGGCAGGTAGAACGGGACGATCGCCAGCAGGTCGATCAGCCCTGCCGGCGAGACCGCGAAGCGCAGCGCGCCGGCCAGCCCTCCCTGCCCCGGACGCCGGTAGCGGGCGGTCCACAGACGCAGCAGGTACTCGACCGTGAACAGGACCACCGAGACGGCCTCCAGCACGTAAAGCACGCGCTTCAGCCCCGGCGTCACCCACGGCAGCGTCTCGATGACGATGGCCAGCACGTTGAGGCCGATCACGCTGATGATCGCGATGTCCACCACCGCGCTCACCCGATCGTCATCGCGCGCGCGCTCCAGCACCTCGTACAGGCGCTGCCGTATCGGCACAGCCATCGTCCTCGTTGCCTGGTTCCGGGTTGACTGTAAGTCCTGGCGTGTTTAGCGTAAACACATCGCTATGCAGACGATCCTGGCTACGCTCACGCTGGTCGTCGAGAAGGTTCCCCACTTCGCGGTCGGCATGCTGCTGGTGTTCGTGGGCAAGCTTTTCTACAACCTGACGACCCGCTACCACATCGACCACGAGATCGCGGACAACGGCAACGACGCCATCGGCCTCAGCTTCGGCGGCTACCTGCTGGGCCTGGGATTCGTGATCGCGGCCGCCGCCCGCGGGTCCGGGGGAGAGATGCTCACGGACCTGGTCAACCTGGTGGTCGTGGGCGTCATCGCCATCCTCCTGCTGCGCCTGAGCGGCATCATCAACGACCGGCTGGTGCTGCACGCGTTCTCGACCGAGCACGAGATGGTGCAGGAGCGCAGCGCCGGTACCGGCGTCGTGGTCGGCGGCATGACCGTGGCCACCGGCCTGATGATCTCCGGCGTGATGGAGGGACAGAGCGCCAACTACCTGGCGCTGTTGCGCGACATCGCCGTCTACTGGCTCGTCGGCCAGGCGTTGCTGGTGCTGGACGGCCTGGTGTTCCAGGCGATCACCAGCTACGACGTGCACGGCGTGATCGAGGACGACAAGAACGTCGCGGCCGGCGTGAGCTTCGCCGGGTTCCTGGTCGCGCAGGGCGTCATCGTGCGCACGGCGGTCGCCGGCGCCGGCAGCGACCTGGGCACCGAGGTGCTGATCACGGCGGTGATCGCCATCTGCGGCCTGATCCTGCTGGTGATCGGCCGGGTGATCGCCGACCGGGTGTTCCTGCCGCGCGCCGCCCTGTCCGACGAGGTGCGGGCCAAGCGCAACACGGCCGCCGCCGCGATCGCCGCCGCCAGCTTCATCGTCGTGGCGCTGATGTACTCCGGAGCCGCCGACCCGAACGTGGTGCTGGCACCGCTCGCGGAGGGCGCTGCCGCACCGTGATCCACCCTCGCCCGGTCGCCGGCAAGGTGGCCTGCGCCATCGTGATCGCGAGCATCCTGCTGCTGGTGGCCGACGACGCCCTCGCCCGCCGCATGGGCGGATTCTCGGGCGGACGCTCGTTCTCCAGCTTCGGCTCCTCGCGCTCCTTCTCGTCGCGTTCCACCCGCTCGGCATTCGGATCCAGCCGCCGCACCACGACCACCCGCAGCACCCTGTCCGGCACGCGCGGCGTGTCCTCGCGCTCCAACACCAGTGGCGTCAGCCGCTCCCAGTACGAGCGCTCCCGCGCCGCCGGCACCACCTTCCAGAACCGCTCACAGGCCGAGTCCGCCTTCCGGCAGCGCAACGCCGGCCAGTTCCCGTCCCGCTACGCCACCCAGCCGTCCACCCGGCCGAACCACATCCCGCAGAGCACACGGGTCGACGGCCGCAACGTCAACGTCACCTACAACGCCGGCCTCGGCGGCTACGGGTACCTGCACCCGACGCTGGGCACCTGGGTCCTGTACAACGCGATGACCGACGCGGTCATGATGAGCGCCTTGATGAGCCGCGGCGGCTACTACTACGGCGGCGCCCCCGGCACCTACTACGGAGGGGGTGGTGGCTTCTTCACCGGACTGATCCTGATCCTGCTGATAGCCGGCGTCATGTGGGTGCTGCTGCGTTCAGCCAGTCGCCGCTACTGATCGCGCGCCGCATGCGGAGAGCCTGAGCATGAGCGGGCGCACCCCGCCCGACGCCGGCAACCGGGGCCGCGGGTTGCTGGGCGGGCTGTTCGGACGCCGATCCCGGGCCGAGCCGGAACCCACGGCGGCCTCCACCGCCGATCCGCGCTTCTGGCGGCAATTGCGCGGCGGCGCGGTGACCCTGCGCGATTTTCAGGCGATGGCGGCGGCGGCCGAGCGCGGCCTGGCCGCCGACGGACTCGACTTCCAGATCACCAGGAAGCGCGCCATCGAGGTGCGCTCCGCCGCCGACACCGTCATCGCCGAGTACCTGCTGTTCGATCTCGCCAGCGCCGATACCATCGAATTCCTGCTGGCGGTCATCCACGGCGACGCCCTGGAGTTGCGCGCCTGTTTCATCGCCGAGGGGCTGGCACCGGGCTCGCGGGCGGCGGTGATCGACGCCGGAGGCGCCTGGCTCTTCGCCGAGCCCCCGGACCCGAACCGGTTCGTCCCGGCCGAGCTCGAGTTCGCGCGCTATCCGGCCGCGCCTCCTCTTCTGGACGCCGACGGCAATGAGGTCGAGGCCGAGTTCGTCGGCCATGAACGTGCCCTGTACGGCGACTACGCCGACCGCGACGGCAAGCGCGTCCCGGTGATCCTGGCCGAGTACGAGACCCGGGCCGACGTCCCGAATCCGCTGCTGCTGATCGTCGAGGAAGGAGGCCTGGACGCGGACGGCGACTCGATCCGGGAGGGCGGTTTCATGACGGTGCTCATGGGCAGCAGGATCGACCGAAGCGACGTGGAGGTGTTCCCGGAGTGAGCGGCACTCTTTCCTTCTACAGCGACAACAGCTCCGGAGCCCATCCGGAGGTGCTGGCCGCGATCCAGGCCGCCAACCACGGGCATGCCCTGGGGTACGGAGAGGACGAGCACACGCGCCGTGCCGAAGCGGCGTTCGCCCGCCACTTCGGCGACGGCGTGCAGGTCCTGTCGGTGGTCACCGGCAGCGCCGCCAACGTGGTGACGGTGGCCGGCTGCTGCCAGCCCTACGAGGCGGTGATCGCCACCTCGGCCGCGCACCTGGCGTGGGCGGAGTGCGGCGCGATCGAGCGCCTGGTCGGCTGCAAGGTGCTGGAGGTTCCGCACGTGCACGGCAAGATCGACCTGGACGCGGTGCGGCGCCTGGTGACCGCCGAGCCCGACGTGCACGCCAGCCGGCCGCGCCTGATCTCCATCACGCAGGCCACGGAGGTGGTCACCGTGTACACGCCGGCCGAGATCGAGGAGATCGCCGCGCTGGCCCATGCGCACGGGCTGCTGCTGCACGTGGACGGCGCCCGCATCGCCAACGCCGCCGTCAGCCTGGGCATGGGGCTGCGCGAGTGCACCCGCGACCTGGGCGTCGACCTGCTGTCGTTCGGCGGCACCAAGAACGGGCTGTTGATGGGCGAAGCGGTGGTGGCCTTCACGCCGCTGGCCCACCTGGACTACGTGCGCATGCAGGGTCTGCAGCTCCTGTCCAAGATGCGCTTCGTGTCCGCGCAGTTCAGCGCGCTGCTGGAAGGCGACCTGTGGCACCGCAACGCCGCGCACGCCAACGCCATGGCCGCCCACCTGGCCGCGCGCCTGCGCGCCGAGACCGACGTGGAGATCCTGCACCCGGTCGAGGCCAACGGCGTCTTCGTGCGGCTGCGGCCGGAGGTCATCGAGGCGACCATCGGCTGCTTCCCCTACTACGTGTTCGACAAGGAGCAGGGCGTGGCGCGCCTGATGACCACGTGGGACACGACCAGGGAGTTCCTCGACGGCTTCGTGGATGCCGTCCGGTCGGTACCGTAGATATCGTATGATGGGGGTTTGCGCCCCATGAAAACCGAGATTCCCGAGTCGATCACGGAGCGGTTGTCCGCCGCCGGCGTTGCCGGCCGGGAGGTCCTTCACGCGGTCAGCTCCGACCTGTGCCTGGACGGCCGCTACGGCGAGGACTGGGCCGTCGCCACGCCCGACTCCCTGCACATCGTCACCGCCGGCGGCATCGACAGCTTCGCGCTCGACCGCATCGGCCCCGTGCAGGTGGAGAGCCTGGTCTCGGGAGGATTGCTCACCGCCGGCCGCCGCGAACCGGATGCAGGGGATGGGGACGATGCGGACGGAGCCAGCCCTCCTCCGGACGCGTCCGAACGGCTGCTGCTCCGCTTCAGCAACAGCCGGGCTCGCCAGTTCGGCGCCTTCGCCGGCGCCGTGGCGGCCCTGCAGAAGGGCGACGAAGCCCCGGCGGTCGAGGTGCTGCGCGAGCAGACCTGCCCCACCTGCGGCCTGCGCTATCCCGATCAGGAACGCGCCGTCTGCCCGCGTTGCATCGACAAGCGCGGCCTGTTCGTTCGCGTGCTCGGCTACCTGCGCCCGTATCGGCGCCTGGCGGCACTCGTCGCCGTCTTCATGATCGCCGCCACGGCGCTGAAGACCGTCACGCCGCTGCTCTCGGGCCGCGTGCTGTTCGACGACGTGCTCGCCCCGGCCGGGCGCTTCCACGGGCACGTGCTCGAAGTGGTGCTCCTGATCGTCGCCGTGCACGCCGCCGGCGTCGGCGCCCAGATGCTCTACCAGCGGCTCAACGCGCGGGTGTCCGTGCACATGGTCTACGACCTCAAGTCGCAGATCTTCACGGCCCTGCAGCGCCTGTCGCTCGGCTTCTTCGCGCGCAAGCAGACCGGCGGCCTGATGGTCAGGGTCAATCACGACTCGATGAACCTGAGCATGTTCTTCATCGACGGCCTGCCCTTCTTCGTGGTCAACCTGGTCCAGATCGTGGCGATCGTCGCCGTCATGGTCGCGCTGCAGCCGGGGCTGGCGCTGCTCTTGCTGCTGCCGGCGCCCGCCGTCGTCCTCATCGTCAAGCGCCTGTTCCCGAAGCTGTGGCGCCTGTTCGGCCGCCAGCACCGCTCGCTCGCGATCCTGAACGGCGTGGTCGACGACTCGCTCTCAGGCGTGCGCGTGGTCAAGGCGTTCGGCCAGGAGCAGCAGGAGATCGAACGGTTCGCGCCGGCCAACGACGAGGTGCGCGGCGCCGAGCTGCGTACGCAGCGGACACTCGCCACCCTGTTTCCGTCCGTCGCATTCCTGACCCAGATCGGCGGCTTGATCGTCTGGGCAGCAGGCGGCTGGCAGGTAATCGGCGGATCCCTCACGCTTGGGGTACTGATCACGTTCGCCACCTACTCGGCCCTGCTGTACGAGCCGATGCGCTTCATGACGATGGTGGTCGAGTTCTGGTCGATGGCCATGAATTCCGCGCACCGCATCTTCGAGGTGGTCGACGCGGTGCCGGAAGTCGCCGAGCGCAGCGACCCGGTGGCGCTGCCGCACCTGCGCGGTGCGGTCGAGTTGCGCGGCGTCACCTTCGCGTACGAGCCCAACAAGCCGGTGCTTCACGATATCGATCTGGCCGTCGACGCCGGCGAGGTGCTCGGCCTGGTCGGCCACACCGGCGCCGGCAAGTCGACGCTGATCAACCTGATCACCCGGCTGTACGACACCGAATCGGGCCGCGTGCTGATCGACGGCACCGACGTGCGCGACCTGCGCATCGCCGACCTGCGCCGCCAGGTAGGCATCATCCTGCAGGATCCCTACCTGTTCGACGGCACGGTCTCCGAGAACCTCGCCTACGGCCGTCCGGACGCCACCCATGCCCAGATCGTCGCCGCCGCCAAGGCCGCGTTCGCCCACGACTTCATCGCCCGGCTCCCCGACGGCTACGACACCCGGGTCGGGCCCCGCGGCCACGGCCTGTCGGGCGGGGAGCGGCAACGGCTGTCGATCGCCCGCGCCGTGCTGATCGACCCGCGCATCCTGATCCTGGACGAAGCCACTTCCTCGGTCGATTCCGAGACCGAGGAGATGATCCAGCTCGCCCTGGAACGGCTGATCCGGGGCCGCACGACGATCGCCATCGCTCACCGGCTGTCCACCCTGCGCATGGCGCACCGCCTGGCGGTCCTGGAAAAGGGACGGCTGGTCGAGCAAGGCACCCACGACGAGCTGGAAGCCGCGGGCGGGATCTACGCCACGCTGGTACGCAAGCAGCGCGATGCGCTCGAGGTCATCGCCATAGGGGCGCAGCGATGAACGACGACCTGCGCGAGGGCGACGACAGGACGGAGGCAGCCGCCGGGAAACGCCGCCGGTCCCACCGTACCCGACTGCTGAAACCCGCCGAGCTGGAGCTCGATCGCACCTCCGGCGGCTTCGTCACGTTGACCGTGCGCGGGGATGAGCCCGAGCGCTACGAGCGGATCAACGCCTTCCGCAGCTTTCCCCTGAGCGCGGCCGACCAGTACATCTCGCTGCGCGACCGCGAAGGAGACGAGATCGGCATCGTCGAGTCGCTCGAGGACCTGGCGCCCGCGCAGGCTGCGCTCCTCCGCGACGAGCTCGACCGCCGCTACTTCACGCCGCTGATCGAACGGGTCGAGTCGCTCAGGGAGGAGTTCGGCTACTCCTACTGGACCGTGGACACCGGCGCCGGCCGGCGCCGCTTCACGGTGCAGAGCGGCAAGAACAACGTCACGATGGTGGGCGAGAAGCGGCTGGTGATCGTCGACGTCGACGGCAACCGCTTCGAGGTGGCCGACTACACCCGCCTGGACCGCTCGGTCCTGCGCACGCTGGAAGGGCTCCTGTGAGGCTGCGCTTCGACCTGCCGGCCGACGTCGCCGGCGAGGTGGCCGGGGTTCTGGCGGGCGAGGAGGTCCGTTACGCGGTGCCGGCCGACCTGACCGCGGACTCCCGGTACGGCGAAGGCTGGACGGTGGTCGGCGCCACGCGGGTCGCGGTGCGGCCGGCAGGCGTTTCCGGCTGGCGGACGGTCGCGTTCGCCGACGTGGAGCGATTCCAGGCCGACACCATGGTCGGCTGCGGCCGCCTGATCGCCGAGCCGGCGGCGTCCGGCGGGCACGACGGCAACGGCGCGCGCACGCTGGCCCGCTACTCGATGCGCCACGCGCCGCGCTACGCGACCGTCGCGCGCGCTCTCAACCAGTTGATTGAGGGAAGGGAGCCCCGCTACCGCGACGCGCCGGACGAAGGGATCTGCCCCACCTGCGGCCGGCGCCGCGAAAGGGGCACCCGGGTCTGCCGGGTGTGCACGAACAGGGCGGCCATGGTGCGCCGGCTGTGGGAGGTCGCGCGGCGCCAGCTCCGCTGGGTCGTGGCGGCGATGGCGCTGTTCACCGGCCACACGCTGCTGGCGCTCCTGCCGCCGGAGCTCACCCGTATCCTCATCGACGACTACCTGACGCCACGCCGAGCCGAGCTGGGCGCCGTGCTGGCGCTGATCGGTGCGCTGGGCCTGGCCTACGGTGGCCACGCGTTGCTGGCCGCCTTCAGCCGCCGGACGACCGCGCGGGTCGCCACCGGCCTGTCCGGCGATTTGCGCCGGATGGTGTTCACGCACGTGCAGAAGCTGTCGCTGGCCTACCTGAGCACGCGCGACGCCGGCGACATCCTCAACCGGGTCAGCAGGGACACCCGCAAGGTCCAGACGTTCATCAACTTCTGGCTCACCGACAGCCTCGCTCAGGTGCTCACGCTGATCGGCGTGGCCGTGATCCTGTTCCTGCGCGAGTGGCGCCTGGCGGTGCTGCTGCTGGTCCCGGTACCGGTGGTGGTGCTGCTGACGCACATCGTGTGGAAGCACGTGCGGACGCTGTTCCGCCGTGAGCACCGGATGCTCGACAAGGTCGACACGCTGCTGCAGGACATCCTGGCCGGCATCCGCGTGGTCAAGGCGTTCGGCCGCGAGCGGTCGGAGGTCGGCCGCTTCCGGCAGCGCTCCGCCGAGCTGCGCGACGTCATGCTGCGCAACGAGCGGACCTGGGCCGTCCTGATGCCGACCTGGACCTTCGTCATGCGCTTCGGGGAGTTCCTGGTCTTCCTGGCCGGCGGCTACCTGGTCCTGGGAGCGGAGATGAAGGTGGGCGAGCTGGTGCAGTTCGTCCAGTACGCGATGATCATCTACGGGCCGCTGGCCATGATCGCCGGCCTCCCCCGGCAATTCGCCGAGTCGATGAGCGCCGCCGAGCGCGTGTTCGAGATCATCGACGAGCCGCAAGAGGTCGCCGATTCGGCCAGCTCCAGGCGCCTGTCGATCGACGGAACGGTCCGGTTCGAGGGGGTGGTGTTCGGCTACCAGAGCCACGAGCCGGTGCTGGAGGACATCTGCCTGCAGGTGGAACCGGGTGAGATGATCGGCATCGTCGGCCACTCCGGCGCCGGCAAGACCACCCTCATCAACCTGCTGATGCGGCTCTACGACCCCGACGAGGGACGGATCACGATCGACGCCGTCGACCTGCGCGACATCGAGCAGCGCGACCTGCACCGCCAGATCGGCGTGGTCCTGCAGGAGACCTTCCTGTTCGCCGGCACCATCGCCGAGAACATCGTCTACGCCAAGCCGGACGCGACCCGGCGGCAGGTCATCGACGCCGCCAGGGTCGCCGGCGCCCACGACTTCATCTGCGCCTTCGCCGACGGCTACGACACCCTGGTGGGCGAGCGCGGGCAGCGGCTCTCCGGCGGCGAGCGCCAGCGGGTCGCGATCGCGCGCGCCATCCTGCACGACCCCCGCATCCTGATCCTGGACGAGGCGACCGCGGCCGTCGACAGCGAAACCGAAGAGATGATCCAGGAGGGCCTGTTCGCCCTGATGCGCGGGCGCACCACCTTCGCGATCGCCCACCGGCTGGCCACCCTGCGCAACGCCGACCGCCTGGTGGTGCTGGACAAGGGCCGGCTCGCCGAGGTCGGCACCCACGCCGAGCTGATGGCCGCCGGGGGCATCTACCACGGCCTGGTGCAGTCGCAGCGCCGCATGAATCGCTCGCAGACCCTGACCGGATGAGCGCGGACCTCCGGCAGACCCTGTACGTCTCCGACCTGGACGGCACGCTGCTCCGCAGCGACGGATCGCTGTCGGCGTACTCCGCCCGGACGCTGAACCGCCTCATCGGCGAGGGCATGCCCTTCACGGTGGCGAGCGCCCGCGGGTGCGGTGAAATCCGGTATGCACTTCAGGATCTAAGGCTGCGGTTGCCCGTTATCGCCACGAACGGCGCGTACGTCTCCGACCTGACGACCGGCCGGCACCTCGCCGTCCACGCGCTGCCGTCCGGCATCGCGCACGACTTGTGGGCACTGTTCGACGGACGAGGGTCCAGCCCGTTCCTCTTCACCTACGACGGCCGTGCCGACCGCTTCTACTACACCGCGGACAGCCTCCGTAACGACGGCATGCGCCGCTTTCATGGGAAGCGGGAGACTCGCCAGGATCCCCGGCTGCATCGCCTCCCTGAGCTTCGTCAGGGCCTCGATGACCAGGTGGTGCTCTTCATCCTCATCGACTCGCTGCCCCGGATTCAGGACCTGGAGCGAGAGATCCGGCGGCGCCACGGCGATGCCGTGCAGGTCCACACCCACGACCACTACGACGGCGTCTGGTACCACTTGATGGTTCTGGACGCCCGCGCCACCAAGGATCAGGGCGCGGCGGCTCTCAAACGATTGGTGGACCTCGCGCACGGTTGCCTGGTGGTGTTCGGCGACCAACTCAACGACATCCCCATGTTCCGTATGGCCAACGAAGCGTACGCGGTGGCCGGCGCCGCTCCCGAGCTCGCCGAGCACGCCACCGCGTTCATCGGCTCCAACGACGACGATGCTGTCGCACGCTGGCTCACGCATAAGTGGGAAGCGCGCAAATGAACAGCGGGGAGCAGATCTCCAGATGAGCGCCGACCCTCCGCAAGCGCTGTATGTGTCCGATCTGGACGGGACGTTGCTCCGCAGCGACGGATCGCTCTCGGCCTACAGCCGGCGGACGCTCACTCGCCTGATCCGCGAGGGCATGCTCTTCACCGTAGCGAGCGCTCGCGGCTGCAACCTGATCCGCGCCGCGATCGGCGACCTGCCGCTACGGCTGCCGGTCATCAACCAGAACGGGGCATGCGTGTCGGAGCTCGTCTCAAGGCGCCACTTGGCGATCCACGCGATCGAACCGTCGGTTGCGCGTGACCTGTGGTCTCTTCTGGAAGAGCATGGTTGCAACCCGTTTCTGATGACCGTCGACGGTGCCTCTGATCGCGTGTACTACGACGAGAACGTCCTGCACAACGATGGCATGCGGCGGTTCCTGGAGAATCGGCAACGGATCCGGGATCCGCGCCTGCGGAAGCTCGGGAACATGCGCGACGGGCTCGCCGACCAAGTGGTGTGCCTCACCCTGATCGATACGCCCCCAAGGATGCTGGACGTGGAGCGCGCCGTTCGAGCACGCCACGGCGCCTCGGTCCAGACCCACCGCTACGAGCCGTACAACGAAGGGCTCGACGATGGATGGCATATGCTCACCATCCACGACTCCCGCGCCACCAAGGATCAAGGCGTGGCCAGCCTGAAACGGCTGTTGAACATCGCGAGCTGCCGCGTCGTGGTGTTCGGCGACCAGGTCAACGACGTCGGCATGTTTCGCATCGCCGACGAAGCCTACGCGGTTGCCGGCGCGACTCCGGAACTCGCCGAGCACGCCACCGCCACAATCGGCTCCAACGATGACGATGCCGTGGCGCGCTGGCTCGAACAGCGGTGGCACACTGACCGATGAAAGCGAACCGCGTCAGCCGCTACACATCCCGGACCCATCGAAGCACGATCTTAGCCCGCCGTGCCGTCGGATCCGCGCTTGTCCACGATGCCAAGAAGGTGACTGGCCAAGATGATCATTTCCGCAGCTTCGGCTGACTCGATAGTTACGCTGCGATGGCTATGGGGGTTCTTGTAAGACCCAATCGCGCCGGCAAAGAGATCGGATAGCGCCTGCTGTTCCCCTTTTGGCGCCGACGCGTCTGTCAGAGGACCGCCTTTCCCAAACGCCTTCCGCATCAAGCTGACTCCCAGGTCGGCGTCTTCATGCTCCGCCGCCTCCCTGACCCGGACTTCGACCTCCTTGAATGCCTGAAACACGGCCGTGTCATAGTCACCCCTGAGAAACGACGCCGACACCTTCTGCGCGATTCGCGGATGAAGCTGGTGACGAGGGAGCCGGTTCGCACGACGGTAAGCATGGACCTGATCTCGGGTTCGCAACTGTCGACCGCGGCGATAAATGAACACCCAGTCGCGCTCTTGTTTAGGCTGGGGTACCAGAAGCCCCTCGCGCTCGAGCCAGACCCACGCCTCCATCAGTGCCCGCATCAGAGCGTCCTGATGCTCCCTCGGAAACTCCCCAACCGTGTGTTCGAGACTGAAGTTGTACCGGCTAAGGTTGTCCTGCTGTGAAGGCGGAAGAGAGTTGAGGTACTCCATGAGCACGCCTGCTAGCTCCTCGGGCTCGAGATCAAGGAGAGCTTGCGAGTCAGAAACTAACGAGTGGATGGACATCATCGGTTTCCTGGAGCTGCATCCTACACAGCAGTTCCCGTCACACGCGTCGTCGGACGCCAATCCCAAGGCCCGAGGACATGGCAGCGACGAGCCTGACTACGCCGCGCCGCAAACCAGGACATGTCCAACCGGACCGCTCTGACCCACCACGCGCGAGCCCGGATCAAGTCTTGTCGGAGAAGATTCGCTTGCGGAGCGCGTCCCAATGCACAGAGCGCTCCTCCGGCAGGACGTTCTCCAACTCCGCGAGGCGGTCACGAATCAGGTCCCGCTGCCAATCGGGGACCGGAATCTCTCCCGGCGCCAGACTGTCCCAAAGCTCGACCACGAGCTGGATGCGCTCCTGTGCCGGAAGATTGAGCGCCTCTCTCTGAATCTCGGACCAAGCCACCATCGCTAAGCGTACCCGTTTCGTTCAGAACAGGCGATGGCATGGTGGTCCCGAGCACGCCCACGGTCATCGGCTCCAACGACGACCATGACGGCCCCGGTGGCTGGAGATGCGGCGGCGCTGGTAGGCTGGCGGCACACGGACCGGGGGTGAAGCGCACATGACGGACCACGATCGCTACCTGTTCGATCTGCAGGGCTACCTGACGATCCCGGACGCGCTCGATGCCGACCAGATCCGGGCGATGAACGAGCTTCTGGACGAGCACATCGCGGCTGAGATGGCCGCGGACGATCCGACCCATCGCTTCGGTGACATGCTGCGCTGGGGGCAGCCGTTCCTGGACGTCGTCGACAACCCCACGGTCGAGCCCTGCCTGCGCGAGATCCTGGGCGAGGGCTTCCGCCTGGACCACATCTACCTGGACGTGATCCGCAGCGGTCTCAGCCCGATCGGCGCGACGCTGCACGGCGGCGGCACGCCCTACAATCCGATCATGTCCTACGACTTCCGCAACGGCCGCATGTACAGCGGGCTGTTCGTCGCCGCCTACAATCTGGCCGACGTGGGGCCGGACGACGGCGGATTCGGCTGCGTGCCCGGCAGCCACAAGAGCAACTACCCGTTCCCTGACGATTGGAAGGACCTGTCCCGCCGGCCGCCGTTCGTGCAGGCCGTGACCGGGCCGGCCGGCACGGCGGTGCTGTTCACGGAGGCGCTGACCCACGGCGCGCTGCCCTGGTCCGGCGCCGGCGAGCGGCGCACGCTGTTCTACAAGTACCACCACCACGGCGCATCCTGGGCGTCCAGCTACCCGGTCCCGGAGGACCTGCCGGTCACCGAACGGCAGCGCCGCATCCTGGAGCCGCCCCACGCGCCCGGCCTGGGGAAGCCCCTCGCCCACGCGCGATGAGATTTCCTGGGAGAACCCGATGATCGATCGTGACGAAGTACGCGCCGGCCTGACCGGGCCGATCTCATCGCTCACCACCCCGTTCACCCGTGACGGCGCCGTCGATCACGACGCCCTGCGCACCCTGATCGACGCCAATCTGGCCGGCGGGAGCAGGACCGCGCTGCTCACCTGGGGGGACAGCCTGTTCTCGGTGCTGACCGACGACGAGATCGCGGAGGTCACGGCGACCGTGGCCGATCACGCTCGCGGCCGCGCCCTGACCGTCGCCGCCGACAGTGACTGGTGGACGGGCAAGACCGTGGAGTTCGCCCGCTACTGCCGGGAGATCGGGATCGACGTGCTGATGGTCAAGCCGCCGGTGTGGAGCCCGCCGGGCAAGGAGGAGTTCGTCGAGCACTACCGCGCGGTCGCCCGCGAGATCCCGGTCATGCTGGTGACCAACGTCTGGGGCGGCATGCCGGACGTCGCGCTGTCGGTCGTCGCTGCGCTCCTGGACCAGGTCGACGGCGTCATGGCGCTCAAGGACGACATGGGGGGCGAGGTGGCCCGCAAGATTACCGCCATGGCAGGGGAGCGCTGGGCGGTGTTCGCCGGCGGCCAGAAGCAGCAGCACCTCGATCTCGTCCATTACGGCGCTGTCGGCTACATGTCCAGTTTCGTGAGCTTTCAACCGGAGGTGAGCCGCCGCTACTGGAACGCGGTCTGCGCCGGCGACTGGACCGCGGCGGCCCGTGTGGTGCAGCAGGACGACTGGCCGCTGTTCGACTACCTGATGCGCCTGCCGGGCGGTTTCGACGGAGGTTTCCACGCCCTGCTGGAGGTGTTTGGCGTCGTGCCCCGCTGGCGCCGGCCGCCCATGGTCAACCTGGACGACGCGCACCTCGAGCGGCTGGATGCCTTCTGCCGCGAACGCGGCTGGAAGTAACCCTCTCGCAGGCCATGGAGGCAACCTGGCACGAGATCCACTTCGCCGACTCGCGGTCCATGTCCGCGGTCGGTGACGAAACGATCGACCTTGTCGTGACCTCTCCTCCGTATCCGATGATCGAGATGTGGGACGAGCAATTCGTTTCCGTTGACGCGGCAATCGGCACTGCGCTGAGCAACGAGGACGGAGGCCGCGCGTTTGGGCTCATGCACGCCGCGCTCGATGAGGTCTGGAGCGAGTGCCACCGGGTACTCCGGCCGGGAGGATTGGCGTGCATCAACATCGGCGACGCCACCCGAAAGATCGGCGGCGAGTTCCGCCTGTTCTCCAACCACAGCCGCATCCTGCAGAAGATGGCCAGCCTGGGATTCTCCATCCTGCCCGACATCCTGTGGCGCAAGCCGACCAATGCGCCGAACAAGTTCCTGGGCTCGGGCATGCTTCCCGCGGGCGCCTACGTCACCTACGAGCACGAATACATCCTGATCGTGCGCAAGGGCGGCCCTCGGCGGTTCTCGCCCGCCGACAAGGCACGACGTCGTCGCAGCGCCTTCTTCTGGGAGGAACGCAACGTTTGGTTCTCCGACGTGTGGGTCGACGTGGTCGGAACCCGGCAGTTACTCGGCAATGGGGAGATCTATGACCGGGAAGCGCGCGCGCGGAGCGCCGCGTTTCCGTTCGAGCTGGCGTATCGGCTTATCCAGATGCACTCCCTGATCGGCGACACCGTGCTCGACCCGTTTCTCGGCACCGGAACGACCACCGCCGCAGCTATCGCCAGCGGACGCTCCAGCATCGGTATCGAGATCGAAGACACGCTCGAACGCCCCATTCACAACGCCACCGAGACCGCTGTTCCCCTGGGTCGCGAGTACGCGCAGCGACGGCTGGCCGCCCATCTCGACTTCGTCCACTCTCGCGAAGAGGCGGGACGACCCTGCCGGCACGTCAACCGCCACTACGGATTCGCCGTGGTAACGAGTCAGGAGACCGACTTGCAGCTCGCTGTACCCTGCGCGGTGAAGGCGGAGTCCGCAGGAGCAATCTCCGCCCATCATGAACCTGCGCCGCTGCCGACTCGTTCTGCACAGATCGAGCTACCCATCGCGAGCAGTGCATGAAGATCGAACTCACACCAGAAGGACGAGGTTGAGCGATGAATCGGGACGGTCTGTCGGACCTGATCCGCTCCGGGGAGAGTTCCGGCGTCGAGTTCAAGCGGGACGACGTGCGTCCGGAACGAATCGCTCGGGAGCTCGCGGCCCTGCTCAACCTGGAGGGCGGCCACATCCTCCTTGGAGTGGAAGACAGCGGTGCGGTGACCGGCCTTTCCCGTAACAGGCGGCAGGCCGAGGAGTGGGTCATGGAGGTGGCCCGCACCCATGTCCGGCCGGCCACGATTCCCTACTGGGAGACGGTGGAGTGGCGGGAGGGTGTGACCGTCGGCGTCGTGTCCCTCCCCGCGGACGCCCCGGACAAGCCGTACAAGGCGAAGCGCGGATCGGCATGGGTCACGCAGGTGCGTGCGGGAACGACCACACGGGACGCGACGGACGAAGAGGAGGTACGCCTCTACCAGCAGTCGGGCCGGCTCCAGTACGACCGCAAGCCCGTACCGGGATCGTCGCTCGCCGACCTGGACCGGCGCCGCCTGGTCAACTACTTCCGCGACCTTCGCCAGCAGGACGTTCCGGAGATAGAGGACGAAGCCGCCTGGGTCCGGCTGCTTGCGAACACGGAGATCATGATCGAGAGCCGCGGCCACGCCATGACGAGCGCGGCCGGCATGCTCCTGTTCGGCGCACGGCCCAACCGGTATCTGCCGCAGGCGGGCGTCAGCGCGGCGGCATACGCGGGAACGGAGAAGGACTACGACGCCAGGGAGCGGGCGACGGTACGCGGGCCGGCGGTGTCGCTTGCGTTCCAGCGCACGGAAGCGGACGGAACGCACTATCCCAGGCAGCCTCGAAGCTTCTCCGAGAGCAGCGAATTCACCGAGGGAGGCGTCATCGAGCGTACCCTCGACTTCGTGCGCCGCAACACTTGCGTGCAAGCGTGGATCGACTCCGGCGGTCGCCGGCAGGAGCGCTGGGAGTACCCGCTGGAGGCGGTGCGGGAGGCGATCGTGAACGCGATCGCCCACCGTGACTACACGATAGTCGTCAGCGACATCGAGCTTTCGATCTACGCCGACCGCATGGAGATCGTCTCGCCCGGCCGATTGCCTAATACGGTCACCGTGGAGAAGATGCGCTCCGGCTACCGGGCCACGCGCAACGAGCTGGTCAAGGAGGTGCTGCGGGACTATCGGTACGTCGAAGCGACCGGGCTCGGGGTGCCGCGAAAGATCGTGCGCGGCATGCGCGAGCACAACGGCACCGATCCGGACCTGATCGAGGAGGACGACCGCTTCACCGTCCGCCTGTGGAAGGAGCGCGCTCAGGCGACGCGGTAGCGCTCGATCCTGGCCTCGTCGATCTCGACTCCCAGGCCGGGGCCCGACGGCACTCGCACCATGCCGTCCGCGTCGATGCCGATCGGCTCCGGGATGATGCCGTGGAGCTGCTGGTAGCTCTCCACGGTCCGGTAAGGCGGATCGAGCATGTACTCCACATACGGGCTGTTGGTCAGCGTCGCGCAGAGTTGCAGGTGCGCGGCCAGGCCGATGCCGCACGCGCCGTGGTGCGGGACGAAACGGCGGCCGGCGAGCTCCGCGGCCGCGGCGATCTTGCGCATCTGCGAGAGCGGCGCGCTGGCCGCGCAGTCGGGCTGCAGCACGTCGTACGCGCCGGCCTGCAGCAGCCGGGCGAAGGCTGCGGTGCCGCGGTCGCCTTCCCCGCCGGCGATCGCCAGCTCCGCCTCGCCGGTCAGGCGGGCGATGGCCGCGACGTCGCCGCGCGGCAGCGGCTCCTCCAGCCAGCCCACGCCGAGCTGGTGCAGCTCGCGCGCCGTCTCCCGCGCCCGCGCGTAGTCCCAGGCCGGCCGCGGCGAGCCCGGTCCCACCCCGCCTGCCAGGTTGGCGTCGACCAGGATGTCCATCGACTCGCCGACCCGCTCGCGGACCGCCTGCACCATGGCGATATCCTCGGCCATGGTCGGCCGTGACGTGCGCAGCTTGATCGCCGTGAAGCCCTCCTCGCGATAGCGCGCCGCGTCGTCGGCCAACTCGGCGTCCGGCTTGCCCACCACCGGCGATACGTAGGCCCGGATCCGATCGCGGCAGATGCCCCACAGGCGCGCCAGCGGCTGGCCGGCTTCCTTGCCGAGCAGGTCGCACAGGGCGATGTCCACCGCCCATGCGGCAGCAGCCTCCACCGTCGGCGCATGCGCCTGCAGCCAGGCGCTGTCGGCGCCAAGCAGGGCCGGCGTCACCGCCGCCACCGCGTCGCGGGCGTCGCCGCCCATGGCCCCGTAGCCCACCGCTCCCTCCGTGGTGCGGATGCGTACCAGGGTCATCGTCCGGGACCGCTCCAGAACCTGCGGCGGCGACCACGCCTTGCGGTACGGCCGTGGGTGCGGCAGCTCGACCACGAAGGGGTCGACGGCGGTGATCTTCATCGCGCCCATGGTAGCCGACTGCCACCGCCGGTATTATCCCGCCGCGACAGCGACCCACGAAGGAGAGACGACGATGGCATCAACGAAAGCGAGCGGCATGGACCACCGGCCCGAGGGCGAATACCGGCGCGTGGTCGAGCCCGGCGAGTTCCCGATCGCCGCCATCCACAGGGCCCACGGCCACCTGAACACGATGTGCGCGGCCCTGGTCGGCGCCGGCGCCGAGGTGCGGGTCATCCACGACCGCGATCCGGACAAGCTGGCGCTGCTCCGGGAGGACTTCCCGGATGCGCGCGTCGCCGCCAGCGAGCAGGAGGTGCTCGACGATCCGGAGGTCAAGCTGGTGGCCGCCGCCGCGGTGCCGTGCGACCGCGGCGCGGTCGGCGAGCGGGTGATGCGCGCCGGCAAGGACTACTTCACCGACAAATGCCCGTTCACGACCCTCGGACAACTCGAATCGGCCCGCGCGGCGGCCGCCGAGACCGGCCGCAAGTTCATGGTCTACTACGGGGAGCGGCTCCACAACGAGGGGATCATCCGCGCCGGCCAGCTCATCGACGACGGCGCTCTTGGCCGCGTCGTGCACCTCGACAGCTTCGGCCCGCACCGGCTGGAGGCGCACAAGCGCCCCGACTGGTTCTTTCGCAAGGAGCAGTACGGCGGGATCATCGCCGACCTGGGCTCACACCAGGCCGAGAAGTTCCTGAGCTTCGCAGGCGTAGCGGGAGCGCGCGTGCTGTCGAGCTCCGTGGCCAACTACGGAAACCCGGAATATCCCGAGCTGGAGGACTTCGGCCAGGCCACCATGGCCGTCGACGGCGCCACCTGCTACTTCCGCGTCGACTGGTTCACCCCCGACGGCCTGCGCTCCTGGGGCGACGCCCGCACCTTCGTGATGGGCACCGAGGGATACCTGGAGGTGCGCGCGCACGTGGACGTGGCGCGCGGCGACGGGCCGGTGCTGAACCTGGTGGACGGCAAGGGCGAGCGCACCGTGGAAGTGGGCGCCAGCGGCTTTCCGTTCTTCGGCGACCTGATTCTGGACTGCCTGGAACGGACCGAGAACGCGATGACCCAGGAGCACGCGTTCCTGGCCGCCGAGTTGTCCCTGCAGGCGCAGGCGCAGGCCGTGGACCTCACGCCGCGCTGACGGCCGTCCGGCAGGCGGCGATCAGGCCGGCCTGCGCGGATCGTTGATCGCCGCCTCGGGTACCCCGCCCTCCAGGGCGGTGCGCACGCGCTCTGCCACCTTGGTCTTCAATTCGACCACCGACTCCTCCGTGTAGTAGGCGTGGTGGTCGGTCAGGATCACGGTATTCAGATCGCGCAGCGGACTGTCGGCCGCCAGCGGCTCCGTTTCGAACACGTCGAGCGCGGCGTAGCCCAGGCGGCCGGCGCGCAACGCGTCGGCCAGCGCGGGCTCGTCGATGATCCCGCCGCGCGCGGTATTGACGATGATCGCCGTCGGCTTCATCGCCGCGAGCCGCGCCTGGTCGAGCATGCCGCGCGTCTCGGCCGTCAGCGGCGTGTGGATCGACACGTAGTCCGACGCTGCCAGCAGCTCGTCGACTCCCGCCGGCTCGGCGCCGGCAGCCCTGATCTCGGCAGCGTCCACGTACGGATCGTGCGCGAGCACCCTCGCCAGCCCCAGCCCGGACAGCTTGCGGTGCACCGCGCGCGCGATCGCCCCGTAGCCCAGCAGGCCGAAAGTCTTGCCGCGGATGCGGTAGGACGGACGGTTGCGCGGGAACCCCCAGCCGCCGTCGCGGATGCCCCGGTCGGTGTACGGGATCTTGCGGACGCAGGCCAGGAACAGTGCCAGCGCGTGGTCGGACACGTCCTCGATGCCGTAATCCGGCACCCGCGCGACCCAGATGCCGCACTCGGTGGCCGCGTCGATGTCGACGTTGTCGTAGCCGACTCCGTAGCGGCAGATGATCTTGCAGCGCCGCATCCCCTCGATGATCCACCGCGGTACCGGCTCCAGGTTGACGATCACGCCGTCGGCGTCGCGGCAGGCGGCGGCGATGTCGGCGGGATCGGTGGACCGCTCGACCTCCAGGGTCGCGATCGGCGCCAGGGCCGCCCGCTCCTGCTCGTGTGCCTCGAACCGATCGTCGATGATCGCGACGCGATAGTTCACCCGTATGCCTGCCGGTCCAAGCTAAGCATGGCCCGCGGGCGCCATCAACGGTATCTTCTGAACATGCTGACGGAAAAGATGAGCCTTGCCCTGAACGACCAGCTCAACGCAGAGCTCGCCTCCTCCTACACGTACCTGAGCCTCGCCGCCCACTTCGGTGCCCAGAGCCTGCCGGGACTGGCGCACTGGTTCCGCACTCACGCCGAGGAAGAACAGGTGCACGCGATGAAGATCTTCGACTACATCCTGGCACGCGGCGGCACGGTCACGCTGGCCGCGGTGCCCGCTCCGCCGGCACCGGCCGCGTCGCCGCGCGAGGCGTTCGCGGACGCGTTCCGCGAGGAGTCCGAGGTGTCCGGCGCGATCGACGCGCTGGTGGAGGTGGCCGTGGCGGAAAAGGACCGCGCCACGCAGGTGTTCCTGGACTGGTTCGTGACCGAGCAGGTCGAGGAGGAGGCGCTGTTCAGCGAGCTGCTCACGCAGATCAACCGGATCGGCGACTCGGAGGTGGGGCTGTTCGTGTTCGACCAGAAGCTCGCCGAGCGCACGCCCGACACCTCCGGCGGGGACTGACGCTCCGTGTCACGGCCGCGGCCCGCTCCGCCGGCGATCCGGACGGCCGCCACGGCGCTGGCGTGCGTGCTCGCCGTCGCGGCGCCCGCCTTCGCACAGACCGCGGTCACGCAGGCGCCCCCGGAGTACGGCTACGGCACCCTCCCCTTCGGCGCCACCGCCCGTGAGGTGCTGCGGGACCTGAGCGGCGCCACGGTCGATGCGGACGACGCCGGCGCGGCCCAGTTCATCGGCCAGTACGAGGTGCTGAGCGACTTCTTCGCCGCGGGCCAGTATCCCAACTTTCTCGGCGTCCGGGAGCTCGAGACCGAGGTCACGAGAATGTACCGGGTCGGCCACCGCACGTGGGAGAACGTGGTCGCCCTGGAGCTGTACTTCTTTCGATACCCCGACGCGCCCGACCAACCCGAGTCCTACGTGCTGTTCATGGCACGCAAGACCCTGAACACCTCCGGCGCGGGAAGCCACCTGGCCGTATCCGAAGGGCTGGAAGAGACGATCAGCGACGTCCTGGAACTGACCGCCGACAGCTACGAGGTGGGATACCAGCCGTTCGGCCAACTCTTCGCCCTGGCGGCGCGGATTTCGATCTGGGAAGCGCCGGCCATCGACGTGTTCCTCATGGTCTTCCAGAACCTGCTCGTGTCGAGCAATGCCGACATCGTGTACCGCGACCGCGAGCTGTGGGACCGGTACGTCGATGCGGCCCGCCGGCAGCGGGACGCCGAAGACGAGACGGACTCCGAAAAGGCACGCTCGATGGGAAGCAGCTTCTAGCGCCGCTGCACCGCTTCGCGGCGGCCGGCCGTCCCTCACCGCCGCGCAAACCCGAATGATCGATCTCGCGGTCGTCCACTATCACCTGCTGCCGGGCGGCGTCACCAGCGTCATCCGCGACGGGCTGCGCGCGGTCCTCCAGCATCGGCCGGGACTGCTGCGTTCGATTCATCTCATGGCCGGGCGACCGCAAGGCGTGGAAGCCGTGCGCGCCGCACTGCATGCGGCGGCAGCGGACGCCGGCGCCGATACCGTGGTGCAGGCCACGGTCGACCCGCTCCTGGACTACGGCGGCCGCGGGTCCGCGAGCCCGGACGCCTGGAGCTTCGCCGCGGTCAGCGGCCCGGATGCGGTCTGGTGGATCCACAACCATCACGTGGGCAAGAACACCCCGTTCACGCGGGCGCTGCTGCACGGCGCGGCGCGCGGCGACGCGCGCGTCCTGCTGCAGATCCACGACTTCCCGGAGTGCGGCAGGATCGACGGATACCAACAGGTGCGTGCCGCCCTCGGAACAGAGCTGTATCCGTTCGGACCCCGCCTGCGCTACGCGGTCATCAATCGCCGCGACCACGAGGCGCTGGCGGCCGCCGGGATCCCGGACGCGTGCCTGCACCTGCTCTGGAACCCGGTCCTGCCCAGTCCGATCGAACCCGGGAGCGAGCGCATCGCCCCGCTGATGCCGGGCGGCCGCCGTCTCTGGCTCTATCCGGTGCGCATTCGCCGGCGCAAGAACGTGCTGGAGGCGGGACTGCTGGCGCGGTTGGCCGGAAGAGCGGCGGTCGGCGTCACCCTGCCGGCGAGCTCTACGGCGGAAGCCTCCTACCATCGCCAGACCGGCGCTCTGTTTCGCGACGGCACGCTGCCCGGCAGAATCGGATTCGGCGGTCAGCCCCGCTTTCGCGACCGGTCGCTCGGCGCGCTCGCAGCCGGCGCCGACGCGGTCGTCTCCAGCTCCATCGAGGAGGGTTTCGGCTACCAGTTTCTGCATGCCCGCCAGTGGCGCCTGCCCCTGATCGCCCGCGACATCGATGCGATCGACGGGGTTCGAGACCTGCTGCATCCTCAGTCGACGGTGCTCTACGACCGGCTCCAGTGTCCGCTGACCCGCGCCGACCGCCTGCACCTGAGCGGCCGCTACCGCGCGCGCCTGAAGCGCCTGCGACCGTACGTCCCGCAGGCGACTCTGGACCAGGTCGCCGACCAGGTGGCTGCCGACACCGGCGGGCCGCTGGTCGACTACTCGTACCTCAGCGTGGAGCTGCAACAGGCAGTCGCCGTTCGCTGCACGTGCGACACGGAACTGCGCCGTCACCGTGCGGCCAACGCCGACCTGATCGAGCGGGTACGAGCGGTGCATCCACCGCACCCCCCGGACCGCGCTGTCGACCTGCTGGAGCGGCGGTTCGGCGCGGCCGCGTTCGCTGCGCGGGCGGCGGAAGCGCTGTCGTGGCCGCCGGCGGCCGGCGGCGAAGGTATGGCGGATGCCGCTTCCGTGGCCGCACGGTTCGCCGCCGCGCCGTATCAGCGCCTGCTGCTCGACCCGCTGTGAGTGCTTTGGGAGCCGCAACGCAGCGCGCTACCTTCATCGCGACCTGATGGCTCCCCTACCCCCGTTCGAGCTCATCCTGGGCCGGCTGCCGTCGCTGCGAGAGCAGGTCTTCGAAGACCGCCACACCCTGCTTGCGGAGCTGGCCATGATCTCGGAGATCCCGGCGCCCACGTTCGGCGAGCAGCAGCGGGCGGAATTCCTGCAGGAACGGTTCAGCCAGTTCGGCCTGACCGACGTCGTGCAGGACGATCTGGGCAACGTCGCCGCCACCCATCCCGGAGCGGGAGGCGGCGGTGTCATCCTGCTGGCCGCTCACCTGGACACCCTGTTTCCGGACGGGACCGAGCACGTCACCGAGGTGCAACCCGACCGGGTGGTGGGTGCGTCGGTCGCGGACGACTCGCTCGGTCTGGCGACGCTGGCGACCCTCCCACACCTGCTGGAGCGCCTGCGGCTCACCTTGCGTTCCGATCTCCTGCTCCTCGGCACGACCCGCTCGCTCGGCCGCGGCAACCTGGCCGGATTGCGCTTCTTCCTGGAGAACCCGCGCCTGCCGATCCGCGCCGCGGTGTGCGTGGAAGGGGCTCCCCTCGGACTCCTGAGCCACACCTCGATCGGCATGATCCGCGGTGACGTGATCTGCCGCATCCCGGAACAGCACGACTGGACCCGCTTCGGCGAAGCCAGCGCCATCGTCACGGTCAACGAGGTGATCAACCGCGTCCTGGCGCTGCCGATGCCGCGCCGCCCGCGTTCCACCGTCGTGCTGGGCGAGGTAAGGGGCGGCACCGCCGCCCACACCGTGGCGACCCGGGCGACGCTCGGATTCGAGGCGCGCAGCGAGTCGGGACACGTCGTGGCATCGCTGCTGCACTCCATCGGCAGGATCGCGCAGCAGGTCGCCGCTCAGCGCGGCGAGCACGTCGAACTCGAGCTCGTCGCCCGGTGCCATCCCGGCGGCATCGGTCTGGATCATCCTCTGGTGGACCGCGCGCTGCGGATCATGAGCCGGCTGGGGCTCTCGCCCCGCATGACGCCGAGCACCTCCGAGCTGGCGGCGCTGATCGACCGGCGCATCCCGGCGATCACCATCGGCATCACCGAGAGCACTCACCCCGGCGAAGCGACCGAGACGGTCTTCATCGAGCCGATGGCGACCGGGCTCACGCAGCTCATAGGCATCCTGCTGGCCATCGACGGGGGCTACTGTGTCGACTGACCGCGAGACCGTCGGCGCCACCGGCGACGGCTGGCTGCAGCGCAACACCTACCATCACTCCGACTTCGATGACCTGGGCGCGCTGGTGGCCGCCAAGGAGCGGCTCGGCACCTCCATCTCGCTGTGCATTCCGGCCCTGAACGAGGAGCTCACCATCGGCAAGGAGGTCGTCGTCTTTCGTTCCGAGCTCATGCAGCGCTATCCGCTGCTCGACGAGATCGCCGTGCTCGACTCCGGCTCCCGGGACGCCACCCGGGAGGTTGCCCGCGACTTCGGCGCCGACGTCTACCTGGCAGACGAGATCCTCCCGCACCTGCCGCGGCACCGCGGCAAGGGCGAGAACCTGTGGAAGGCGATCTACCAGCTCCGTGGCGACATCATCGTCTACATCGACGCCGACATCCGCAACATCCATCCCCGCTTCGTGTACGGCCTGCTCGGCCCCCTGCTGGCCCGCCCGGAAGTCGGCTACGTCAAGGCGTTCTACGACCGTCCGGTGGCGATGCCGAAGGAAATGCGGCCCACCGGCGGCGGCCGCGTCACCGAGATCCTGGTGCGGCCGCTGTTTTCGCTGTTCTTCCCGGAACTGGCCACGATCATCCAGCCATTGTCGGGCGAGTACGCGGCGCGGCGCGGCGTGCTCGAACAGCTCCCGTTCCCGGTCGGCTACGGCGTGGAGACCTCGCACCTGATCGACGTCTACCACCGGCACGGGCTCGACGCGATCGCCCAGACCGACCTGGATCGGCGCGTCCACTACAACCAGGACACGCAGGCGCTGGGCAAGATGGCGTTCCGGATCCTGCAGGCTTTCCTGCGGCGGGCGGCCGCGCACGGAACGATCGGGGCGACGCCCGTTCTCGGCACGGCGCTGCACCAGTTCCTGTCACGGGACCGGGATTACGAGCACCTCGTGAGCGAGATCGAGGAGATCGAGCGGCCGCCGATGATCGAGCTGCCGGAGTACCGACGGCGGCGCGCCAGGCTGTCGCGGGAGTACTAGTCCTTCGGTCCCACCAGGCGGTAACGGCCGGCCGCCCAGTCGCCGACGCCGTGGCGGTAGTACTTCGACGACGGACGGCCGCTGGCGCCGCCGGGCATCGCCGTGAAGGCGATCTCGTCGGCGAAGTCCACGATCAGCCGGTACGACGGACCCGCAGCCTTGGCGCGGCGGCCCACCCGGTTTCCCTGCTGGACGGTCGAGGCGTCGCCGCGAGCCAGAAAGGGTCCCGCGCGCAGAAAGCGCCCGACGGGCGTTTCGCCGAGCAGCACGTGGTTGACGACGATCGGGTCCTCTCCCCAAGGCGGCTGTTCCGCCCCCACCCAATCCAGGACGGCCGGCACGATCGTGTCCCAGTCGACCGCCGCGAACGGCGGGCGAGCAGCGATCCACGCTTCCTCGATGAGCCGGAAGTTGAACGTGAAGAACGAGCCGGCGGCGGCGGCGGCCAGCGTCCCGGCCGGGAACAGCACGACCTTGCACGTCGCCAGCAGAAGACCATGGACGAACTCGGAAAACGAGGTCGCCTCGCGGCTTTCGGCCTCCATGCAGCAGTCCCAGGACAGCAGCCGGCGGCCGAGCGGATGCAGCCGCAGGCGGTCGCGCAGAAAGCTCAGGATCCGCTCCGCGCGCAGCGAGTACACGTCGGTCTGGATCCGCATCATGTCGCGCTCGGTCAGCGGTCCACCGGTTCCGTCGTGACCGGCCTCAAGCATCTGCCGGATCCGGTCCGCGCGGTCGGCGGAGGCGGTCATGGTCTGCGCCGAAGCGTCGCCGTCGAACGGCTGATTTGCCACGACCAGGATGCCGGACGCAGGATCGCGCTCCGGCGGAAACCGGGCGGCCTCCCACAGCCCGTCCCAACCCACGCCGCCCCGCCACGCCGGCATCGGCAGCAGGCCGCTCAGGCCTCCGCCCCGAACAGGAACCGCGGCGTTCATGCGCCGGCCGATGCGGCCGCTCCGGTCGGACAGCACCCAGTGGAGACCCGGCAGACGGATCGTATCGATCGCGGCCAGCCCCTCGTCCAGGTCGCGGGCGGCGTTCAGGGCGATGATTCCGGCCATGCTGCTCCCGGCCAGCGGCGCTTCTCCCGCCCATCGGCGGGCCAGATAGCGCCCGGCCGTGTGCGGGTTGCCGGCCAGAGCGCCGTGCTCGGTCTCGTGGAAGGCGGCGAGCTCGGACCGGCCGGACCGGGTGCGGATCTCCTCCTGACGCACCGGGAACGGGTGCCAGCGGCCGCCGCGCAGATAGCGACCGTCGCGGCACTCCTCCACGAACAGGTCCTCGCTGTCCGCGTGCGCATAGGTGACCCCCCACGCCAGGTTACGATTCCACCCGGACGCGAACACCGGCCCGCCGGCCACCGTGGCTCCCATGACCCAGAGCTCCGGCGTCTCCATCACCGCTTCGTACCAGACCGCCGGCAGGCTGGTGATGTCCAGGTGCGGGTCGTTGCACAGCAGCGGCCTGCCGGATGCCGTCAGCCCGCCGGCGACCGCCCACGCGTTGCTGCCGCCGGGTGACGGCGGCATCGCAATGCGCTCGT
Organism: Spirochaetaceae bacterium; assembly: GCA_028820215.1. The sequence continues at coordinate 9,211 of JAPPKD010000299.1, read as the reverse complement.
CATCCGGCCGTTCGGCCTCGGCCTCCGCCACATCGTGGCCGCCCGCCACCCGGTGGCCGTCCACCACCAGGCGCCGGTAGTCCCCCTGCCGATATCCGTCGGCCGGCCGGCCGAACAACTGGCTCCACGCCCGCAGCGTCCCCGGATCGACAGCCAGCGCCCGCGCGATCGCGAGCTCCATCTCGCCCTGGCCGTCGTCGAGTCCGATGTAGGCGATGGCTCTCAGGCAGCGGAGGAGGTCCGCGGGCGTGAACGGTTCGACGCGGTTGCCGGTGAGCCGTAGCTCGAAGGGCCGATGGCCGCTGCCGATGACGTCGTTGAGGCCGGCGCAGTACGAGCGAACGACCGACATGGCGTGCTCTCCCAAGCCTGCCAGATCCTCGTCCGACACCTGGTGCAGGCGGAGCGCCCGCGAGCGCCGGTCGCTGTCGATGAGCTTGTGGATGTCGCCGAACGCCTCGGCCAGCCGCCCGGCACCCAGGGCGCGGGTGGCGAATATCTGGAACAGGCGATCGGTCGCGTGCATGAAGCCGAGGCCGTAGTAGCCGTCGACCAGCGTCTGCGCGCGGATCCGCGGCGTGCCGGAACGTTCGCGGGCGACCTGCACGTCCTGTGCCGGAATGCGCAGTGCGCCGGGACGCGTTCGTGGGGGAAGACGCACGGCTTCAGGTTGGGGAAAAGCACCGAAACAGGCAACATGAGCCCGGGCGGTGCGGAGGCTGGCCGCTGACCCGCCGTCCCGATAGGATGACGGCTCCGATGATACGAGCCGCGGCCGCGCTGGCCGCCCTGATCGTCGCCTGCGCCGCCTGCCGGCAACCGCCCGCGGAACCGCAACGGCTTCCCGTCGACCAGCGCTCCCGTTCCAGCTACAGCGTCGGGCTGAAGATCGGCAGCGGCCTGGCGGAGCAGCCGCTCGACCTGGACCTGGACTGGGTGGAACGCGGCATCCGCGACGCCCTGGCGGGCACGGCCATGCTCGGGCCATCGCAGGTGGACGAGGAACTGCAGGCCGCACAGTCGGTCATCCGTGCCGGCGATGCGAACGCTACGGCCGGCGAGGGGCTGCGGAGCGAGAACCGGGGCGATCCGGACGTCACCGAGCTCGACAGCGGCGTGCAGTACCGGGTGGTTTCGTCCGGGACGGGCACACCCCCACGACTCGATCAGCGGGCGATTCTCCAGTACCGGGTGAGCGCCCCCGGCGGACAGGCCATCCTTGACCTGTTCGCGACCGGAGAGACCGAGACGGTGCGGGTCGGCGACCTCATCCCGGGGCTGGTCGAGGTGCTGACGCTGATGGGCCCCGAGTCCCGCTGGGAGGTGACCATCCCGCCGGGGCAGGCCTACGGCGAACGGGGCAGACAGCCGTTCGTCGGTCCCAACGTCACGCTGATATTCGATCTCCTGTTGCTGGGGATCGACGAGGGGCAGTCCTGATGCACGCAGCGAGCCGCACCCGGCGCGTCGCGGTCGAGACGCTGGGCTGCCGCCTCAACACCTACGAGAGCGACGCCCTCAAGGCGGACTTCGCCGAACGCGGCTATCGCGTGGTCGAACCCGGGGAGGCGGCCGACGTGGTGGTCGTCAACAGTTGCACCGTTACGGACCAGGCCGACCGCAAGTCGCGCAATGCACTGTACCGGGCCGGACGCGCCGGCGACCCGCTGGACGGCCGGCAGCCCCTGATCGTGGCCACCGGCTGCATGGCGACCGGCCAGCGAGCGACCGTCGCCGACCTGCCGGGAGTGGACTACGTGGTCGACAACGAGCACAAGGCCGGCATCGCCGCCCTGGTCGACGCCCATCTTGCCGGCGAGATCGCCGCGGCGGCCGCGTTCCCGGCCGGCCCGTTCGCGTACGGCGGCGGCGAGCATGCCGCGCGCGCGCGGCGCTTTCTCAAGGTCCAGGACGGCTGCGACAATCACTGCAGCTTCTGCATCATCCCCTTCGTGCGGGGCCGCGCGGTGAGCCGGCCGCTCGCGGCGATCCTCGACGAGGCGCGCGCCATCGTCGACGACGGCTTCCACGAGATCGTCATCACCGGCGTGAACCTGGGCCGGTACCAGGACGGCGCAACGGGCTTCGCGGCGATGCTCGAGGCGGTGCTGGAGTTGCCCGGGGACTTCCGCGTGCGGCTGTCCTCGCTGGAGCCGGACCTGGTCGTCGAGCCGGCGATCGACCTTCTTGCCCACGACCGCCTCTGCCCGCACCTGCACCTGTGCCTGCAGTCAGGCTCCGACCGCGTGCTGCTGGCCATGCGCCGGCTCTACGACCTGCGGACGTTCGAGCGGTTGCTCGATCGCGCGCGCCGCATCCGATGCGACCTGAACGCCACCACCGACATCCTCGTGGGTTTCCCGGGCGAGACCGACCAGGACTTCGAAGACACCTGCCGCGCCGTGCGGGACCTCGCCTTCACCCACTGCCACACCTTCCGGTTCGCACAGCGCGAAGGCACCCGCGCCGCCCGCATGACCGGGCAGGTGGACGAGCGGGTCAAGCAGCGCCGGAGCGCCGTGGTGCGCCGGCTCGCCGCCGCCAATCGAGACGCCTACCTGCGGAGCCTGTCCGGCGCCCGGCAACGGCTGCTGGTCGAATCGGTCGAGGACGGGATCGCGCGCGGGTACGGAGAGTGCTACGTGCCGATCGAGGCGCCGTGCGGCGACGCCGCTCTGACGCGCGGCTTCCTGGACGTGCGCGTCGGCGGCCCGCCCCTTCCCGGCAGCGGCGCCCTGGCGGCCACGGCCCTCGACGGCGCCGCCGTCACGAGCGCCGGCCGAACAGCAGCCGCCCTCCCCACTTGAACACCGCGAACAGGGCGGCGACCAGCACGAAGAACCAGATCATCGGCGCGCCGAAGAACAGCCACACGCGCAGGCGCTGCAACACGAACGCCACCACGAAGGCGACGACCAGCATCGTCATGAGCCCGGTCAGCCGGTCGAAGCCCGGCACGCTGTCGAAGTCGACGTTGCGCCGCATGACGCCCAGGGTCGCCACCATCGCCGCGATCGGCACCAGGTAGATGACCACGTTGACGTCGAGCAGATCTTCCCCGGAGAAGAACAGGGAGTAGAGAACCAGGACGGCGGCGAAGGTGCCCGGCACGCAGGCGGCATACACCAGCACCGCGTAGAGATAGCGCCACGGCGCGCGTCCGCCCCGGCCCTTGCCGTGCAGCCCGCCGATCAGCGCCGTGACGATCACCACGGTGCCGAACCCGATCAGCAGCGGCACGCGCAGGGAGTCGGCCGCGGCGATCAGCTCGCGCAGAGTCACGAACGGACGATACCCCGATGCCGAGGTGTCCGCCAGACGCGACGCAGATTCCTGTCGGAGGGTTGAACGGACTGATCGATCAGGCCAGATTGGCCAGATGAGACAGGTCAGCGTAACGGAAGCCAAGAACGGCCTGAGCGGCCTGCTCGCCGCGGAGCGCGCGGACGAGCGGTGAGGTACTGGGACTAGTCGGTTCTGTGAGTGTCGTCGACGCGCTCCTCACCGCTTCCCGGTCGCTGGCCATCGCGGGCGACCAGGGCGCGTTCGGTCCCCCCGTCGCGTGGGTCTACAATCCGCTGCGATACGCAGGCGCCGCGCACCGGCGTTACATCACCGCCTACGCGAAGGACGATATCCGCGCCGTGTTCCTGGGCATGAATCCCGGCCCGTTCGGGATGGTGCAGACAGGGATTCCCTTCGGCGACGTGCGGACGGTGACCGACTGGCTCGGCATCGCCGACGGCGTTGAACCGCCCCCGCGCCAGCACCCAGCACGGCCGGTGCTCGGCTTCGCCTGCAGGCGGCGCGAGATCTCGGGCTCCCGCCTCTGGGGCCTGTTCGCCGATCGCTTCGGCACGCCGGACCGGTTCTTCGCCGATCACTTCGTGCTCAACTACTGCCCGCTCGCCTTCCTTGGCGACAGCGGCCGCAACATCACCCCCGACAAGCTCTCGGGGTCGGCGATGCGAACGCTGCTGGCCGCCTGCGACGACCACCTGCGGGCGGCGGTGGCGGGGCTGCGGCCCAGGTGGGTGGTGGCCCTCGGCGCCTACGCCGAGCGCAGAGCCCGCGGAGCCCTTCCCGGGGAGCAGCGTGTGGTCCGCCTGCTCCATCCCAGTCCCGCCAGCCCCCGTGCCAACGCCGGCTGGGCCGATCAGGCGACCGCGGAACTCACCGCCGCCGGCGTCTGGGGGTGCCGGTCCTGATACACCGATTCAGGAATTCACCGTCTCGCGTTCGGGAACTGAAGACCACACCCAATCGCGGAACGTGGCGTCAGTCAGCTACGGCGAGGACGTGCCATCCCCCAATTCGGTGCCTCCCGCAGCGGGACGGGTGCTTACGGACTCGTTACGATCGTCCCTTGAAACCCTACAGCGACGAACCGCTCCCCGTTCCATGCCACTGCATTGAGCCACCCGGAAAGGCCAAAGTCAACAACCCTCCAGGTAATCCCGTCGGTACTGTGCACGATCTCCGCCCCAACGGCGACGAACCGCTTGCCGTTCCACGCTACTCCGTTGAGGTAGCTCGAAGCGCCACTGTCCGCTGCCGCGGTCCAAGTAATCCCATCTGTACTGTACACGATCTCCGCGCTCGGCAATGTTGTGCCATCGATTGGTGCACCCCCTCCAACGGCAACGAACCGCTCGCCGTTCCAAGTTAATCCGTTACCCAGGATCCGATAGTTCGCGACGTTCCACGTGATCCCGTCGTCGCTGTATGTGATCCTGGTTCCTACGGCTACGAACCGCTCCCCGTTCCATGCCACTGCATCGAGCCACCCGGAATAGCCGGCGCTAAAGACCGTCCATGATATACCGTCGCCGCTGTGCACGGTCGTCATCGTCGATCTGCCGCGTTCAGAAGGAGTGTACCCGACAGCCACGAACCGCTCGCCACTCCACGCTACGCCGTGGAGATGTCCGGTAGTGCCGCTTTCAGCAGCGCTCCAGGTGATCCCATCAACACTGTAGGCAATAATTCCGTTCTGCCCGACGGCAACGAACCGCTCGCCGTTCCACGTCACGCCGAGCAGAACGTCGTCGTGGCCTACGAGAATCTTGTCAATGCCGCTAGCAACAGGCTGCCAAGTGATCCCATCGTCGCTGCGCACGATCGTGTCCCCTACGGCGACGACCCGTCTGCCGCTCCATGCCACTCCGTAGAGATTCCCTGACATACCGGTATCTACAGCCCTCCAAGTGATCCCCGGCTGCGGCTCAGGAGGATTGGTGGGACTCACCACGATTCTGAATACCAGCGGGCGGGTTGCGTCGCCATCGGCATCGACGGCCCTGTAGGTCATCAAGTACAAGCCCAGCTCGCTCAGCACCCCCGACAGCGTGCGTGTGGACGCGTCGAAGATCAGGCCCGTCGGGAGGGGCGTCAGCGACGTCGTGCCCGTCGGGAACAGCTCGTATGTCAGAACCCCGTCGCCACCCGTCGCTACTGGTAGCTGCGTCGCGGGAATCGGTGTGTTCTGCTCGACCTCGACATTCGCCACCGTCGCACTGCCGAACGTCGGGACCCTGTTCTCTCGAACATCGGTGGCGAAGGACCAGACCTCGCCGGTGGTGGTTCCCTGCCCGTTCTTCGCATCGATTCGCCAGTAGTACCGAGTCCCGGCCAACAGCCTTCCCGGTGAGAGTGTCCGCGTCGCCTGCGTGCCCTGAAACTCGCGAGCTCCAAGGACGAGACGCGTGCCAAAGTACACGTCATAGCTGGTGGTGTGTCCTCCGCTGTCCCAGCTCAACACGGTGTCCACCGCCACCGCCGTCTCACCGTCCGCAGGGCGCGGGTTTATCGCCCTTCGCGGCAGCTCCGGCGTACCTGCCGTCGTGAATGACCAAACCGGCCCCCGCGTGACCCCTCCGACCCCGCGCGCGTCGACTCTCCAGTAGTAGCGCGATGCCGGCGCGAGGTCGGGGGCGAACGTAGCCTGCGCCACGTTGCTCTGGAAATCGACCGCACCCAGGTCCCGGTCGATCCCCAGATACACGTCGAAGCTGGTCGTCCGCGCGTTGCGCGTCCACCTCAGCACCGTATCGACGGCCACGCCGGTCGCTACGGTACCCGGACCCGGGTCACTGGCGGCCTCCGGCCGCTCGTCGTCGGGAGACGCCACCACGTCCCCGGTCACGTAGGCTTCCCAGATGAGCGACTTGCTGGCGTCGTAGTCGATCCAGCCATAGCCTCCGATCCCCCAGTCGGCGCCCCACGAGTTGACGATCTTGAACGCCGACCGTGTATCGTCGTAGCCCACGATCACGATCGCATGGGCGCCGCTATAGCTTCCGCCGTCGTCGTCGTAGACCGGGTTCGATTCGCTGAGGTCCACGAAGTCGGGATACACCGGGACGCCAATCACCACTGGCTCACCCGACGCCAGATGGCGCTTGATCTCCTGTACGAACACCGTGTGCGTGGTGCGCATAACCGTGCCCCAGTCGGCGATCCTGTAGTTGGCTGCCTCGGCCCGCGCCGCAGCGCTGGGCTGTGTACGGTCGTCCGAGGGGTGGTAGGGCATCTGCGCCCAGGAAGACACTCCCTGGTCGAGAAGCAAGTTGAAGGCGTCAAAGAAGTACGCACCGCCACCGGGGACCTTGATCTGGTTGTAGACGTATGCCGGGCTCATCAGGTGGCTGTCGTTGGTCAACGGCCAGCCACGCTCAATCCGCTCGTGGTAGCTCTTGAGGGTGAAGGCGACCGCCCACCCGACGCAGCTTCCCTGGTAGCCCTGGCTACGCGGGAGCGGGACATCAAGGCTGAGGTCCACGGAGGACGGAAGCGAAATGACCGGATCAGCGCGCAGAATGTAGGCGCTTTGGTATGCTTGGACGTTCTGACGTCTGAGCCCCAGGCCGCGATGCACTGGGGCGACCGGCTCGGGAGATGGAGCCGTCCGTTCAAGAGTAGCGTCGACGGTGGCGGTCTGCCCGGCGGTGACGGACACGCTCTGCGGTCCCCAGTCGGTGTGTCCGTCAAGGGTCAAGCGGATCGTATGGAAGCCCGCGGACGCGTCGGGGATGGTATAGGGAGTGACCCGACCGGTGTCGCTCTGGTCGAGGAAGATGCGCGCACCGGGCGGCGTGGAAGTAACCCTGATGCTGCCGGTCTGACGAGGGCCCGGCTCCTCACAGCCGAACAGGACCAAGGCGGCGCCGACTGCGAGAAGCGGAAGAGCGATGGCTCTGCGTTTCCTTAGTCTCTCGGCCACCATGCCCTTTATCTCGCCGATCAACTGTAACCCTGTTGTAGAGCAGCGTCGAGTAACCGCGACGACCGGTCGCCGATCGGCAGTGGGGTTAACGAGACCGTCTGCAAGAACGTGGGCGCGCGGATGAAGCGAAGCGGCGCGACATGGACGCTCGCCGGAGCGAAGCACCTGCTGCAGCTTCTCGTTCCCCTGATGAGCTCGCGCTTCGACCCCGTCTTCAGGCAGTCGCTCCCAGTGCTACCCGGTCTCCACGGTCTGCAGGCTGCCGCATGACCGCTATCCACAGTTTGGGGTCGCGCTCCAGGTGATGGGCGAAGACGCGTTCGTTCCACGTATGGTAGATTCCGACAGGCGAAGCCATGAACGGTCAGTCAGAGGAAGAAGCGCAGGCAGTCCCCAGCGGCCCTGCTGAAGCGCCGGTCGGTCGGCCGCGGGAGCCGGTGCCGCGGAGGATACCCGACGGTCCTGAGAACATCGTCACCACCCCCATGCGTCCACCGCCAGCCGGGTTCACGACGAAGAAGTGGCTCCGAAGAAGGGTGGACCCATGACACGCTGTCCCGGTTGCATGCAGCTGACGCCGACCGAGGCGCGTCGGCTCGGTGACAAGGCTCACCGAATTCACTGGAAGCCGTGTCCTCGGCATGAGCCACCTTCGCCGCTGGGTTGGGCGTCTGCCGTGATGGACGACCCCAGCGCGGATCCAGGCGCGGTCGCGCGAGCGCAGCAGGCCATCAGAGACTACGCGTCTGCGTCAGGACGTGCGTGGTCGTACCTCCCGCACCGCTGGAGATGACCCGCGCCGCTTCCAGTGTTCACTCCCGTGGTTTGGTCCCGCGGTTACTTGCGGAAGTCACGCGGCGACTGGAGATCTCCTGCATTCGAGTAGGCCTTGCCGTCCTGCTTCACGAGCGTCGTCCAGATAATATCGCCTGATGCAGCGGACATCGATGAGCTATATCTGATCAGCGAATCTGGACTCGGTCGCAGAGGGTATGTGGCGCACGAGACATGTTTTCTGTCGGCTGTCGTCGAACCGTGTCGGCACAGATCGCCGTGCACATCCAAGGTCTCAGGCTCCTGGGAGGAGCTGCTTTCGCAGTCGGCACGTTCCGCTCCTCGGCGTAACAGGTATGACCACAGCTCGTCGACCCGGATTTCGACGGTACGGCAGGTCCCGCAACACTTCGTCCTGGTACTCATCGCACGCGCGGCCGGCGTCCAGCCGTCCAGCCGTCCAGCAGGAGCTTCTGCACGGTGTTCTTCAGACGGCCGCGGTGCGTGCGGTGCGGCGCATCCCCATGCCGTCGACGAGACAGCGCACGATCAGCACTCCTTTCTCGATGGACAGGCGGTTCATCGCCATTGCCCTCCTTTGCCATGAGGTTCCGGATGCGCGGAAAGCGCTCGCGGCGGTCGAAGGACCCGACTTACGTCGCGGTGATAGTCGGCCGCATGGCCACGGGCGAACTGCCGAAACGACAGGGACCAGGTGCAGGACAAGAGCCACAGAACCCGCGACCGCGCACCCAATAGAGCCGTCAAGGAGATGTGCTGCGCAAGTCAACTCTCATCCTGATGCCGAGCGGAATGAGTCACTGGCCGGCAGGCCGGTACATCCATCCCTGGTCGTCTCCTACCTTGCGAAAGAAGTAGTCGAGGCAAAAGAACAGATACCCGCCGCAGTAATCGCAACAGATCGCAATCAGGGGTACATCTTCTTCATCTTGTGTGTAGGCAGGAAGCCGAAACAGCTTGTAGACCGTGAGTAGAGATCCGACCCTTGCGCACTTTGGGCACTGATTGTTGAGTCGCTCCCGAACAGCGTCTCGGATGAGTTGGCTCGCCATCTGAGAAAGCCGACCCGCATCGTCCCACCACTCTGAACGTGTCAGAAACTCTGACTCTGGCGGCTGCTCAGCCATTGGTGGTCTCCGAGCCAATTGCGGTGTTCCAAGTGCAATGATGGCAATGAGATATAGGAGGGGG
>JAPPKD010000110.1:3975-16449 GCA_028820215.1 Spirochaetaceae bacterium | reverse complement strand
TCCGTTGCGGCAGCGTCTCCTGCACCACGTAGTTCAGGTGGCGCGGCACCACCTCCGCGTAGATCGGATTGGCGATGCGCGGCGGCCCGTCGGCGTCCCGCGCCACCAGCCCCAGGTCGCGTGCGTAGGAGAGGTCTTCCTCCGAGCACCTCGTCTCGGCGGCGCCGGCCAAGATCGGCTCCACCACCCGCCGCATGCGCTCCTCGCGCAGCTTGTTCGCCAAGTCGTCGACGTGCGTGTCGCGGCGCAGGATCAGCCGCTCCTGTGCCGCGACGACGGCGTCCGCCGTGATCGCGAGCGCGCGGTCGCGGCCCGGTTTGTGGCGGAAGCACGCGTCGTAGCACAGCGCGTTCACCAGCCACGGCTGGCCGGCGGTGCGCGTGCCGATCAGCGCCAGCGCCTCTTCCGTGAACGCCTGACCGGTCGCTGCCGTGTGCTGCGCCAGCAGCGCCCGTATCTCCTGTTCGGAGAAGTCGCCCAACCGCAGCGACTCCGACTTGATGTTGAAGGCGCTGCCGCCGAGCACCAGCCGGTCCTCGGCCGTCGAGTGGATGCGATAGTCGCGCACGTCGCGCACCCCGCACAGGACGATGCTGTGCGGGAAGCGCGCCGGGCGGTCGACGTAACCGGTGCGCAACTGCCGGAGCACCGCCAGCAGGGTGTCGCCCACCAGCGCGTCGATCTCGTCGATCAGCACCACCAGCGGGCGCGGGTCGGCCATGCTCCAGCGCAGCAACGCCTGGCGCAGCGCCTGCCCCGGCCCGACACGGTCCAACACGGCGGGCCAGAGGTTCTCCAACGTCTCGTCGTCCAGCGTCACGCTTGCCTGGAGCGCCAGTTCGGCCAGCACCGTGCGCATGCCTTCCATGACGTTCTCGCGGGCCGCCTGACCGGACTCGACGTTGGCGTACACGCACCGGTAGTCGCCGGCATGCCCGCCGTTCAGCAGGTCGCGCAGCGCCAGCAGCGCCGACGTCTTGCCGGTCTGCCGCGGCGCGTGCAGCACGAAGTACTTCTTGTCCCGTACGAGACCCAGCACCTCGTCGAGGTCGATCCGCTCCAGCGGCGGGATGTGGTAGTGGTCCGCCGCCACGACCGGCCCCTCGGTGTTGAACGTAAGCACGGTCTCCAGTGTGGCATCGCGCCGAGCAGACGTCACTCCGAGACGGGTGCTCCCTCCCCCGCGCATCGCCTATACTATGGACACAGAGAGCAGCCGACCTCGGTGAGGCGGCAAGCCCCAGCCGGTCCCACGGAGCCGTCGCGCCGGCCGTACCCACCGGGACGGCACGGCAGATGCGTCACACGCTCCACACGGGGTCCGCCTTGGGCGAAGGAGATGCCCATGGAACGGTCCCGCTATACGCTGACCGACATCACCCGCCCCGACCGGGAGCCGCTGGTGATGGTCACCGCCTACGACGCGGCGAGCGCCCGTCTGGCCGACGGCGCCGGCGTCGACCTGATCCTGGTGGGCGACACCCTGGCAGAGTTCGCCCTGGGATACGACAGCACCGTGCCGGTGACGGTCGACGAGATGCTTCATCACTGCCGTGCGGTCACCCGCACCCGCCCGCGCGCGCTGGTGGTCGGCGACCTGCCGCTCGGCTCCTACCAGATATCCGACGAAGAGGCGGTGCGCAACGCCATCCGCTTCGTCAAGGAGAGCGGTGTCGACGCGGTCAAGCTGGAAGGGGGCGAGGTCCGCGCGCAGACCGTGCGGGCCATCGTCGACGCGGGCGTCGCGGTTATGGGCCACATCGGCTACACGCCGCAGTCGGCGGTCAGCTTCGGATCGCACATCGTGACCGGCCGCGACGCCGAGACCGGCGTTCAGCTCTACCGCGACGCGCTGGCGCTGCAGCGCGCCGGCTGCTTCTCGATCGTGCTGGAGGCGGTCGTGCGTGCGGTGGCAAGCCGCATCACGGCGGATCTGACCGTTCCGACGATCGGCATCGGCGCGGGCGCCGGCTGCTCCGGGCAGGTGCTGGTGTTCCATGAGCTCACCGGCATCCACTCCGGCCCCTCGCCCCGCTTCGTGCGCCGCTACGGCGAGGCGGGCGCGGAGATCAGCCGCGCGATCGCCGACTACGCCCGTGACGTGCGCACCCGCGCCTATCCGGACAAGGAGCACGCGTATCTCATGCCGGCCGATGAGATCGCCCGCTTCGACCATGCGCTGGCCGCCGAGCGGCGCGACGCGGGGCTGCGCACGAGGACGGCATGAGGGTGGTCGAACGGGTCGACCACGTGCGCTCGTTCGTGCGCGCCGTGGGTCGGTCGACGGTCGGCCTGGTCGCGACGCTGGGCGCCCTGCACGCCGGACATCGGTCACTGGTCGAGCACGCCCGTGCCGCCGGTGACACGGTGGTGGGGACGCTGTTCCTCAACCCCACGCAATTCTCCGAAGAGGCCGATCTGGAGTCCTATCCGCGCACCCGTGACGACGATCTGGCGCTGTTCCGCGACGCCGGCGCCTCCCTGGTGTTCGCGCCGAAGGTGCAGACGATGTATCCGCCGGGATTCGACACCACGGTGCTGCCGGGACACGCAGGCGTTCGGCTGGAAGGCGCCGGGAGGCCCGGCCATTTCCGTGGTGTCTGCACGGTGGTGGCCAAGCTGCTGAACATCGTCACGCCCGCGCGCGCCTACTTCGGGCAGAAGGACGCGCAGCAGGTGGCCGTGTTGCGGCGCATGGTCACCGACCTCGACATGGACGTCGAACTGGTCGTCTGCGCGACGGTCCGCGACCATGACGGCGTGGCGCTGAGCTCGCGGAATGCGTTGCTCACCCCGGAACAGCGCGCCCGCGCGGTCGCGATCCCGCGGGCCCTGGAGGCATGCCGGGCACGGTTCGCCGCCGGCGAGCGGGATGCCGAGGCGCTGCGCGCGGTGCTCCGCGACCGGCTCCGCGGCAGCGTCGAGCTGGAGTACGCGAGCGTCGCAGACCCGGACACGATGGCGGAACTGGACACCGTCGCACGCCCGGCGGTGGCGTCGATCGCCGCCCGGGTGGGCGGCGTGCGGCTGATCGACAACGTGCCGCTAGAGCCGGTGAGCTGATGCTGCTCTGCATGGACATCGGCAATACCAACATCGTGCTCGGCACCTTTCCCCCCGACGCAGCCGAGCACGCCGCTCCCGCCGCCACGTGGCGGCTGTCGACCCGCGCCAACGCGCAGGCCGACGAGTACGCCGTGCTGCTCCGGCAACTCCTGCAGTTGGAGGGACTGACGGAGGAGGCGATCGACGCGGTAGCGATCGCCAGCTCGGTGCCGGCGGTGCAGGGAGTGTTCGCCACGCTGTGCCGCAGCCGGCTGGGACTGGAGCCGCTCATCGTCGGCGTCGGCGTCAGGACCGGCGTGCGCGTCCGCTACGACAGCCTGCGGGACGTGGGCGCCGACCGCATCGTCGACGCCGCGGCGGCGTTCGCCGAGCACGGCGGCCCGATCTGCGTGGTGGACTTCGGCACCGGAACCACCTTCGACGCGATCGACGCGTCCGGCCAGTACCTGGGCGGGGCCATCGCCCCCGGCATCGAGATCGCCGCGGACGCGCTCGCGGAGCGCGCCGCCAAGCTCGGGCGCATCGAGCTGGTGGCGCCGCCTCACGCGATCGGCACCAACACCACGCACGCGGTGCAGTCCGGGCTGATCTACGGCTACGTGGGCCTGGTGGAGGGCATGGTGGCGCGCTTCCGGGCCGAGCTCGGCGGCAGCGCCTACGTGCTGGCGACCGGCGGGTTGGCCGACACCATCGCGCCGCTGACACGGGTGATCGACGCGGTCGATCCGTGGATCACGCTCAAGGGGCTGCGACTGACGTGGAACGCGAACCTGGGCAACACCAGGACGGGGAGGAAGACGTGAGCGACGGCGAGGACGCCATGAACGCCGAATTGCGAAGTCCGTTCGCCGGCCGGTCGGTGCTGGTGTGCGTCACCGGCGGCATCGCCGCCTACAAGGCCGCTGCCCTGGTCAGCGAGCTGGTGCAACTCGGCATCCGCGTGCGCGTGGTGATGTCGGCCGGAGCCCGCAGGTTCATCCAGCCGCTCACCTTCCAGGCGATCACCGCCGAGCGGGTGGTCACCGACCTGTTCGATCCCGATCACGCGGGCGTTCAGCATGTCGAGCTTGCGACCGCGCACGATCTGGTGGTCGTGGCGCCGGCGTCCGCCAACACCATCGCCCGCCTGGCCCGCGGCGCGGCCGACGACGTGGTGGCGGCGACCGTGCTGGCCAGCCCGGCGCCGGTGCTGGTCGCGCCGGCCATGGAGAGCACGATGTGGGAGAAGCCGCCGACGCAGCGCAACGTCGAGCAAATCGCCGCCGACGGGATGACCGTCGTTCCGCCTGCGACCGGCCGGCTGGCGTCCGGCGCCCACGGAGTCGGCCGCATGGCCGAACCGGCGTCGATCACCCGGCACATCCGCCACGCGCTGGGCGCGCACGGCGATCTGGCCGGCCGCTCCATGCTGATCACCGCCGGCGGCACGCGGGAGGCCGTGGACCCGGTCCGGACCCTGACCAACCGCTCGTCCGGCCTGATGGGCCGCGCCGTGGCGGCGGCCGCCCGCGACCGCGGCGCCGAGGTCATTCTGGTGACCACCGCCGCCGCCGAGACCGAGCCCGGCATCACGCCGGTCGACGTCGAGAGCGCCGCCGGCATGGCGCATGCCGTCAGGGAGCACCTGCCGGGCCGGGATGCGCTGATCATGTCGGCAGCGGTCGCAGACTTTCGTCCCTCGGCGCCCGCGATGGCCAAGATCAAGAAGGCGGGACGGCCCGGGTTGACGATCGAGCTGGAGCCGACCGACGACATACTGGCATCGCTTGCGGCCGGCGGCGACGGGTGGCAGCGGCCTCCGGTGGTGGTCGGCTTCGCCGCCGAGACCGAGCGGCTCCGGGAGGGAGCGCGCCGCAAGCTTGCCACCAAGCGACTGGACCTGATTGCCGCCAACGCGGTCGGTTCCGACCGGCGGCCGTTCGGCGCCGCCCGCGTGGCGCTGACGCTGATCGATCGCACGGGACGCGAGGAGCTTCTGCCGGAACTGTCCAAGGAGCAGGCGGCGCACCGCCTGCTGGATCGGGTGGGGGCGCTGCTGGGCGTCTGAGGTTCTGGGCGCCTGAGGTCCGACTACTCCCCCGGAGTCCGGCTACTTCGTCCCGCCGCTATTTGCCCTGCCGTCGGACTCCGCCGCGTCCTGCAGCGCCTTGCGGTCGCCTTCCGCGCCTTCGGCGTCCTTCTGGCCGGTCGTCAGACCCTTCTCGAACTCTGCCTTGGCGCGGCCGATCGAGCGCGCGAATCGCGGGATCGCCGAAGCGCCGAACAGCACCAGGACGATCACGCCGACGATCAGTATCTCCGGATGGCCAAGCATGCTTGCTACCTCTCTACCGCGTCTCCGGACGAGGTCTTGTCAATATACCCCTGTCCCGCGTCCCCGTCTTCCTCCGCCGGCCGGGTCTGCATGGGGTGAATCGCGCCATCCGGCGGCGTCGCCCCGGAGCGCTCCTGGTCCGCCTGCTCGAGGGCGGCGCCGAGCTGGCGCATCTCCGCCTTGGCGCGCGCGGACGCGGTCTGGACCTTCCGCACGACCCGTCCGACCGTGCGCGCCGCGCGCGGCAGCTCGCTCGGCTTCACGAACAGCACGATCACCAGCGCGATGATGCCGATCTCCCAGAGCCCGAGGCCGAACATCAGCCGCCTCCAAACCGCAGAATGCGGGCGATCAGGATGGTCAGGAAGAACATCGCCACCATCGGCAGCGCCAGGCCGATCTGCGACACGACGTCCGGCGGCGTGATCAGGGCCGCCATCCCGAAGATCCCGACGATTGCGAAGCGGCTCGCGCGCAGCAGCGCGCGGCGGGTCACCACGCCGCCGCGCAGCAACAGCAACAGCACCACCGGCATCTGGAACACGAGCGCGAACATCAACAGGATCTGCAGCAGAAAGAACACGTTGCGGTCGTAGCTCAGCAGTATCCCCACCCGCTCCGGGATGAATCCCGAGCCGGTGAGAAAGTCGACCGACAACGGCAGCACCTGGTGGTACCCGTAGAGAAACCCGCCGCAGACCAGGACCATGCTTGCCCAGAGCGCGGCCGCGATCACTCTCCGCTCCTTGCGCTGCAGGGCGGGAAACACGAACCGGATCACGTTGTAGGCATGCACCGGCAGCGACGCGACGACCCCGGCCAGCAGGGCAACCTTCATCCGCACCAGGAACCCCTCGAACAGCGAGGTCGCATAGAGCTGCTGCTCGCCGAGCCGCTCCTGGATCGCCGCCAGGGGCGCGAGCAGCAGGTTCAGGATCCACTCGTAAAACCCGTAGCAGACCCCGGCGGCCACCAGCGCGGCGATCACGGACACGATCAGCCGCCGTCGCAGCTCTTCGGCGTGCTCCAGGAACGTCATGTGGCGTTCGGGGGAACGCGGCCTGGTCGTGGTCGGGCTCATCCCCGCTGGACCGTGGGCGTCCTCGGCGTCCGCGCCGCCGTCCTCGGCCTTTGCGCCGCTGCGCCGGACGGACGGACGACGCGACGGCGCACCAGCAACGCGACCGCTGTCAGGAATACCACCTCGATCGCGCCGTAGATGAGCAGGCCTGGCAGCACCCCCTCGGTGAAGCCGTAGGAGTGCAACCCGACGCCGAGCTCGTTGATCCCGAACCAGGCAAGCATCACCACCATGATGCCGATCACGGACCCTGCCGCCATGCCATACTCGCCGATCATCTTGCCCAGCCGCGCGTGGAAGAGGATGGCGCACCACAGCACGATCATCAGCGCGCCGTTCTCCTTGGGATCCCATCCCCAGAAGCGCCCCCACGATTGGTCGGCCCAGATGCCGCCGAGCATGGTGCCTACGAACGACAGGGTCAGTCCGAACGCCAGGGCACCGATCAGCATCCGGTAGGTCTGACGCAGGCGTGGACCGCCGCCGCGGTTCTCGACGTACTGGAACAGGTAAACGTGGCCGACGAAGCCGGCGAAGACGCAGGCGCAGTACCCGGAGGTGATCACGACCACGTGAGTGGAGAGCCAGAAGTTGGTGTCGAGCACCGCCTGCAGCTCGCGCAGGGTGTCACCCTCGGCGGCGAACTTGCCGGAGATCCATAGCAGCAGAAAGCCGATCACCAGCCCGCTGACGGCCCCCAGGCGATTGCCCCGGTAGCGGAGGAACGCGCCGGCGGCGGCCGCGCACCAGGAGACGAACACGAATGTCTCGTACAAGTTGGTGACCGGCGGCCGGCCGCTGATGATCATCCGCAGCAGGATGCCGCCGGTATGGATGGTGAGGCCCAGCGCCAGGGCGACGACGCTCGCCCGCTCCGGCCACGGGCGGCTGACCAGCATGGCCAGGAGCGCCAGCGCCGTGCCCAGCAGGTAGGCCCAGCGGGCGTAGGAGAGCGGATCGACGCGGCGGTAGAACAGCTCCAGGAACGGGTCGGGCAGCGGCAGGGCGCTTCCCAGCCGCCGCTCCTGGGCAAGGACGAATGTTTGCGCGGCCAGATCGAACCGCGCCTGCCGGCCCTCGACATACGCCACCTGCAGGTCGCGGAGCGCGGTCAACTCCTCAGCGGCCTGGGACGCGATCTGCGGTTGCGCCAGCGCCTGCCAGGGGCTGAGCCAGCGGTCGCCTGCGGGTGAGGGCAGCGGGATCAGCGGCAGCGGCAGGGAGCCGTAGGTCTGATCCCACAGGCGGAGGTTCTGCGCCAGGCGCAGCAACGTCCGGTCAGTGGTGTCGAGCTGGCCCGAGCGGCCGTGCCGGTCGACCACGGCGGCGGCGTGCTCCTCCAGCAGGGGACGACGCAGTGCGAGATCCAGATAGCTGTACGGCCCCGATCCCGGTAGCTGCAGGGCCTCCGCCGCGCCGTCCGTGTCGACGAAGAACGCCTCGGTGTCGGGGTAGGTGAAGCCGAAGGCGGCGAGCATGCCGGAGAATTCGACCAGGTTGTTCCAGACACGGATGATCTCGCGCTGGACGAGGCTGCGCTCCTCGGCCGCCAGCTCGGACGCCAGCGCGGCCAACTCCTCGAGCTCGATCGCCCCGGCGCGCAGCTCTTCGAAGCTGTAGCGCCCACGTCCACGAGACGGTACGCCGATCGCCTCCAGCACCTCCGGGTGGTCGATCAGGAACACCTCGTCGCGGTAGGTCTCCTGCGGTGACAGCAGCACCCGCGCCAGCCAGTCGATCGCCGGCTGGCCTGCGTAGCGCTCGCGGCCGGAGTAGCGCAGCAGCGTGTTGCGCGCGTAACTGTCCAGCGGCTTGCGGCGCCCGTCCTCGATCATGAGCAGCGGCTGCAGCGCCGCGGCGCTGGCGATCCGGGGCGCTGGCGGCTCGTAGCCGGTGGAGCGGTCGCCGCGGCCGAAGCGGCCGATCATCGACAGCGCCAGCAGGCACAGCACCGCCAGCAGGACGAACAGGACGATGCGCATCGGCTTGGCCAGGCCGGCGCCCGGCCCGATCAACGGGGCCGCGTCTGCGCTCATGAAGCCTCCTCGACGGCGGAGGGCCGCCGGCGTCCGGGACGGACGAACGTCTGCACGAAGTGCACGATCAGCCCCAGACCGATGATCGCGGTGGCCACGTACGGCACCAGGCGGCCGCGGTTGCGAACCACCGCCAGGGTCGAGTAGGCAGCGCCGGTGGCGTCGAACTCGTAAGAAGCCTGATAAAAGGTGAAACCGCTGATCCGCAGCGGCTTGTTCATCGAGATGCGCACCGGCCGCCGGGTGCCGGGCGCTTCGAGGACCACGTCGCTCTCGAACGACCGGGGCGTGTCGGTACCGGGATGGAACTCGGCACGGAAGTCCTCCAGCCCTATGAGCGCCGGCAGCACGTAGCGCGTTCGGCGCAGGGAGAAGCCGTACCGTTGGCCGTCCAGCGTCACGCTGGTCGGCGTCGGGTCCAGCGCCCACAGCGCCACCGCAGCGCCTTCCGAGCGGCCTGAGACCTGCAGGATCACGCCCGGCTGGTTCTCCTCCGGGCGAACCGAACGGCGGCGTGGCCGCAGCTCGGCGATGCCGCGGGCGTTCACGAACGGGCTGCTCTGGCCTTCCGGCGCCAGGTAGGCGTCCGCGCTCGCGTGGTTCTCCTCCACCAGCATGGTCAGGCTCAGTTCCGGCAGGGCGACCCGATCGCCGGGAGCCAGCCGCCCGAGGTCGACCGCGCTGACGTCGCGCGCATCGGTCCCTTCACGCCAGGCCGCCACCTCCCACTCGTGATAGTCCTCGCTGGTGTTGCGCCATTCCCCCTCCTGCAGCCGCAGGAACGACTCCTGCGCGAAGTAGGACACGAAGAACATGCCGAAGAACATCACGAACATGCCGAGGTGAATGATCAGGATTCCCACCCGCGACCACCGGTACACGAATCGGACGGCGGTCACCGCCACCAGGTTGACGAACAGAACCCACAGCACGAGCTGCGCGCCGGGCAGCGGCACGATGCCCCCGACCAACGTGATCCAGGCTCCGAAGTAGCGCTGCTGGGCGTCGTACAGACCGTGCGACACCTGATGGAACGTGCCCAGCAGCGTCAGCAGAAACAGCAACGCCAGGCAGATCACCGTGACGCGCAGGTCGATCGCGATCCGCACCAGCGGGCTCCGCCTCATCGCCTGAACCCACATCGGTCCCTATCCCTGGTCGCCGTATCCGCTACCGGATGAACGCGGACCGAGCGAGTTCAGGAGGTCCACGAAGGAGGAGCGCTGTTCGATCAGGACGCCGGCCGGCGCCTCGGCCTTGACGAACATGGTTTGCCCGCCTACCGAGGCGATCGCCGTCAGAAATGCCGTGTTGTCGCGGCCCGCGACCAGCGACGTGAAGTCGAACACGGTGAAGTCGAGATCACCCCGAACGGACACCGCATCGCCGAGGAGTGCCCGCACCCGTTCGGGCGGCAGGTCCAGCCCGAGCTGCGTGAGCCAGCGGCGCACGTTGGCTTCCACGCCGCCGGCGTCGCCTGCCAGCACCACCACGTTACTCTCCCCGCCTCCCGGCAGCCCGAACCGGGCCAGGCGAAGCCCGTCTCCCGGCAGTTCGTTCCAGCCGGTCGGAGCGACCCACCGCCAGCTCTCGCTTCCGGTTCCCGAGCCTGTCTCGCCGCCGGTCGAGTCGAACAGCGCACCGACCGGCGTCGGCGCTACGGTCACTTCCCGGTAGGTGCGGACCTCGACCTCTCGATCACAGCCCGCAAGCGACAGCAACGCCGTCAGCGTGACCGCGACGAGGGCGGGCTGCCGGCCAGGATTCGAACCCATGAGACCCTATTCCAAGGTAGGGCCAGCCGCGGACAGGTTCAAGCGCAGGCGCGGGTTCGGGCGCCGGTCACGGCGTGTCGATGTCGGCCAGGGGACATATCGCAGTCACGCTGGATCGCGGCACGGATACGCTGGGATACTGCTTCCAGACGCCGTACTCGGCCGCTCTGGCAAGGTAGGCCGCTTTCGTGACACCGCCGGCGCCTTCCTCGTGCGATGCGGCGTCCAGCAGCAGCAGGGAGCCATCACGCTCCTCGAAGAAGCGGCCGACGTACACCGGCCCGTCGGTATCGACCACGACCGTGATCCCATGCAACTCGCCGAGGTGCCGGTGCTCGGGCGCCGCAAACGACTGCCGCTCACCCACCCCGGGATCTCCTCCACCCGACATGGTATTCGACCAGCTCAGTCGCAATGACGGTCGAACACCTCTCTCAGGTCGGCGGCAATGGACCGCGGGTCGCGCCCTTCGATGCGATGCCGGGGGAACAGGTGCACCAGCTCGCCGTCCCGGAACAGCGCGAACGAAGGGCTTGAAGGCGGATAGTCGGCAAAGTAGCTGCGCGCCTGCTCGGTCGCGTCCAGATCCTGTCCGGCGAACACGGTCCCGACACGCTGCGGCTTGGGGTCCTGCTGCAGCGCCAACGCCACCGCCGGCCGGGCACTGCCCGCGGCGCATCCGCACACCGAGTTCACCACCAGGAACGCGGTTCCTTCCGTGGTCTCCATGAACCGGTCAACGTCTTCGGGAACGATCAGCTCGGTGACGCCGATGCGCGCGAGCTCGTCACGCATGGGCTGCACCAACACGGGGTCGTATGGCATGGATTACCTCACTCTGGGGAGAGCTGGCTCGCGCCGGCGACCATCTCTTTCCCCGGATGCTCTGCTGGCTGCCAGCCTACCGCTTGCTCGCGCTTCCGTCGACCCGGAGGCGCATGCCGACACGGCACGATCCCGCCGAAACGCCGCTCCCGCCTGCGAAATTCGTCCAGGGCATCCGCCAGATCGGCCCGCTTGAAGTCCGGCCACAGCGTAGGCGTGAAGACCAACTCCGCATAAGCGGCCTCCCAGAGCAGAAAGTCGCTCAGCCGCTGCTCGCCGCCGGTCCGTACGATCAGGTCGACCTCGCCCAGTGCGCCGTCGCCGCCCGTCAGCATGCGGGCAAAGTCGGGCCGTGTCGGCGCGTCGCCGGCGGCGAGCAACGCGGCGGCGGACAGGATCGCATCGCGAGCCGAGTAGTCGGCCGCGATGCGCAGGAGTAGCCGGGCGCAGTCGCGTGTCGCGGACTCGCTACGCTCGATCTCGCGCTGCAGCGCCATGGGGAAACGATCGCGGCGGCCGATGAACGAAACACGTACTCCCTGCCGGACGCAGTTGCTGGTCTCGCGCTGCAGATACCACTGAAACAGGGACAACAGGAGCTGCACCTCGGCGGAGGGACGGCGCCAGTTGTCGGACGAGAACGCGTACAGGGTCAGCACATCGACGCCGAGATCGGCAGCGGACTCCACCGTCTCGCGCACCGCGTCGGTACCGGCCCGGTACCCGTCATATCGGGACAGGGACCGGGCCTGCGCCCAGCGCCCATTGCCGTCCATGATGATGCCCACGTGCCTGGGGCCGCCGCCCCCGGCCCCGTTGGCATGCCGTTGACCGTTCACCGTCCCGTCCTGGCGGCCCGGCATCACGACCTTCCCATGGCGCCGGCAGGGAGCGGGTGCGGGGCCGGGTCGTCTCCAGCCCCGGCATCCGGGCCATCCGCAGGACCACGGCCGATCCGGCCGATCGCCGAGATCAGTGCCTCCATGTGCCTGACGTACGCCTCGAGCGCCTGGCGACCCTCTGGCGTCAGTGCAAACGTGGTTCGGGGCTGACGCCCGCGGAACCCCTTGCGCACCGCGATGTAGCCGGCGTCCTCCAGCTTGCGGGCATGCAC
This sequence comes from Spirochaetaceae bacterium, assembly GCA_028820215.1. The sequence goes on along the minus strand of JAPPKD010000110.1, from coordinate 4,238 downwards.
GCTGAGGTTGCCGTCGGTGACGCCGAGCAGCGACTTCAACTCCCGAAAGCTCATGGAGCGGGCGGCGGACAGCGCGCTGAGGATTGCCAGCCGGGTGCGCTCGTGCACCACCGCATCAAATGTCCTCGCGGTGGCGGCCAGCCCCTGCGCCAGGTCGCGCGACCGGAGGGCGTCGGCGGGAGCGGTCATGGCACGGTCAGCGGCGAAAGCACGGTCAGCGGCGAAAGCACGGTCAGCGGCGAAAGCACGGTCAGCGGCGAAAG
>JAPPKD010000110.1:0-3875 GCA_028820215.1 Spirochaetaceae bacterium | reverse complement strand
CACGGTCGCGGCGAAAGCACGGTCGCGGCGAAAGCATGGTCAGCCGCCATGTCGATAGGCGATGTGGACGCCGAACGCCACGTGCAGCACGCCGAAGCCGCACACCATCAGCGCCGGACCAGCCACCGGGTAAAGAAGGGCGGTGGCGCCGAGCAGCAGAAACCCGGTCCCCATGACCGACACGCTCCGTACGGAGAATGCTCCTCCGGTGAGGGCGGCGATGCCGTACAGGCTGAGCCATGAGCCGGGCATCAGCAGGTGTGCGCCGGCCGCGGCGAGAGCTCCGGTGAGCAGCGCGCCGACGGCCAGCGGCGGCACGAACGTGAAGACGAACGACTGTGCCGGCCGCGACCAGAGCGACAGTCCGCCGCGGCGAGCCTTCAGCGCCATCGCCGCCACTCCGGTGATGAAGGCGGCAGCGGCAGTCACGAGCCATATCGTCAACCAGTGGTCCGGTGCCAGCAGGGTGGCGCCGTAGGCGACGACGGCGCCGCTCCCCATCAGGACCATCCCGACTCCGGGCACCGCGTCGAAGCGGACCGCCCGCTCCATCGTCGTTCGGATGAAGCGCAACTCGTCCGCCGCGTGCTGTTCCATCGCAATCGGCGTGGTCATCACGGCACAGTGTGACACTGATTAGGGGCAGCATCAAGTTCTTTGCCATTCAAAGTACGACGGGCGCATATGCCTGCCGCCGGCCCGTTTCTCCGGTGCATCGCCACGCTCATCGCCCACCGTCGTCGGAGGTCGGCTCATCCGCGGGGGCCGTCGACGCGCCCCCCTCAACCGCAAGGCCGCGCCGCCGCACACGCCCGGCCCACCGCCGGCGTGCCAGCTCCTGCATGTCGGTCGCGCGATCGGTCTCGTCGACGATCTCCAGTCCCAGCAGTGTCTCGACGATATCTTCCACGGTGACGATCCCGGCTGTCCCCCCGTACTGATCCACGATCAGCGCGATGTGCTCGTGGCGGCTCAGCATCCGGGAGAACGAGTCGCGCAGCGACGTCGTGTCCGGAAGCGGCAGGATGTCCCGGCGGAGCGACTCCACGGTGCGCTCGCCCTCCCCACGGGCGACGGCCAGCAGCAACTCGTAGCGCAGGACGTACCCGGTGACCGAGTCGACGCTGCCCCGGTAGACCGGTATCCGCGAGTGCCGCAGATCGGCCTCCGCCACCTCGGCGAGCGTCAGCGACTCGTCGAGCGCCACTACCACCGTGCGCGGCGTCATGGCGCCCCTGACGGCGAGCGCTCCGGACTGTATGACGCTCTCGATGATGCGCGACTCGTCCGCCGCGATGACGCCCTGAGTATGGCCAAGGTCGGCGATGGCCCGGATCTCGCTGCGGCTGACGCGGGCGGCGGGCCGGCCGCGGGCTATCAGCGCGGCGATGCGGTTGGCGAACGCCACCATCGGGTACAGGCCGACGATCAGCCCCTGTATCGTCCACGCCGCAGGTGCTGCCAGGCGGCGCCAGTGGGTGGCGCCGAGCGTCTTCGGGATGATCTCCGAAAAGACGAGTACCGAGAACACCAACCCCCCCGTGATGAGTCCCACCCACAGGTTCTCGAAGACCGCACTCGCCTGGTTTCCCACGAGGGCGGCACCCGCCGTGTTGGCGATGGTGTTCAGGGTGAGAATCGCGGCGAGCGGCCGGTCGATGTCCTCCTTGAGCCGATGCAGCAGCAGTCCGGTGCGCCGCCCCACGCGCTTCAGGGCGGCCACGTAGCTGGGTGTCACGCTCAGGATGACCGCCTCCAGCACCGAGCAGAGGAACGAGAAGACCAGCGTGAACGCCAGATAGGCGAGCAGCAGCGCCATGCCGACGGTCTACGGCACGAACGGCATGCGCCGGCCGCCGTGCCACAGGTAGCGGTCGGACAGCACGTTGAGCGGCTTCGCCGCCAGGTTGAAGTTGGAGCCGAGCTCCGCCAGGACGTTCTCCATCTGCCGCTCGTGGGCGGTCTGATGGCGGGATGCCAGGCGATAGAAGCGCGACCCGTGCTCGATCCACTCGGCGCGTACCACCGCGGCGCTGCGGCCCCCCTGCGCCCGTATCCGCTCCGGGAAAACACCAATCGTGAACAGGCACAGATCCGCGACGCGCTGGTACGCTGAAAACCGCTCCGGCTCCGCCGCCAGCGCAGCCGCCTGGATCATGCTGTCCAGGTCCAGCGTGTCGAACCGAAGCATCCTCCGGCGCCCACGGTCGTCGGCCACCGCAAGGGTGACCGAGCGCACCTGCACGAATGAGACGAGCAGGAGTACCAGGTAGTCGAACACGTGCGGCTTGCACAGCAACGCGAGCGCAGCCGCGGCATCGAACACCACCGCCGTGTGTCGGCCTGACGCCTCGACCGTGAACCGATGTGACGTCAGGTCGCGCCGAACCCGCGCGACCAGCATCGAGAAGAACAGCATGGGGGAGACGCGGAGCAGCGGTTCCTCGGTCTGCATGACCGCGTCAGCGAGCAGGTCGGACACCAGCATGCCTTCCCGGATCTCCCGATCCTCACGGAACGCGTCCCCGAGGCGGCCCCTCACGGTGTGCGCAGGCGCCACCGCCTGCAGCACGAACGCGACATCCGCGTCGCCGTACAACGGGCCCAGATCGATCAAGCACAGCCATACTACACGGGAATCCATGGGGCGCGTCACCTCCCCCGGCCAATGGCCAGGGTCTGCGCCGGTGCGCGCGCACAAAAAAGCCTGGCGACGACCTACTCTCCCGCCCTGATTGGACAGTACCATCGGCGCTGGAGGGCTTAACTTCCGTGTTCGGGATGGGAACGGGTGGGACCCCTCCGCTATGGTCACCAGGCACACATGTAAGAAACCGGTGGGCCTGAAACCGCGCACCGATCCGCGGGACGCGGAGCGGCATCGCACAGAGAAGGGTAGAAAGGTGATATGGACAAGCCTAACGGTAAATTAGTACTGGTCAGCTGAACACATTACTGTGCTTACACTTCCAGCCTATCGACCAGATCATCTGTCTGGTACCTTCAGTCCGCGCCGAAGCGCGGACGGGTTGCCTCATCTCGAGGTGGGCTTCCCGCTTAGATGCTTTCAGCGGTTATCCCTTCCGAACATGGCTACCCAGCACTTACCCCTGGCGGGATAACTGGTACACCAGCGGTTCGTCCACTCCGGTCCTCTCGTACTAGGAGCAGCTCCTCTCAAGCAACCGACGCCCATGGAAGATAGGGACCGAACTGTCTCACGACGTTCTGAACCCAGCTCACGTACCGCTTTAATTGGCGAACAGCCAAACCCTTGGGACCTGCTCCAGCCCCAGGATGCGATGAGCCGACATCGAGGTGCCAAACAGTGCCGTCGCTATGGACGCTTGGGCACTATTAGCCTGTTATCCCCGGAGTACCTTTTGTCCGTTTAGTGATGGCGCTTCCACTCGCAACCACCAGATCACTAAGACCTGCTTTCGCACCTGCTCGACTTGTAGGTCTCGCAGTCAAGCCACCTTTTGCCTTTGCACTCGTACGCTGATTTCCAACCAGCGCGAGGTGACCTTTGCGCACCTCCGTTACTCTTTAGGAGGTAACCGCCCCAGTCAAACCGCCCACCAGACACGGTCCGCGCAACCGTTTCAGGTCCACGCGTTAGATACCTAATCGACGAAGGGTGGTATTTCAACAACGGCTCCATCCAGCCTGACGACCAGATTTCAAAGCCTCCCACCTATCCTACACGTCGCAGATCAAGTACCAATGCCAAGCTGCAGTCAAGGTTCCGGGGTCTTACCGTCTAACCATGGGTAATCGGCATCTTCACCGATACTACAATTTCACCGAGTCCCGCGTCGAGACAGCGCCCAGATCGTTACACCATTCGTGCAGGTCGGAACTTACCCGACAAG
>JAPPKD010000307.1 GCA_028820215.1 Spirochaetaceae bacterium | reverse complement strand
ACTCGCACCCGCTAGGGAATGACGCCTTCTCACGGCGCACCGAATAAGCCGGGTTTAAGGCCGTTCTTCGTCGTATGGCCGAAAAGTCGAAGGAAGCTACCAAGCGTCCGTTGATCGTGATGATCGATGAGCTCGACAGATGTCGACCCACCTATGCGATCGAACTCCTTGAGGTCGCGAAGCATTTGTTCTCCGTTGAGAATATTGTGTTTGTGCTGGCCATCAACCGCTCCGAACTTGCGCATTCGATTCAAGCCATCTACGGAGATCGATTTGATGCAGAGGGTTATCTTCGACGATTCTTTGACATAGAATTTCAGCTACCCGACCCGGACAGAGGAGCCTTTATCGATGCCATGTTTGTCTCGATCGGCCTCGATTCTTACCTACAGAGGACACAGGACACGAACGCACGACGGCATTCGGAGACTGTGCAGAAGATGGCAAAGACCTTTTTCGGAGCGACTGATCTGAGCATCCGCAGAATCTCTCAGGCCATGCACCGCCTTGGTCTTGTATACGCCTCGCTCCGTAGTGACCAGCAGTCGTTTACCATAGCTGCCGTGACAGCGTTGATCCTACGAACCATCGCCCCGGGCATGTATCATCGCCTTGCGCGAGGAGAGATATCGGACGCTGATGCCATAGGCCATGTGTTTGATCGCCCGTCGCTTCAACACATTAAACAACAGCACGAAGGGAATCTCTTTGAGGCGACGATCGCCGTTGGTTCCCATGAAGAGGAACTCTATTCGATGACACCGTCGGAACTACCAAGCTCGCCACTTCTTCAACGGCACTTCGCAGTAGTCGAGAATACAGACAAGGAGGTTACACCAAAGGAACGGAAACAGTCGCAGGATGTCATTGCCCTAGTTGAGAGGTTCCGGAGCAACTTCTTTCGTGGCTCCGGTGGTATCGGATTCGCGGAGTCAATCCGTCGCCTTGAACTGCTAACCAACAACCTTATTGACGATAGTTCCCAGCACGACGCCGAGTAAACCCTTGGGTCCCAGCGTCAAGGAGCCCGACTTAGCGATAACTGCAACGCAGCAAGACGAGGCTTCGAACCCCGGGTGAACGCGGGAACTTCAGCTACCACCCGCAGTGAGCTATCTCCAAACGCCGTCACTCCCGCGATCGGCGACGCCGCTTGCGGGCCGTGCCGTGGGCGGGGCCGGCGATCGAAATCCACAAGCCGATCATGAATCCGAAGTTGTACCAGCCGCCGTTGTTGTGGACCTCGTACAAGTGCACGCGCTCCGAGAAGAGCGAGATCACGAAGGTGACCGGCGCGATCACGCCGTGCCAGATGCCGAGCCAGAAGCCGGCAAGCTGGCCCTGGTCGTCCGCCGAGCCGACGAGCGCATTGGGGCCGGCGGCGCAGCCGGCCAGCATCAGCGCCGCAACGAGCACGACAGCGATTGTCACGATGCGTTTCACGATTCTCCTCCGCGAAGCGACAGCAGATGGAACGCGACGATTACCAACGAGTGGGAAATGCGGCCATCGCGTATCAGGTCAGGGATGCTCGCGAGCGGGGCTGAGTCGACGTCGATCTCCTCGTCTCCGTCGCCGCGCGGGGTCTCGACCCATTCGAGTCCTTCGGCCAGGAACATCGAGCACTCGTTGGACATGAACGCCGGGTTCGGATGGACGGCGCCGAGCGGGGTCCACCGCGCCGCACGGTAGCCGGTCTCTTCCAGCAGTTCCCGTTGAGCGGCCTCGTGCGGTGACTCGCCGGGATCGACCACGCCGCCGGGGATCTCCAGCGTCGGCGCGGCGATCCCGAAGCGCCACTGGCGGATCAGGACCACCTGCCCGTCGTCGCGTATGGGGATCACGTTCACCCAGTTTCCGGTATGGATGGCGACGACGTCCCGGCGGTCCTCACCGGCGGCGATCTCCTGGCACTCGACCTTGAACAGCGGGTGCTCGAACGCCATCTCGCCTGCGACCCGCCGCCACGGCCTTACGGGCGAGCCTCTGTCGCCGCTCCCGGTCTCCTGGCCGGTCATTCCCGCGCCAGCGCCACGCGCGCCCCGGCTGTGCTCGCCACCCGGCGTGACGCGTCGGCTCGCAGGAGGGCGACGTCGCCGCGAGCCACTGTCACGGTCACGCCGTCCGCCGTCAGCTCGACGGCGCCGCTGAGCACCAGCAGGTGCTCGTTGGTCAGGGCAGCTCCGTCCAGGTCCGAGGGGACCTCGCCGGTCCCCAGATCGACCACCCGCAACTCGCTCAGCGGACAGCGCGGGCCGCGATCCAGAAAGGGACCGGAGTTCTCCTCGCCGCCGACGATGATCGGCGCGGCGAGGGCGCGAGGTTCGCCGTCGGCCGCCGGCACCAGGTGGCCCTGGCGCTGCCGGACCTCCAGGCGCGTCACCAGCGCGTTGTTCTGGAACTCCGTGAACATCTGGAAGCGGTGCACGACGCCGCGCGGCGTGTAGACCGCAGTGTTGGGCGTGATCGGGTACACCCGGTCGCCCAGCCACACCTCGCCTTCCCCTTCGGCGAACAGCCAGAACTCGTCGCCGTCGTGATAGTGGGGCTCCACCCCCGATCCCCTGGGCTCCCGGTCGTAGCGCTTGAAGACGCTGACCGGCGTCCACGCCTCCGGATAGTGGCCGCCGGTCCAGTAGCCGCGGTTGGCGTTCTCCGAGACGATGATGTGCCGTTCGCCGCGCAGGACCACGCGATCAGGGAGGCCCGAAGTGCTCGCCCCACGACTCGGCAAGCGCCTTGCCCTCGTGGTCGAGCGTCCGCCGCTCGTCGGCGGTCAGCGGCCGTGCGCGGTGCGCCCAGCGCACGTTCTGCTCGATCTCCGTTGCGCTGAACATGCCGATCACGGCGATGGCCACGCCGGCTTGGTCCAGCGCCCAGCGCATCGCCGGCTCGTGGTCTACCGGCCCCCTGACGGTGAGCGCCGCAGGCGTCGGCGTTTCGTAGTGCATCTTCGTGGCGCCGCCATACACCTTCATTGCCGCGATCCCGACGTCGCGCTCGTGCGCGACCGGCAGGACCCGCCGCTCCCACCCGTAGGTGTGCTTATCGCCGTAGTTGACCGGGACCATGATCACGTCCACGTCGTGCTCGGCGAGCGCCCGCGCCGCCTGCGCGGGGTGGCTGTGGCTGGTGAAGCCGATGAAGCGCGCCATGCCTGAGCGCTTGGCTTCCTGCAGCCCGGCCAGCGCGCCGTCGCTGCCCAGCACCAGATCGGCGTCGCGCGGCCCCAGGTTGTGGATGTAGGCGATGTCGACGTGATCGGTGCCAAGGTCGCGCAGCGACTGCGTCAGCGAGTCGAGCGACTCCTGCCTGGTGTCCACCGGCGCCTTGGTGGCGACGATCACCTCGTCCCGGCGGTCGGCCAGCACCTCGCAGAGCTGCTTGTGCGCCTGGCCGTAGCCGGGGGCGGTGTCCAGGTAGATGACCCCCAGATCGATCGCCCGGTGCAACAGGCCGATCGCCTCGCCGTCGGGAAGCCCCATGCCGCCCGGAGCGCTGCCGTAGCCCAGGATCGGCACCTCCAGCTCCGTCTTGCCCAGCCGGCGCGTCGGCAGCGGCGCTGCCGCCGGCGGCCCCTCCGCGTCCAGCCGCTCCTGCACGAGCGGCCGTTCCTGTACGAGCGTGCCCTGCTGTCCCATAGCTTCCTCCCTACGGCTCAGTCGGTTTGTGCGATCGCGTCCAGAAAGCCCTGCGCATCATCGCCCGAAAAGAAGACCAGGATCACCCGCCGCGGCCGGGCGCTGTCACCCAAGGATGATCGGATCGAACGAAAGGCGACCCGCGCCGCCGCGTCCTTGGGGTAGCCGAAGACGCCGGTGGAGATCGCCGGGAATGCGACGGTCTCCACCGCCTCCGCGCCGCCCAGCGTCGCCGCCAGCTCCAGGCTGGTCCGGTAGCAGGAGGCGAGCAACTCGGGCTCGCCCGACGTGCCGCCGTGCCAGACCGGCCCCACCGTGTGGATCACGTACCGCGCCGGCAGCTTCCCGGCGCCGGTGGCGACCGCCTGTCCGGCCGGCAGCCCGTCCGGCAGGTCGGTGGCGCGGATGCGCCGGCACTCGGCCAGCAGCTCCGGCCCGGCGCCGCGGTGGATGGCGCCGTCCACCCCACCCCCGCCGAGCAGCGACGAGTTGGCGGCGTTGACGATCGCGTCGCGCCGTGATGTCGCCGGTGCGCACCTCCAGCCGGCCGTCGAGCAGCGTCCGGTTTTCCATCGAAACGAGGCTATCACACGGCCGGCGATTGACGGTGGCCGCGGCTGATGGAATGGTCGCCCGCAAGGCGAGAACGTCCCATGCCGCAGTACCGGCCGATCGACATGACGCACTGGGCGCCCTTCGACGGCCGCGCCTACTTCGCGGGCGAACCGTTGCGCATCGGCCCCGGCACGCACCTGCTCGGTCACGGTGGTCTGGTCGAGGACCGGCGCGGCCTGGTGCGGCGCGTGACGCCGCCCGAGCGGCACGGCCAGATCCTGGAGCCGGACCTGCCGTGGGAGCACGACAAGACCTTCGGTCCGACGGTGCTGGCGGACGAACACTCCGGCACCCTGCGGATGTGGTACGGCACCCTTCCGCCGCTGGGCGGACGGCCGGGGAAGCTCGTCATCCCGCCGTACCTGATGCTGTACGCCGAGAGCGATGACGGCGTGACGTGGCGCAAGCCGCTCCTCGACCTGGTCCCGGACGGCGAGCACCGGCGGACCAACATCCTCTACCGGGGAGCCAACGACAACTGCAGCGCGTTCTCGGTGGTGATCGACGGCGACGACCCCGATCCGTCGCGGCGCTACAAGATGCTGCACAAGGGCGGCAAGGATCCTTCCGGCAGATCGGGCGAGGAGCTCGCGCTCTCCGCCGACGGGCTGCGCTGGCGTCCCTACGAGGGCAATCCGGTGATGCCGCAGCGCCACGACTGCAACCTCAACTTGCTGTACGACACCGGCCGGGGCATGTGGACGGCCTACCTGCGGCCGTACGCCTTCGGGTCCGGGATCTGGCCGGGGCAGGCGGGCGGCCGGCACGTCCATCACCGCCGCCGCGTGGCGATCGCCGAGAGCCGCGACCTCTACGCGTGGTCGAAGGTGCGGACCGTACTGGGCCCGGGCGAGGGGGACCGCAACGAGTTCGACAGCATCGCCGTCATCCCGCACGGCGGCGTTCTGGTGGGGCTGGTCGCCACCTTCGAGGAGAACGACCGGCACGAGCAGCGCATGCAGATCGAGGTCGCCTTCTCCACCGACGGACACCGCTGGGAGCGGGCGACCGGAGTCGAGCCGTTCCTCACGCCCACCGGCGGCGCCGGCGACTTCGACCGCGACAGCGTGGGAGTGGCGACAGCCGGACTGGATCCGGTCCCGGCGGCGGCCGATGACGCGCCGGCGCAGGATCGCCTGCTGTTCTACACCGGCTCCCGGTGGACGCCGGGCGAGCTCGACGGCCGCACCGCCATCGGCGCGCTGCGCGTCCGGCGCGACCGCTTCGTCGAGCAGCACGCCGCCGGAGAGGGCTGGCTGCTGACCCGCGAGCTGGTGCTGAACGGCTCCGAGCTGCAGGTAAACTGCCGCGCGGACGGCGAGTTGCGCGTCGAGTTGGCCGAGTATCCCGGCCAGGCGCTGCCCGGCTTCGCGCTGGCCGACTGTGATCCGATCGCCGGCGACCACGTCTCACGCACCGTCACCTGGGGCGGCAGCCCGGACCTGGGGCGCCTGCGGGGCCGTCCGGTCTATATTCGCTTCCACCTGCGCGCGGCCGGCATCTGGTCGTTCCGCGTCGCCTGACACCCGACAGAGGAGGACGACATGCGGTCAGCAAACGAGATGAGGATCGCCCTGGGCCAGTTCAGCGACCTCACCGACGAGAAGCTCGCCTTCATCAAGCAGGTCGGCGCCGACGACTTCCTGATGAACACCCCGAGCCTGCCCCGCACCGGCCGCTGGGAGCTTGCCGACCTGGTGGCGCTGCGCGAGCGCGCCGACGCCGCCGAGCTGCGGCTGATGTGCCTGGAGAACGTCCCGGTGAGCTTCTACGACAAGGCCATGCTGGGCCTGCCCGGCCGCGACGAGCAGATCGAGAACATGCAGGCGACCATCCGCAACATGGGCCGCGCCGGCATCCCGATCCTGGGCTACCACTGGATGCCGAACCAGGTATGGCGGTCGCCCGAGCGCGAGCGCCTGCGCGGCGGCGCGCTGGCCACCCGCTTCGACCTGGCCGAGCACGGGGATGCTCCCCTCACCCACGGCCGGGTCTTCGGCGAGGACGAGATGTGGGCCAACTACGAGCACTACCTGGGCGCGATCCTGCCGGTCGCCGAGGAGGCGGGCGTCACCCTGGCCCTGCACCCGGACGACCCGCCGGTGCCGTCGCTGGGCGGCGTGGCCCGCATCTTCCGGAACTTCGAAGGCTTCAAGCGCGCCATCGACACCTTCGACAGCCCCAACCACGGGCTGGACTTCTGCATGGGCTGCTGGTCGGAGATGGGCCCGAGCGGCGTCATCGACGCGGTGCGCCACTTCGGCGGGCGCGGCCGGATCGTCTACGTGCACTTCCGCGACGTGCAGGGCGAGGTGCCGTGCTTCAACGAGTGCTTCATCGACGAGGGCAACCAGGACACCTTCGCGGTGGTGCAGGCGCTGCACGAGGTCGGCTTCACGGGCTTCATGATCACCGACCACGTGCCGGCGATGGTGGAGGACACCGACTGGGGCCACCGCGGCCGCGCCTACGCGATCGGCTACATCCGCGCTCTCATCGACGTCGCGCGCCGCGCCGCCTGAGCGTCCGGCCGCGCTCGCTCAGATGCGCGCCTGGTACTCGTAGAGCGTGCGGTAGCGGCCGTCCGCGGCGATGAGCTGGTCGTGGGTGCCGCGCTCGACGATGCGGCCCTCCTCCACCACCAGGATCTGGTCGGCGCGCCGGATCGTGCTCAGCCGGTGGGCGATCACCAGCGTGGTGCGCCCGACCATCAGCTCGGCCAGGCTCTGCTGGATGAGCGCCTCGCTCTCGGTGTCCAGGTTCGAGGTCGCCTCGTCCAGGATCAGCACGCGCGGGTCGGCCAGCATGGCGCGCGCCAGCGCCACCCGCTGCCGCTGGCCGCCGGACAGCTTGACGCCGCGCTCGCCGATGATCGTCTCCAGCCCGTCGTCGAAGCGGTCGGTGAACTCGTCCACGTGCGCGGCGCGCACCGCCCGCCGCAGCGCCTCCTCGCTCGCGTCCGGGCGCGCGAACAGGATGTTGTCGCGGATGGTGCCCTCGAACAGGAACTCGTCCTGCAGCACCACGCCGAGCTGGCTGCGGTAGCTGTCCAGGGTGACGGTCGTCAGGTCGTGGCCGTCGACGGTAACGGTGCCGGTATCGGGGACCAGGAAGGAGGCGGCCAGTCCCGCGATCGTGGTCTTGCCGGAGCCGGAGGTACCCACCAGCGCGGTCATCGTGCCCGCGGCCGCCCGCAGGCTGACGCCGTGCAGCACCGCCTGGTCCTCCCGGTAGCCGAAGGAGACGCCGTCGAAGACGATGTCTCCTTGCACGCGCGGCAACGCCACGGTGCGGTCCGGCTCGTGACCTTCGGGCGGATTGGCCAGCAGCTCCTCCGTGCGGTCCAGGCCGGCGAACGCCTCGGTGATCTCGGTGCCGATCCGGGTCATCTGCATGACCGGCGCGATCATCACGCCCAGATAGAGGCTGAACGCCACGAAGTCGCCGACGGTCATGGCGCCGCGCAGGATCAGCGACGCCCCCACGGCCATGATCAGCACCGCGGAGAGCCCCATGATCAGCGCGCCGCCACTGGTCAGCATGCTGGTGGCGGTCAGCGACTTGCGGACGTTCCGGAAGATGCGCTGCACGCCGCGGGAGAAGACCTCGTCTTCATGCGCTTCGGCGTGGAAGCCCTTGATCACGCGGATGCCGCTCAGCGACTCGGTCAGCCGGCCGGTGACCTCCGCGTTGATGGCTCCTCGTTCGCGAAAGACCGGACGGATCGCCCGGAAGGCCCTGCCCGACAGCACGCCGAACAGGGCGATCGGCACCAGCGTGAACAGCGTCATCGGCACGCTGATGCGCAGCATCAGGATCAGCACCACCACGGCGGTCAGCGCCCCGCCCTCCAGGTGCGCGAGCCCGGTGCCGATCAGGTTGCGCACCCCCTCCACGTCACTCATCACGCGCGAGGTCAGCGCCCCGGTCTGGTTGTCGTCGAAGAAGGCGACCGGCAGGCGGATCAGGTGGCGCTGCACGCGCGCGCGGAGGATGGAGATCAGGTGCTGCGCCTGCACGCTGAGCAGCCGCGTCTGCAGGAACGAGCTGCCCGCCTGCATCAGCACGGCGCCGCCCACGCCGGCCAGCAGCAGCGGCAGCAGCGACGTGTTCTGCTGCCCGATGACGTCGTCGATGAGCACCTTGGACGACCAGGGGAGCACCAGCCCGGCCAGCTTGTTGATGCCGATCAGGACCAGCCCGAGCAGCAGCATCCAGCGCCGCGGCCAGATGATGGTGGCCAGCACGCGGCGGAGGCTGGCGCGCGACACCGAGGGGCGCGCCTTGTTCGGTCCGTCCAGCGCTCCGGGGTTGCGGCCGCGCGGTGCTGTGGTGGCGGCGTGTCCGCTCATCGGCATCGCTCCTGATGCGTCACGGGGGCAGGGTACTCCGGTAAGATGTACTCGTGCGGCTGAGCGAAGACCAGATCCGGCAGTACCGGGAGACCGGTTACCTGCTGTTCGAGGGACTCCTCGACACCGCGGAGGTGGAGGCGCTGCGCGCCGCGCTGCCCGAGGTCATGGCCCGCACCGGGCCGGAGGTGATCCGCGAGCAGGACGGGGCCGCCGCGCGGCTGGTGTTCGGGACGCACCTCTACTCGGAGCCGTTCCGCCGGCTGTCGCTGCTGCCGCGGCTGCTTGCGCCGTGCCGGCAGTTGCTGGAAGACGAGGTGTACCTGCACCAGAGCCGGCTCAACCCCAAGGAGGGATTCGGCTCCGGCGCCCGCTGGGACTGGCACCAGGACTACAGCGCCTGGCAGCGCGTGGACGGCATGGAGCGGCCGGACTGCATCATGGCCTCGGTGTTCATCGACGACTGCCCGGTCGCGCGCTCGCCGCTGCTGGTGATCCCGCGCTCGCACCGGCACGGGTTCATCGAGTCGGTCGAGCTGCACCGCGACGCGAAGGGCTACTCGCTGTACGAGCTGGACCGGGACACCGTGGCGCGGCTTGCAGACGAGAACGGCATCGAGCCGCTGATCGGCGCCGCCGGCACCGTGGCGCTGGTCGACTGCAACCTCATCCACGGCTCGGCCAACAACATCTCGCCGTGGCGGCGCGCGATCCTGTACCTGATCTACAACGCGTGCGGCAACGCCTGCACCAACGGCGACCGCCCCTGGTTCCAGAACCAGCGCGACTTCACCCCGCTGCAGGCGATCGAGGACACCGCCCTGGCCGCGCTCTGAGCCGGCTCCCCGGTTCGCTTGACAACGGTCGGCGGCCGGGCCGTATGTTCTGCCCGTGCCAAAGACCTCCGCCAAGGCCCTGGTGATCGTCGAGTCGCCGGCCAAGGCCAACACCATCGCCCGCTTCCTGGGTGACGGCTTCGTGGTCGAGTCGTCGATCGGCCACATCCGCGACCTGCCGCGCAGCGCCGCCGACGTTCCCGCCCGCTACAAGCAGCAGCCGTGGGCGCGCCTGGGCATCGACGTCGACAACGGCTTCAAGCCGCTGTACGTGGTGCCGCCGGACAAGCGAAAGCAGATCCGCAAGCTGAAGGACCTGCTGGCCAGGGCCGAGGTGCTGTACCTGGCCACGGACGAGGACCGCGAGGGCGAGGCGATCGCCTGGCATCTCTACCAGGAGTTGAAGCCCCCGAAGGGCATGGACGTGAAGCGCATGGTGTTCCACGAGATCACCCGCCCGGCCATCGAAGCGGCGATCGCCGAGCCGCGCGACATCGACCGCCGGCTGGTGGACGCGCAGGAAGCGCGGCGCATCCTGGACCGCCTGTACGGCTACGAGGTGTCCCCGGTGCTGTGGAAGAAGGTCCAGCCGCGCCTGTCGGCCGGCCGCGTGCAGAGCGTCGCCACCCGCATCGCGGTCGAGCGCGAGCGCGAGCGCATGGCATTCGTGGTGGCCCGCTACTGGAGCCTGACCGCCACCTTCGGCGTCACCGGTCCGGTGGACGCGGATGCGCCGCGCGACTTCAGCGCCGGGCTCGCCACCGTCGACGGCAAGCCGGTGGCCGCCGGCTCCAGCTTCACCCGGGCGGGCGAGCTCAAGCGGCCCGACACCGTCCACCTGGACGAGAGCGCCGCCCGCACGCTCGCTGAGGGGCTGAAGGAAACGGAGTTCCGCGTTCGCGGCGTGGAGCGCAAACCGTACCGCCGGCGGCCGGCGGCTCCGTTCATGACCTCCACCTTCCAGCAGGAAGCGGGCCGCAAGCTGCGCATGTCGGCCACGGCCGCGATGCGCGTGGCGCAGTCGCTGTACGAGAAGGGCTACATCACCTACATGCGCACCGACAGCACCACCCTCTCGCAGGCGGCCCTGAACGCCGCGCGCGACGCCATCGTGCAGCGATTCGGGGCCGACTACCTGCCGGACTCGCCGCGCCGCTACGCCAAGAAGGTCAAGAACGCCCAGGAGGCGCACGAAGCGATCCGGCCGGCCGGCGACCGCTTCCGCACCCCGGAGGAGTTGCGCGGCTCCCTGTCGCGCGACGAGGCGAGGGCCTACGAGCTGATCTGGAAGCGGACGGTCGCCTCGCAGATGACCGACGCCATCGGAAGCACGGTGCAGGTGCGGGTGGCCGGCGCAGCCGCCGACGGGCGCGACGCCGAGTTCACCGCGGCCGGCACCACGATCAGCCACTACGGCTTCCGCCGCGTGTATTCCGAGGGCACCGACGCCGAGGGCGGCGCCGCGGCGCGGGCGAGCGGCGATACGGAGCGGCCGCTGCCGGCGGTCGCCGACGGCGACCGGCTCGGCCTCGAAGGGCTCGAGCCGGCCGGCCACGAGACCTCGCCCCCCGCCCGCTACACGGAAGCCTCGCTGGTCAAGCGGCTGGAGGAGCTGGGCGTGGGCCGGCCGTCCACCTACGCGTCGATCATGAACACCATCCAGGACCGCGGCTACGTCTGGAAGCGGGGCACCGCGCTGGTTCCCACCTTCACCGCGTTCTCGGTCGTGCGGCTGCTGGAGCAGCACTTCTCCGACCTGGTCGACTACACCTTCACCGCGCGCATGGAGGATGAGCTGGACAGCATCGCCACCGGTGACGAGGACGTGCAGCCGTGGCTGCGCCGCTTCTACTTCGGCGCCGAAGTGCCGGCGCCCGCGGACGAAGGCGCGCCGGACGGCGGGAACTCCGGCGCGAAGGCGGCGGAGCCCGAGGCTCCGGGCCTCAAGGCGATGGTGTCCGACCGTCTGGCCCTGATCGACGCGCGCGAGGTGAACTCCGTGGCGATCGGCACCGACGGCAGCGGCTCCGGCATCGTGGCGCGCGTGGGCCGCTTCGGACCGTACGTGGAGCGCGGCCCGCAGCGCGCCACCATCCCGGGCGAGATCCCCCCCGACGAGCTGACCGTGGAGGCGGCCCTGGAGCTGATCGACAAGCCCGACGACGATCGCGTGCTCGGGGAGGATCCGGACACCGGCCTGCCGGTGATCGCCCGCGCCGGCCGCTTCGGACCGTACGTGCAGGTCGGCACCGCCGGGGACACCGGCAAGAAGAAGCCGAAGACCGCGTCGCTGCTGCAGTCGATGACGCTCGACAGCATCGAACTGGCCGATGCCCTGAAGCTGCTGACGCTGCCCCGGACGGTCGGGACGGACCCCGCCGACGG
Source organism: Spirochaetaceae bacterium (assembly GCA_028820215.1). The sequence goes on along the minus strand of JAPPKD010000307.1, from coordinate 5,476 downwards.
CACGCCGATCACCGCCCAGAACGGACGCTACGGGCCGTACATCCAGAAGGGGTCGGACAGCCGCACGCTGGAATCCGAGGAGCTGATGTTCACCGTCACCCTGGACGAGTGCCTGGCGATCCTGGCGCAGCCGAAGGGACGCCGCCGGCAGGCCGCTGCGCAGCCGCCGCTGCGCGAGCTGGGCAACGACCCCGCGACCGGCCAGCCGATGGTGATCAAGGAGGGCCGCTGGGGCCCGTACGTCACCGACGGCCAGACCAACGCCTCGCTCCGTACCGGCGACGCGGTGGAGACGATCACGCCGGAGCGGGCCGCCGAGCTGCTGCAGCTTCGCCGCGAGCGCGGACCTGCCAAGCGCCCGGCACGAGGCGCGAACCGGCGCAAGAGCGCGGCCAGCAGCAAGCGCACCACGCGGCAGAAAAAGGCCTCCTCCTGACCCTCGTTTGACACCGGTCGCGCGGGGCCACTAGGCTCAGCTGCGAACAGTTACGAAAGGCAGACCTTGCCCGGTGCCTTCGGAAGCGAAGGCCGAACAGGGAAAGCGGTGAGAATCCGCTGCGGTGGCGCCACTGTGACCGGCAAGCCGCCCGCTTGATGCCACTGTCCCCATGGACGGGGATGGGAAGGCGCGGGACAGGCGATGATCCGGGAGCCAGGAGACCTGCCGGGCAAGGCTGAGTGGCCGCTCTCCGCTCAGGGAGCGCCTCAGGTCGAGCCTTGTCCCCCATCCAGGGGGGACAGGTCCGTTTCGGCGGCGAACCCCGGACGCAGGGCGGCGAAGGAGCTCTGGTGCGGGGAAAAGAGGCGATTCGCTCGCCGAACGGATCACGGTCGCCGGTCGTCGCGCGGCTGGCGGGCGGCGTTGCGCTGCTGGCCGCCGCCGCCGCGGCCCTGATCGTCACGGCCGCCGCCGTCGGCCCGTACGCCATCCCGCTCTCCCACACCGCCGCCATCCTGCTGGAGCAGATCGGCATCCGCATCCTGGAGGCCACCGACGCCGAGCGCGCCATCGTCGAGTCGATCCGGCTGTCGCGCATCGCCCTGGCGATGATCGTCGGCGCCGCCCTGGGCGTCGCCGGCGCCGTCATGCAGGGGCTGTTCCGCAATCCGATGGCCGACCCCGGCATCATCGGCGTATCCACCGGCGGGGCGCTGGGGGCGGTGGTGGCCATCGCCCTGGGCGCGCAGGCGGCCACGCCGCTGGCGCTGCCCGCCATGGCCTTCGCGGGCGCCGCCGGCGCCCTGACACTGGTGTTCGCGGTCGCCTCTGCCGGCGGCCGCTTCTCAATGGCGGCGTTGCTGCTGTCCGGCGTGGCGGTGAGCGCGTTCCTGGCCGCGATCATCTCCGCGATCGTGCTGTTCACCGCCGATCTGGGCGCGCAGCGCGAGATGATCTTCTGGCTCGCCGGCGGCCTGGACGCATCGCGCTGGACGCACGTGCGGCTGGCCGCGCCGCTCGTGTTGGCCGGGCTGGCGGTCGCGGTGCTGCTGTCGCGCGACCTGAACCTGCTCATGGTCGGCGAGGAGGAAGCGCGCGCGCTCGGCGTCCGCGTGGGGCTGACCCGCACCGTCCTGCTGCTGGCCGCGTCGCTGATCACCGGCACGGCGGTGGCGTTCTCCGGCACGATCGCGTTCGTGGGGCTGATCGTCCCGCATGCACTGCGGCTCATCACCGGCGCCGACCACCGCGTGCTGGTCCCGCTGAGCGCGCTCGGCGGCGCGGTGTTCCTGCTCGCGGCCGACACCGTCGCCCGGTTGGCCGTGGCGCCGGCCGAGGTGCGCGTCGGCATCATCACCGCTCTGGTCGGAGCGCCGTTCTTTCTGTTCCTGCTGGCCCGCCACAAGGCGCGGGCAGGACTGCTGTAGCGAACCCTAAAACCATGCATGGAGGAATCATGGATATCTTGAGGAAGATCGTACGGATCGCCGCCGCCGGACTGCTGGCGGCGTTCGCACTGGACGCGGCCGCACAGACGCCGCCCGACTACCCGGCGGTGCCGGGCATCGTCGACGTGGAGAACCGCGGCTGGCCGCGAGCGGTCGAGACCACCGAAGGCGTGGTCAGCCTGGATGCGCCGCCGCAGCGGATACTGGCCCTGTCCCTCGGCCACGACGAGATGCTGCTCGCGATCGTCCCGCGCGACCGCTTCGCGGGCGTGGGGCCATTCACCGCGGAACCGACCTATTCCAACGTCGCCGACCAGGTGGCCGGCATGCACACGGTCAAGCGCGGGGTCGAGAACGTGCTGGCCGCCAAGCCCGACATCGTGGTGGTCTCCAAGTACACCAATGCGGACCTGGTCGCCCTGATCAAGGAGGCAGGCGTGCCGGTGGTGCGCTCCGCGCTGGAGAGCTCGGCCGCCGGCAACATTCCCAACATCCTGCTGCTCGGCTATCTGCTCGGGGTCGAGGAGCGCGCCCTGGAGCTGGTCGCCGAGATCGAGCGCCGCCTGGCCGTGGTCACCGAGCGGGTGCCCGCGCCCGGCGACTCGTCCCGGCTCTCGGTGCTGTCCATCGCCCGCTGGGGAGAGACCACCAGCGCGGCCGGCGAAGGCTCGACCGAAGGCGGCATCATCGAGACGGCCGGCGGCGTCAACGCGGCCGCACGCGCCGGCATCGCCGGCCACCAGTCGGTGAGCGTGGAGTCGATCGCGGCCATGAACCCGGACGTGATCCTGATCACGCAGCCGGCGGACTCGGGCGGCACCGACCTGCGCGACGAGCTGCTGGACGCCCGCGCGCTGGCCGAGGTGCCGGCGATCGCGAACGAGCAGGTGATCGTCGCCGATCCCCGCCACTACACGACGCTGTCGCACTGGAACGTGCGCGGCATCGAGGAGACGGCGCGGCTGCTCTACCCGGACCGGTTCGGGGACGTGACCTTCAGCGACTTCGAGCCCTACGGAGGGCCGTGACCCTGGGTCCGCGACCCGATTCCGCCACGGCCGCGAGCGAGGCCGCACTGGCGGCGCACGGGGTTTCGCTGCATCTCGGCGGGACCCCCGTGCTCCGTTCGGTTTCGTTAGCGGCGTTCGCGGGCCAGGTGACGGGACTGGTGGGCCCGAACGGCGCCGGCAAGAGCACGCTGTTGCGGGTGATGGCCGGCGTGCTGCGCCCCGACGCCGGGTCGGTATGGCTGGGAGCGGCCGACCTGTCCGAGCTCCCGGCGCGGGATCGCGCGCGGCAGGTCGCCTACCTCCCGCAGCACGAGGCCGCCCACCCCTTCACGGCGCTGGAGACGGTGCTGATGGCGCGCTACCCGCACCTGAGCCGCTTCGCGCTGGAGGGAGCCGACGACCGGCGGATCGCGCGGGCGGCCATGGCCCGCACGGAGACCGAGCGGTTCGAGCACCGCCAGCTCGACCGCATCTCCGGCGGCGAGCGCCAGCGGGTGCTGCTGGCGCGGGCGCTCGCCCAGCAGGGGCGTGTCCTGCTGCTCGACGAACCGGTGGCCAGCCTCGACCTCCGGCACCAGCTCACGGCGATGGAGACGCTCCGCTCCGAGGTAGCGGGCGGCGAGGTCGCGGCGGTGGTGGCCCTGCACGACGTGTGGCTGGCCAGCCGCTACTGCGACCGGCTGACGTTGATCTCGGACGGCGAGGTCGTGGCCGAGGGCACCCCGGCCGAGGTGTTCACGTTGCAGCGCTTCCGCGAAGTGTTCGGCGTGGAGGCGGTGGTCGAGCACGAGAGCGACACGGGCATGCCGCACGTCCGCCTGATGGGCCCCACGGCGTCCCGATCCGAGCGATGACGATGGCCGGGCCATGACGCTGGCCGAGACCGTCACGCGCATCGAGCCGGCGGACGCCGCCGTCAGGCGGCGCGCCGAGGCGCGCCACCTGACCCTGACCAAGCCCCCCGGCAGCCTGGGCCGGCTGGAGCAGGTGTCGATCCGGCTGGCCGGGATCTTCGGCACCGAACGGCCCGCCATCCGGGGCTCGGCCGTGATTGTCGCCGCCGGCGACCACGGCGTGGTCGCGCAGGGCGTGACCGGCTATCCGCAGGCGGTCACCGCGCAGATGGTGCGCAACTTCCTGGCCGGCGGCGCCGCGGTCAGCGTCATGGCGCGCCTGCTCGGCGTTCGGCAGATCGTGGCCGACGCCGGCATCGCCGCGGACGCCCTGCCGGATCATCCGGACCTTCGCTCGGTGCGTGCCGGACGCGGAACCGGCGACATCAGCCGCGGCCCGGCGATGTCACGGGAGCAGGCGCAGCGCTGCCTGCAGGCAGGGGTTGACCTCGCGGCCGAGGCGGCAGGCTCGGGATTGGACCTGATCGCCACCGGCGACATGGGCATCGGCAACACCACCGCGGCCAGCGCCATCACCGCCGCGATGACCGGCACCGCGCCGGAGCACACCACCGGCCCCGGTACCGGCCGCACGCCGGAGGGGCTGCGCCGCAAGGTGGAGGTGGTGCGCCGGGCGCTGGAGTGCAACGCTCCCGATCGAGGCGACCCGCTCGGCGTGCTGGCGAAGGTGGGCGGTTTCGAGATCGGCGTGCTGGCCGGCGTGGTGCTGGGCGCCGCCTGCCGGGGCCGCGCCGTGGTGCTGGACGGCTTCATCTCCGGGGCAGCCGCCCTGCTCGCCTGCGGCCTGTGCGGGGCCGCGCGCGACTACCTGATCGCCGCCCACCGCTCCGCCGAGCCGGGCCATCGCGCGGTGCTGGCGCACCTCGGCCTCGACCCGCTGCTCGACCTGGAGATGCGGCTGGGCGAGGGCACCGGCGCCCTCCTGGCCCTGCCCATCGTCAGGGCCGCGGCCGCGTGCCTGGCGGAGATGGCCACCTTCGCGGAGGCCGGCGTCTCGGATTCGCGATGAGCCCCCCTCGGTTGCTGGCCTCATTCCGAGCCGCGATCGGCTTCCTGACCATCCTGCCGGTCTCACCGCGCGACGCGGCCTCGCCTCCCGATGCGGCCGGCGCGCTCGCGCGCGCCCCTGCCTGGTTCCCGGCGGTCGGCCTGCTCCTGGGGGCAATGCTCGCCTTCCTCGACCTGGCACTGCGCGCGCTGCACCTGCCGGTGCTTCTGAACAGCGCCCTGCTGCTGGCCACGCTGGCCGCCCTCACCCGCGCCCTCCACCTGGACGGCTTCATGGACACCTGCGACGCCCTGCTCGGCGGCTTCGACCGGGAGCGGCGCCTTGCGATCCTGCGCGATCCCCACGTGGGCGCGTTCGCCGTGGTCGGCGTGGTCTGCCTGCTGCTGGTCAAGCTGGCGGCGCTCACCGCGCTGCCGGGCGGGTACCGGACGGGCGTCCTGATCCTGTTCCCCTGCCTCTCCCGCGCGGCGATGGTGCTGGCGATGGAGTGGTTCCCGTACGCGCGGCACGAGGGGCTCGGCACGCCGTTCGCGAGTGACGATGGCCGGCGCCCGCGGGCCGGCCCCTTGCTTGCGGCCGCCGTAGCCCAAGCCCAGACCGGGCTGCCCGGGCTGGCCCTGGCGGCGCTGGCCGCCGCGGTCGCGGGGGCCGGACGG
>JAPPKD010000356.1 GCA_028820215.1 Spirochaetaceae bacterium | reverse complement strand
CATGGAGGACGCGGACGCGGTCGTGCGGCGCAACGCCGCGCTGTCGCTGGCCCGCCTGGGACCCGCGGCCGCCGGCGCGGTGCCGGCGCTGGAGCGGGCCCTGGACGAGGAGGACCACTACGTGCGCGGCTACGCCGTGCAGGCGCTGCGCCGCGTCGCAACGCCGCGCGCCACGGCCGCGCTGCTGCACCACCTGGAGACCGCCCGGTGGGACCCGCGGCAGGACGCCCTGGCCGCCGGCGCCGCGTGAACACCGTCTGAGGAGCCACGCGCCCAGGCGTCCGGATCTCGCGCACCACCTCGTCACCAACCGGCGCGTTCGGCCGGACGGCAGAGTGGATGCGTGGCATCCGCGGCCGGACCCCACGGGCGCGATCCGTCACGCGGCGGTGCCGTTCGCGGCGCTGAGCCGCCGCGAACACCGGCCGGCGCCGCTGCAGGCCGACGCCCTGTGCGCGGCCGTCCGCGCGGACCTGGGGCGGCAGGGCGACGCGCACCGCGACGTGCTGTTCTTCATCCACGGCCACCGCCTGTGGCTGCCGGGGCTGCGGCTGGGACTGCTGCGCGAGCTCCACGACCGCTACGTCGCCGGACCGCGGGGACCGGTGGGGGTGATCGTCTTCTTCTCCTGGCCGGACCGCGGCTGGCCGTGGTCGGAGGATGACGAGGCGTATGCGTCCGGGGACGCCTTCTTCGCGCGGGGGTCCGGTCTGCTGGCGGCGCTACGCGATGCCGCCGGCGGCCGGCTGCACCTGCTGGTGCAGTCGTTCGGCCATCACCTGCTGGCCGGCATGATCGCCCGGGCGGTCGCGGACGGGCACGATCGGCCTCCGTTCCGGAGCTGCCTGCTGGCCGGCGCCGACGTGCCGCAGGAATCGATCCGCTCCGGCGGCGTCACCCTGACCAGCCGCGGCGATGCCGGCCGGAGCTACCGGTTCGACCAGATGCACCGGCTTGCGGAGCGGACGGTCGTCTATTACGACCCGCGCGACCGGATCCTTCCCGCCGCACGGATTCTGATGATGAATCGCTACCCGCGCCTGGGGCGATTTGGCTGCGTTGGCCTGCCGGTTCCCGACCACATCACCTGTCAGGACGTCAGCGGGGCCTGCGACCTGCCACGCTGGCCGCTGGCCCGCCACCGCTCCTTCATCACCTCGCAGGCGGTCGCGGAGATGATGGCGGATCAGATTCGCTGCTGAGCGGCCCCCTGCTTCCGAGCAGCCCCCTGCTTCCGAGCAGCCTTGTCCCATGCCCGGTGGCGGGCGTAGCTGTGCTGGAACTCGCGGGTGCCCGCGAACGCGGGCGGCAGCGGGCGGCCGCCCGGCAGGCTGAGCCACAGACGCAGCATCAGCCGGCCGGCGTCGCCGCCTGCGTCCGCGAAGGCGGATCGGGCGTGCAGGACGTCGTAGTTGTTGGCGACCAGCACATCCCCCGGATGCATCGCGAACTCGAGGGCCAGCTCGTCGCAGACCGCGTCCAGCAGGTCGAGCGCCGCCCGCTGCTCGGAGGAGAGCGTCGGCACCTCCGCGAAGCGCTGCGCGGAGTCGATGTACTGCCGCTTGTAGAGCGTGCAGAGCCGTCCCCGGTGGAAGTTGAAGATGGGCACAATCTGAACCCGCGGGGCGCCGGCGGGCTGCTGGCCGCGCAGGTCGAAGTGGAACGGCTGCTGCAGGACTACGGCCAGATCGGGAGCTTCGCGCACGATGCGGTTGAAGGCGGCGACGCTGGAGACGATGCGGCTGCGTCCGCCGCGCGCGGCGGTGCGCACGCACAGCAGCATGAAGACGTCGGCGCCGTCGTTGTGGAAGGTCAGGTCGCGGCTGGTCTGGAAGTAGCGGACGTCACCGTCGCCGATGTCGCGGCCGGTGTCCTGCACGCGGTGCAGGAGCAGCCCGTCGCGGTCCTGCGGCTCGGCGGCGCCGAGGTGGGTGCCCAGCCCCCAGAGCAGCAGCTCCAGCTCCCGGTCGGTGTGCTCGGCGACCGGGAAGCCGCGCAGCAGCACGACGCCGCGCCCCCCTTCCAGGCGTCCGGCGATGTCCTCGCAGAGCCCGGCCACGGTCGGCAGCGGGAAGTCGCGGCGCGTCACCGCGAACGGCATGTCTCCGTTTGTCGCCCGGCGCGCGGCGGCTCCGGCCGCGGCCAGCTCCGCCGCATGCGCGGGCGACAATTCGATCACCCAGTCGTCGCTCCCGGCCAGTTCGGTTCCGTCCCACGCTGCCGGCGTAGGCAGGGGTTCGCGCAGGAACCCTCCGCCGTCGCGATCCGCTCCGGTCATCGATCCACCCTCGCCTCCGCCGTCTCGAGCACCAGCACCCAGTCCTGAATGATCGGCGGCCGCGGCGGCTGCCAGCGGCCCTCGTCATCCGGCGCGACCGTCCCGCCATCGTGCTCGCTGCCGCGGCGCGGGTCGAACCACGACGCCCGGTAGCGGGCGCCCGGCTCGTCCCGCAGACCGTGACGATACAGCGGGTGGGGACGAAGATCACGCGCACCTCGCCCGGGATCCCCGCCGCCAGAGGCTTGAGCGTTGCCGCGAGCGGGTCGTAGTAGTGCCCGCCCACCCACGTGATCCACTCGGCATGCGGACCGAACCGCCACCAGCGATAGCGTTCCAGCAGCCGCTTGCCCAGCCCCACCTGGGCGGAACCGGGGAACCCCATCGCCACGTCCCACGGATCGTCGTCGAACGCGTCGCCGAACACCCTCGGGTCGTGGCCGAACGGCTCCTCGCGGGTGTTCACTTGCCAGATGCCGCTGGCCCCGTAGGTGTGGCCGGCAGCGCCGCGGAGCATCGATCCCCAGAACAGCAGGCGCTGCACGTTCTCCCAGTTCCAGCCGCCTTCGCCTTCGTAGCAGCCTTCGCCGAGCAGCCGCGGCAGGCGGGGGGAGGCGTCCAGGCGGGCATCGAGCTCCTGCATGACCCGCGCCGCCGTGATCACGTCATGCAGGCCGCACTGCGCCATGTCGAGGTCGAGCAGCGACGCGTCCTCCACCAGGTCGAGCGACCAGCTTCCGGAGCTGGGATGAATGGAGACGGGGCGGCGGTACGGATCGGCGGAGCGAACGTAACGAGTGATGGACGTCCACTCGGCGCGCGCCGCGCGCTGGTGCTCGAGCAGCCGCTTCGAGGGCGGTTCGGCGGGGGCCATCCGGGCGCGGTGCAGGTCGCCCCACAGCTCCGAGGCGTAGAAGGGCATGAGCGCCTCGCCGGCGATGCACCACACCACCGGCCAGGCGCCGTAGCGGGCGATCAGGTTGCGCCAGTGCCGGCGCAGCACCCCGGCGCCGGCGAACTGCATGAAGTAGCCCCAGGAGCCGACGATGGCCGGCACCATGCCCAGCTCGACCACGTGCTCGATGCGCCGGTCGGCGGCGTCGAACCAGGCGGAATTGAGCGCCGCGAAGTCCTGGCTCCAGGGAAAGCCGGCCTCGTTGGCGCCACGCGGGTCGAACGGCGGCATGTCCGGGTAGAGGCCGGCGACCAGCAGCGCGACGGAGAAGCCCTTGCCGGCGCGATCGGCGGCCAGCCGCTGGAAGTCTTCCGGCCAGCGCAGGCGATGCACCAGCCCCATCCACCAGGTATCGGCCAGCCACAGGAACGGCGTCCCGTCGGCATGCCGCAGATGGCGGGCACCGGGCTCCACGCGCCGCAGCGGCCCGTGCCGGTAGAGCGGGTTGGCCTCATCGGGAGCCGGCTCGACCTCGATCACGCCGGTGCGGCCGTGCAGCGCCGCGTCGCCGGGGTCCGAGCAGCGGGTGACGAACCGGTGCCGGCCCACCGCCGGCGAGGCATAGCGCACGCCCCAACGCCCCGCGCCGGCCTGGAATGCCGGTATCGTCAGCTCCCGGCCGTCGGGACCGGTGACCAGGACGTCCAGCTCGACATCGGCCGCATCCGCGTCTGAATGGTCGGAGGCGTACTCCCAGGAGCACACCCGGTTCTGCGTGACATGGAGACGCTGGTTCATGTCAGCGGCGCCCGCGGCCGTCGCCCGGACCGTCGTCCGGGGGCAGGGTGACAAGCACGTCGACGGAGTCGGGCTGGCGGCCGATCTCGACCACGCGGTTGACCCTGACCCCGCCGCAACGGCTGCAGCGGTGCACGAGCTGCGGCCGTCGGCCGCTGCGGCGCAGTCCGACCGGCTGCATCAGCCCGCCACAGCGGCTGCGGCGGTCACCGGGCTCCAGGTCGACGTGCAGGGAGTACAGGCAGAACGGGCAGTGGTTGCGGTAGCTGCCGTCGGTCGACGGCTGCACGTCGGCGCCGCAGCGCAGGCATTGGAAGGGAGCGTTCTCCGTTCTGCGGCTCATCGGCCGAAGCGCCCGAGCGGAATCGAACCGCCATCTCAAGCTTGGAAGGCTTGGGTATTGACCGTTATACGACAGGCGCGACGCCCGTCCACGGTAGGCCCGCCCCGTGCTCCTGTCAACATCGTGCCCGGCGTGCTACGGTTGTACCGTGGGTCAACGAGGCGAGCTTTTTTCGAGCCGAACGACGGTCGGCAATCGCACCTATTTCTTCAACGTGAAGGAAAACCGGGCGGGCGATATCTATCTCAACGTGGTGGAGAGCAAGAAGCGCGGGGACGATGCCAACTTCGAGCGCCACTCGATCATGATCTTCGAAGAGGACATGGGCGGATTCCTGGCCAGCTTCGACAAGGCGATCCGCTTCATCCGCGCCCGCGAGCAGACCCGCCGCGGCTGGCCGGACACGTCCCGGACACCCGACCAGGTCAACCCCGAACCCGAGCGTCGTAGGCGTCCCTGATCCTGGCCAGCGTGTCGGCTGGCAGCGGGGTGCCGTCGGAGATCAACGCGTTGGTCCGCAGGTGGCGGGGGTCGGTGGTGCCGACGATGGCGGTGCTGACGTCGGCCCGCGACAGGGTGAAACGCAGCGCGAGCTCGACCAGCGGCATCTCACCGGCCAGCTCTCGTAGTCCCAACCGTTGCGCGAGGTCCCAGCTTTCGCCGAACCCGGCGGCCGGGCGCTCCGCGCTCAGGTAGGCGGCGTTGGCGATGGGCCGCTTGACGATCACCCCCATCCCGCGCTCGCGCAGGGCCGGCAGCAGGTCCCGGTCGGCCTCCTGATAGAGGATGTTGTAGGTGAGCTCCTGCGCATCCAGCGGCCGCCGGCGTGCCTCCATGGCGGCGGCGGGACCGTCGCCGGAGACTCCGACGAAGCGCGCCCAGCCGCGAGACTTCGCCTCCAGCAACGCGTCGAAGGCCGCGTCGGCGTCGTAGTCGCCGCGGGGCAGCCCGTGGAACAGCACGATGTCCAGCACGTCCCGGCCGAGACGCCGCCGGCTCTCGTCGACGATCCTCAGGATCGATGCCGGCGAGTAGTCGACGACGATCCGCGGCGTCCCGTCCTCCAGCACCTCGTAGTCGCCGCACTTGGTGGCGATGATCACGTCGGCGTCCTGCGGCAGGTAGCGGCCGATCCTGGTCTCGCTCTCACCGTACATGGCGGCGGTGTCGATGAAGTTGACGCCGACCTCCAGCGCCGTGCGGAGCACGTGCTCGGCGGTTGACGCCGGGACCGAGCGAATGCCGATCTGCGCGGCTCCGAGCCCGATCTCCGAGCATTCAAGGCCGGTCCTGCCCAGCTTCCGATAGCGCATCAAGACACTCCGGTGACGCCCCGCAGGGCGGTGTCGTGCCGCTCGGAGGGCAGGGCGACGGCTCGCCCGCCGACCGACAGGCTGGAGCCGCGCAGCAGCATGGCGCCGCGCACGCGATCCGCCTTCCTTCGGACGACCGCGGCCTCCGCGTCGGTGACGATGCCGAAGGCGCCGTCGCCGGTCTCGCCGGCCTCTTCGGTGGTCCGCCGCCAGCACAACTCTTCGCGATGCACGCCCTCGCCATCCATCCACCGGACCCGCGCGCCGATCCAGCCGGGCCCGGCGGCCGTCTCCGCGGCAGGCGCCGGCCCCGCCGCCGGCGCTGCCGCGAGTACGGTCAACGGCACCGCGCGCCTGGCCGCGGGCAGTCGCCGCCCGATCCGGTATGACGGCACCGTGGACCAGTGGGTACCCCACAGGGATGTCTCGGTGGACACGGGGTGGTCCGCCACCGTGGCGAGGGTCAGCCGGTTGCGCCCCGTCTCGGACACCGCCCGGCTCCCCTCCATCCGCAGCGGGCCGAGCACGGTGAAGTTCAGCCACGCCTCCTCGGGCTGCTCCGTCGCCACGTCGTCGAGCAGCAGCACCACGCAGGGTCTGAGGAACACGACGTGGCGGCGCACGCGCCGCGCTCCTTCGTACACGGCCGTCGCGTCGGCCGTGACCCAGTCGATGCCGGCGGGATCTCCCGGACAGCGGTCGCCGGAGGTGGTCAGGAAGTCGGTGATGGCGGTGTCGTAGGCGACCAGCCCGCCGCGCTGGTCGCGGCCGCCGAAGGTGATCGTGTTGTGGCAGGCGCTGCCCTTGTAGAGGGCGCCCGAGGGGTCGGCGTAGCCGATCATGCCCGGGTCCAGGAGGAGTTGCTCGCCTCCGTACTCGAAGATCACGCTGAGCCGGTCCCGGTGGCCGTGCCCGGTGATCTCGCGGATGTTGTTGAGCATGACCAGGCTGTCGCCGGTGCGCCACCCGGTGCGAAGGAAGGCCATCGGCTGATCGCGGTAGACGGCGGCGGGCGGCAGCTCGGGCGCGGCAGGGCGAACGGAGCGAGCCCCACTCGAAGAGTGACCTGCCTCCAGGTGCAGCAGCGCCGGCAGGCTGGCGGGTGCCGTGCCGGCGCCGAAGCGCTCCTCCCAGAAGTAGCGCGCCACCGGGTCGCGCAACCGGCCGGCGAAGAAGGCCAGCACGTCCGGGCCGATCCACTCGGCCTCGCTGCCGTCGCTGAGCCCCAGGAAGTGGGGCCGCCCGTCCAAACCCGGCACGTCCCAGGTGGAGCGCATGTGCGTGAGGTACTCCAGCACGCGGGGAAGCGGCTCGGGCATCACCTCCGCGATCTCGGTGCCGCGGCAGGCGGCCAGGACCGACAGGGCCTCGACGTACAGCCCGACGGTGCCGACGCCGTACCCGGGCCCCTCGCCGCAGACGCCCTCGGCGTTCCACGGCGTGCGGCCAAACTCCTCCACGAACTGCACGGCGAACCGGTACAGCTCGCCGTAGCGGTCGTCACGCCGCATCAGGAAGGCGGTCTGCATCAGCAGCGGCAGCGCGAACAGGACGCCCTGGTTCATCCTGCTGTAGAACGAGTGCTGCTCGCGCAGCTTGTCGGCCAGCAGGTAGATGCCGAGCCGGGCGAAGGAGTCCTCGACCGTCCGCCGCTCCTCCGGGCTGAAGCAGTGGTACAGCATGTCGTAGGCGATGGCGATGCCGTGGGCGGCGTCCGCGATCCAGAAGGGATGGTTCAGCGAGCCCGCGAAGCCGCGCGGATGCCAGCCGATGAAGCTGTCCCAGTAGGGCAGTCTCTCGCCGGCCTGCGGCCGGTCCAGGCAGCCGCCGTGCTCGGCGCGCCAGTCGTCGCTGTGCGCCGCGCGCAGGATCCAGCGGCGGACGGCGACGGCGTACTGCTCCTCGCCGGTGATCAGGTGGGTGGCGGCGACCACCGGCGCGTACACGCGCATGCCGGCGCCGCGCAGGCCCTTGGGATGGCCGATCCCGCCGCCGAACAGCGTGCCGTAGTAGTTGCGGTCGGTCAGCTCCGTGGCGATGCCGCGGTCCGCCTCGGCCCGTATCTGGTCGAAGATCGCTCTCTGCGGGCCGAGCGCCCGCTGCCTGAGCGCGGGCAGCTCGTCGCGGCGGATGAGGAAGCCGAAGGGCATCCCGTCGGACAGCGGGTCTCCGACGGGCGTGGTGGAGTCCGGGGGCTCGGCGAACGGCACCGAGGGCACCTCCCGCCGCGCCGTCGCGCTCGGATCGAGCGGCCAGATTTCGGTGTGCTGGAGGCGCACCGTCACCGTCCGCAGCGGCATGTCGTCCAGCGCGCTCGGCCGGCGCAGCAGGATCCAGAACAGGTTCGCGCCGATCTCGCGCCCCTCGACGCGCCGGTCCGGGCCTTCGGCAACCGCGACACGGACCGACCGCAGGATGCGCGCGCCCCCCAGGTCGGCGCCGAAGGTAATCCACTGGCCGAATCCCTCCCGTCCGCGCTCGCCGCCGGTGATCGTGACCGGACGGCCGTCATCCACCAGTGCGGTGACTTCGAGCTCCGCGTCGCGGTCCCACAGCAGCTTCGCCATGATCTCCCGGTACTCGCCGACCGGCAGGTCGAACCGGCGCTCCAGCGTCAGGCGGCCGGGCTCGTCTGCCTGCAGGAACCCGAAGCCCAGCCACGGCGTGGGACCGCCGTTCGCGAGCTCGGCCGGCCGTCCCCGCGGGAGCTCGCGGGCGGGCCGGTGGTCGGTGCCCGGCTGCGGTGCCCGGTAGAAGACCGTGCCGGTCGGCACCGAGGTGGCGTCGCGCACGACGCGCCACTCGGACGGCCGGACGCCCTGTTCGTGCCAGCCGAGCTCGATCACGGTGTCGCTCTCGTTGACGTCCCACCGGGGCGCGTCCGCGGAACAGGCCACGGCGCCTGTGATGAGCTCCGTCGGCCACATGCCCGCCTTCCGGCGCGACAGACGGATGCCCGCCACCGCCGCCCAGCGGTCGCGCGGACCGCGCGGCTCCATGTTGTCCAACCACAGCCGCATCGGATTGTCGCCCGTCCAGTCCACGCAGAAGGTGGTCGACCCCAGACAGGCCCCGCCGGGGTCCAGGACTTCCAGCAGGATGCGCTCGGCGGTCCGGCGGGGTGAAGACAGGTCGAGATGCAGCGACCGAAACGCCGTCCAGTCCGCCTGCGGAAACGCCAGTGAGAGCGCGCCGTCCGCGGGGTCCCAGCGCAGCGCGCCGGTCTCGCGGTCCGGGGTCCCTCCCTGCCAGCCCGATCTGGGTGCGCGCCACTGCGGTTCCGCTCCCATCACTGTCCCCTTCTGGGAGGGCGGAAGCCTTCACGCTTTGGCGAAGCCTTCGGGAACTGCGGGGAGCGGTAACGGCGGATCATGTACATCCGTTTGTGAGCGTACCACCATGGGTGGCGCCGAGCCGACTGATGAAGGCCGTAGACGGGAAGACGTCGCACGACCTTCTGTTCGAGCTGACCTTTCGTCCGTTGCGCTCAATAATGTACGCGGTTATCCTCGACGCGCAGCGGCGCGGTACGATGCGACATCAACGGGCGGCAGTTCATTGCGAAGGTTCGCACATGGGCGAGGGAACAGGATCTGGAGGTGCGCTTCGTCGCTTCCGAAGGGCCCGGTTCGCATGGAACGCTGTACGCTGGCGACCGCCGAACGACCGTGAAGGACCGGAAGAAGGAGATCGGCAAGGGGCTGCTCAACAAGATGCTCGCAGACCTCGGAATCGACAGAAACGACTTCTAGAGGCAGCGACCCGAGATGCCCGCCTGGAGGATTGACCCCATGTCTGACACCTACAACTTTCCCGCCGAAGTCGAAAGGGACGAGGACGGTCGCTACGTCGTTTCGTTCCCGGATTTCGGATGGGGAGCGACGGATGGCGCCACGCTGGAGGAGGCGCTGGGAGAAGCCAGGGATCTGCTGCGGGAGCTGATCGCCACCACGATGAGGGAGGGCAATGGGCTGCCCGAGCCATCACGCGTCGGCAAACAGTGGCACTTGGTGGTTCCCCCAGTACCCATAGCTCTGAAGGCAGCGCTTTACGAAGCGTTTCGGGAGACAGGCATGTCACAACGCCGCTTGGCCCGCGACCTTGATGTGGCCGAGAGCGAAGTCAGGCGGATGTTGAATCCCGACCATGCCACCAAGGCGGCCACGATCGACCGCGCCCTTCGCCGGCTGGGAAAGCGCCTCACCGTGACCGTCGACGAGGCGGCCTGATCCGGTTCAGCCCGCAC
The DNA here is from genome assembly GCA_028820215.1 of Spirochaetaceae bacterium. The sequence continues at coordinate 7,603 of JAPPKD010000356.1, read as the reverse complement.
GGACGCGTCCGGCGATGCCGATGAAGAACCCCCCGCATCCCGGCAAGGCAGTGCGCGTGTCTTGCCTGGAGCCGCTCGGCCTCAGCGTCACCGAGGGTGCGAGGGTATTGGGCGTGAGCTGTCAGGCGCTCTCGAACCTGGTCAACGGCCGTGTGCGGATCTCGGGCGACATGGCGATCCGGCTGGCCAAGGCCTTCGGCTCGACGACGGAGACCTGGATACGGTTGCAGGCGGCCTACGACGTCGCCCAGGCGCAAGCGCGAGAGGATTAGATCGAGGTCGAGCGCTACGAGCGGCAGCCGGCTTGAAGAAGCCCAACCGTAAACATCACTCTTCACTGAACGCCGCCACGTCCATGCACTGCCCGCCCCGGCGCGCCGACTCCCAGCCGGCCAGCACCGGCGCCAGCGTCGCCAGACCGTCATGGTAGTCGCTCAGAACGAGTGACGGATCCCCGGTCCGCAACGCCTCGACGAACGCCCGGTCCTGCGCCGCCCACGGATCGAACGGCTCGCCGCGGAAGACCGTGACGCCGTCCCGCTCGATGCGGTCATAGCCGTGCAGGGCAAGGTGGCCGCCTTCGTACAGGACCGTGAACCAGTTGCCAGGGGGCGCGGTGCCGACGCCGTCCACCAGGGTCATCGTCATCGTCGCGCCGCCGGTCATGCGGAAGTGGTAGCAGTAGGACAGCGGCTGCCGGTAGCCGGGCGGATGGTAGTAGAAGGCCTGCGCCGTCTCGACGTTCAAGCCGCTGATGTAGCGGGCGCAGTCGAGCGCGTGCACTCCCCAGCCCAGCCCGCTCCCGCCGGTTCGCGTGAAGCTGTCGCGACCTTCCTCGGATCCATCGACGCCGACCCTGAGACGCTCCGGATCCCGTGCCCCGGTGGTCCCCTCGGAGAGGAAGTTGATGTGGATGATCCTGCGTCCGGCGAGGAGCCGGCGGGCCTCCTGAAACAGCGGGCGGTAGCGCTCACGAAAGCCGACGGTGCTCAGCACCCCCGCGCGGCGCACGGCAGCGTCAATGGCGCGGGCGACCTTCATCGACAGCGCCTGCGGCTTCTCGCTGAACAGGTGGATGCCCTGCGCCGCAGCGCGCGCTTCGACGTCGGTGCGGTCGGCCGCATTCACGAGTGAATAGAGCACGTCGATCGTCTCGGCTTCCAGCATCCGGCCGGCGTCGGCGTACGCGCGGGGAATGGCGAATCGCCGCGCGGTCGCCTCGCGAGCCTGCGGGTCGACGTCGCACACCGCCACGATGCGGACTCCGTCGATGCATCGCAGGTTCGGGATCCGGCACGAGTTGGCGAACGATCCGGCACCGTAGATCGCGACGCGAATCATGTTCTCAATGGTGCCACGCGACGCCGGCTTGGTTCGAAGGCGATCATCCGTACGATCGCGAGAGCTCCTTTCGGAAATCTGGCGGAAAGCGCTATATTACCTGCCCGACGTTCACGGCGATCTGTAACGCACGTGCCGCGCCACGCTGAGGTATCTGATGGCTACCGCGATGACGATCAACTCCATCCAGGATCTGGTTCGCGTGTTGGACGAGCACCCGGAGTGGGTAGAGGCGCTGCGCGTTCGCCTGCTGACCCGCGAGGTGCTGGAGCTTCCGCAGAGACTCGCCGACCTCGTTGCCGCGGCGAACCAGCGCTTCGAGGCGATCGAAGCACGGCTCTCCCATTCGCGGAGTCCTCGATGACGGTGATGTGTCGTGGTACCGGCTGGACCGGAAGACCCTGGACGTAGCGTAACCGCGACGCGGGCGATGCCTGCCCGCGATCGCCGGCAGGGCAGAGCCTAGCCCCATGAAGCGGCTGCGCATCGCAGTCATCGGCCTGGGGGCCGGTCCCGGCTCGCGCGCCCGCCACTTTCTGGCGACGATCGCCCGCCTGACCGACCACTATGAGCTGACAGCCGTCTGTGACCGCAGCGCCGAGGTGCTCGCCGAGATCGCTGCCCTCTACCCGTTGCCGGCCCGCTTCCGGAGTCAGGCGGACCTGTTCGCCGCCGAGAGTCCGGACGTGGTGCTGAGCCTGGCGCCCAAGGACTCCCACGTCGTGATGGCACTGACCGCGGCCCGTCACGGCGCCCACGTCATCACCGAGGTGCCGATCGCGCTGACCCGGCGGTACGCCGCGGCCATCGAGGACGCGTGCCGGCAGTCGGGTGTGCTGTGGGAGACCGCCGAACAGGTGTGGCTGTGGCCAGTGGAGCGGACGAAGCGAATGGTCATCGACGCCGGCCTCCTGGGCGAGCTCACGCACGCTCGCCTGCGCTACCTGACCGGGCAGTATCACGGCTTCAGCGGGGTTCGCGCCTTGCTGGGAGCCGATGCCACCGAAGTGCTCGGCTACTGCGGCGAGGTGAAGACCGAGCCGTACGTCGCCTACGGCGGAGAGCCAGAGTCGACCGTGCAGTGGGACCACGGGCTGGTGAAGTTCGCGGGCGGGGTGGTCTGCCTGTTCGAGAAGCCGCCGCGGATCTTCCCGTCGGCCCGCCACGCGTTCCCGGTTGGCTGGGACGTCGAGGGGACCCGCGGCCACGTCAGCGGCAATCGGGTCACGCTGTATCGCGACGGCCGCACGACGGAGATCACCGAGCACTACCGGGAGGCTGGCGGCGAGCGGGTGCTGGACGCCATGCGGGTCGACCTCGATCCGCCGCTGGTGTGGGAGAACCCCTTCAGCCGCTATGGCATCGGCGATCCCGACGACGTCGCGAAGGCGAGCATCCTGGTCGGCCTGCACCGGGCGATCACCGAGGAGGGCGCGCCTCCCTACGGCGCCCGGAACGGCCTCCGGGACTGGGAGATCTGCCTGGCCGTGCGCGAGAGCGCCCGGCTGGGCAACCGGTGGGTCAGCCTGCCACTGGACGGCCCGACGGAGTTGGAGCAGCGGATCGAGGCGGAATTCGTGCGCCGGTACGGCCACGACCCGATCGAGGAGACCGAGGCGTTGCTGGACGCGCCGTTCTCGCGTTCGGCGACCCTCTGGCCGGTCGCGCACTGGCTGTGAAGCCGATGGACCCCGAGATCCGCGAACGCCTGCTGCGGCTGCGGTTCCTGCCCACCCGGCCCGAGCTGTCGGATGGGGAGCTGGCGGCGCGTCTCGATACCGGTCAGCCCCACCTTCGGGCCGTCCGGGAGTCCGCGTCGGGCGGCGGCGCGGCAGCCTTGCAGCGCGCGCTGGCCGAGCACCTGGATGCCTGCGTCATGAGCGATGCACGGGACGTGCGGTTCCCGGCGGACTGGTACGACGCGTCCTCCGGCGACGTGCAGGACGCCGAGGCGATCATGCGCGGCCGGATCGCGTTCGTCGGCAAGGTGCTGGACGTCGGACCGCGCATCGACTGGCACGCCTGGGACTACCCGTGCGCGGAATCGCGTTTCGTGCGCTGGTTCTGGATGCACCCGCTCGTCTCCGTCTACCGCACCACCGGCCACGGGCGCTACGCGCGCGGGGCGATGGAAATCGTGCGCGCCTTCCACGCCGACGCCCGGCCGCCCGCGCAGCGCCCGGTGACCTGGTACGGCTACAACGGACCCTGGCAGGCTCTCATGGCCGCGGGCAGGGTGCCGATCGCCCTCGACCTGTACCGGACCATCGGCCGGTCCGACGCCCTGGACGACGCGGACCGCGTGACGTTTCTCAAGCTGCTGCTCGAGCACGCGGAGTTCCTGTACACGGTGTCCGACACGCACGTCGCCCACAACTGGGAAGTGGCGATGATGGTGGCGCTGCTGGAGCTCGCGCACGCGCTGCCGGGCTTCCGGGACTCCACGCGCTGGAAGGAGCGGGCCGTCGAGCGGTTCACGCAGAACATGCGCGACTGCGTGCTCGACGACGGCGGGTACTGGGAGCGCAGCGAATATCACTTCAGCGGGATCCTCGAGTACGCGGTCGCCTGGCGGGCGCTGCGGGAGGCCGGCGAGCCGGTCCCGCCGGAGTGGCCGGACGCCCTGCAGCGCATGTACGAGTGGGCGATGTACGTGCTCACGCCGCTACGCCAGTACCCGCCGGTGGGGCACGCCTCGTTCGGCGGCGGCCGCAGCTACGTGTCGCGCTTCGACGAGGAGCGCTGGGGCGGCCTGCCGGGAGACTCCATGGTGCCGGTGCTGGGCGAAGCGGCGGACCTGTTTCCCGAGCGGAGCGACTTCGGGTGGTTCGAGACCGGTCGCGGCAAACCGCCGGAGCGCACGTCGCGCGTCCTGCCGCACACCGGCCTGCTGGTGATGCGCAGCGGCTGGGAACCCGACGACCTGTACCTGATCATGAGCTACAACGCCTCCCCCGACGTGATCGACACGCACCCCGACCTGCTGTCGGTGGGCGTCTGGGCGCACGGCCGGGCCTACCTGTCCAACAGCGGCTCCACCCACGGCTACGAGGCGTCCGAGTTCCGGAGCTGGGACATGCAGACCCGCTCCTCCAACACGGTCATGGTCGACGGGGAGAGCCAGGCGTACCTCTCCAACGGCGGCCGGCTGCAGACGTGGGAGAGCCTGCCCGGCTTCGACTACGCCGCCGTGGTCAGCCGCGCCTACGAGCGGTTCGGCGTCGAGCACCGGCGGGCGGTTCTGCTGGTCAAGCCGGGCTACTGGATCATCCACGACGTCCTGGAAGGCGACGGCGGGACGCACGAGTATCGCTGGCACGGCCACTTTCAGCCGACCGAGCTGGCGGTCGACGCCGACGCCGGCGTGATCGCTACCGACGAACGGAGGGGGGCGCGCCTGTTCACGGCGTGCCTGCCGGAGGACGGGCAGACCCTGGAGCAGGACAGCGGCCCGATCTCGACACCCGCCGGGACCCGCGAAGGGCCTTACGTGGCGCTCGTGCAGCGGTCGGCACGGCCGGTCGCGTTCACGGTCGTCCTGTATCCCGCAAGATCGGGCTCGGACCCGCCGGAGGTGACCGCGTTGCCGGTCACCGCACGGGGCACACCGGTGCCGACAAACGAGGCCGTCGGCTGCCGCGTGGCCGACGGGGCGCGCGAGGATACCGTGCTGCTGGCGCGGTCCTCGGGATCCCGCGCGTGCGTGAGCGTGCGCACCGACGGGGAAGCCGCGCACGTCTCCGTCCAGCGCGGGCGGGTGGCGGAGGCCGGCCTGACGGGCGGCACGCGGCTGACGTACCGGGGACGGAAGATCCTCGAGGTGGGAAAGGGCATCGCCGCCGTCGGCGTGCACTTCGCCGCGGACCATGCGGAAGTCTCCTGCCGCGGCTCGGGGCGCGTCTCGCTGGCGCCGGGCTCGGCCAACAGCGCGACCGTGAACGGCACCCCGGTGCCGATCGAGGAGGTCGGCGGCCGCCTGTACGTCGAGGTACCCGCGGCCGGTACGCTGGCGATGCACCCGATCACGGTGTCGGAGGACCCGCTGGAGCTGTGCCTGGCGCTGGGCGTGCCGTTCGCGCCGGTGCACCTGCCGGACGGCAAGGAGTCGGTATGGGCCGGCCGCTCGGCCACTCCGCCGCGCTCGGTCCTGCTGAGCTGGGAGACCTCGGCCCCGGCCGACTCCTCCGTGGCGTACCGCAGGCGCGGCGCTCGGGAATGGCTCCGAACGGTCAACCCGGAGTCCCGCGTCGACCACCGGGTGGTGTTGAGCGACCTGGACCCCGGGGAGGTCTACCAGGTACGCGTCAGCTGCCGCGACGCCACCGGGGCTTCGGCGTCTGCACGCACGATCTTTCGAGCCCCCGCGCCGTAACGCGCGGTCAGGGTGGTGCGGCTACGATGAGGCACGGTCGGCCATCATCCTCTCAAGAAAATCCTCGTTCATGACTATCACATCGTCGGCAAGCTGGGCCAACTCGTTGGAGAGGCTGTCCTCGTCCGGGGTTGCGACAAGCGTTCGCACTCCGAAGTCCTGTGTCGTGCGTACTACCTCCGCCAGATCCCGGTCGCCGGCAATCAACACGGCGGTGGAGAACACCGAACGGCCAGCGAGGCGAACCATGTCCAGCGCGATCAGCGTATCGACGCCCTTCTGTCGGCGCTCCGGCCGAAAAGTCCAATGCCGATCGAACTCGGTCGTCAGACGGTCGGGCTCGACGCCAAGGCGATCGGCCGTGGAGGCCAGGGCTTGCCTGATCGGCTTCTCCAATCTGGAGGGATGCTCCGCGAGGTGACCGAGGCGCAGTTGGATTCCCGGTGTATGCGCGATCGCGTCAAGGAACTTTCGCTGGTCGCGGTAACGTGGATGCTCAGGACCAAAAGCAGCGTCGTACCAATAGGCCCTCAGGAACGAGCCGTCGACGAACGGCGTTCGGGCGAGGAATCGGAGCCAGCGTACGACTTCCGCTGCCTGGAGTCGGACGGCGGTTCTCTTCTTGCGAATCTTCCTCGCACCTTCGGCATGCAGGAAGCCGACATCTATGAACCCCGCGTACGAATCAGTCAAAGCCCAGACTCAAGAAAAGGGCCCCGAAATGGGGCCCGGACTAACATGACCCCAACGGGGCCGGACGCAAACCATCCCAACGGGATGCTCTTCTACGGTACGCTTCCGTGTCTGGGCTGTCAATCGCAGTCCGCTGAACGGCGCGGCGAGGATCCGCAGCCCCGGGTAGCCGCCGGGTACCAGCCGCGCCGTGAGCGCCGGCGCTTTCCGCTCCGGCCGCACCTGAGCTGTCAGGCTTGAGGTCGCCGTCCAGGAGCGCACGCAGGAACCCGCGCGGCCGCCGCTCCTTCTCCGCCTCTTCGTCCGGCCGTTCGGCCACGCAGCCGCGCTCCGTCTGATGCGCCGGAAAACCTCGACTCGTTTCGCACGGGCTTGTTACTTTCATTGTGCTATGGCGACCGGGCACGCGGCTAGAGGGTCGAGTTGCAGTTTCCCGAGATGAGCTGGTTGACTGTGTTGGTGGCGGCCACCGTCAACATGGCGGTCGGGTGCTCCGGTACAGACCGTTGTACCCAAGGGTGCCTCTGCGCCTGATCGGGAAGCGGGAGGAGGAGAACGAAACATCACCGCTCGTGTGCCCGCTCGGATCCGTGAATGGGGCTGGTCACCACTACGCCGCGGGGCTCACTACCCATGAAACCGCAGATCGAGGCTCGAGGGAGAATATTGAGTAAGCAATCGAAGCACGTCTGTCCCGATATGCAGAGCGCGCAACCCGCCGATGAAATGCAGAGTCCCCAGAAAACCGCTCATCCACGAGGACGATAGTGGCTGCTCGTACACCGGAGCGACATTACTGGCATACTTTGAGGAAACAAAATTGGCGAAAGAGAAGGAACTGAAGGCGCAGAATGTCGCATCACTGACTGCGATATACTTGGGGGCGCTCATGTTGATGGGGTTGGTTGAGTGGGGGACAGAGGGCCTATCCGCGTTCACCAACGAACTAAAGGATCAATTGGGTTCCGCCGTCGCGATCGGTGCCTTCGGCGCAGCGCTGTCACACTTTCTTCCGAACAGAATAAAGGACTTCCTCCTGTTCTTTCGTGTCAGGGACACGTTGCCTGGTCATAGGTGCAGGCATCTATGCGCCGGAGATCCCCGTCTGTCAAGACAGTCTCTTCGAGAGAGATGGCCTGAGCTATTCGGTGCGCCGTGAGAAGGCGTCATTCCCTAGCGGGTGCGAGTCCCGTCCGG
>JAPPKD010000162.1 GCA_028820215.1 Spirochaetaceae bacterium | reverse complement strand
CCCCCCCCCCCCCCCCCCCCCCCCCCCCCCCCCCCCCCCCGGGGGGGGGGGGGGCGATCGCAGATACCCTCTGAAGGACTCCAGTGACGCACCGAAAATCGACCGGCGCGCCCATTCGCGCTCATCCCCATTGCGTGCTCACTTCGCCACCTACGGAGAGATCATGTGGCTCGAATCAGGCGCCACCTGATAACAGAATTGACCGGGGCTTGTCAAACGCTCCTACCGGGCACCCGGGCCGGGCTACACCGGGCTACCGGGCTGGAGGGGCAGCCACGGGGCGGCGGGGCAACCGGGCAGGGTGCATTCGCCTCGCGTGGTCGTCGTCAGTCAGGCTGCTTCCTGGAGAGCCACCTCCGGTGTGGGGGAGGCAGAGTTGAGTCAGTACCCTGCGGTCACCGGCCCAGCGTGAGGCCGACCGCCCAGTCACCGTCGTCGTCGAGGTCGAGGCGCGCTTCGTTGCCGGCTTCCCGCAGCACGCATTCCACGCGGGCGCTCCACTCCCCGGCCCAGGCGGCCGCCACGGTTGAGCTGCAGCCGAGGGTCAACCTGGAGCCGCGTTCCGATCTCGACGCGGGGGATCGTGCGATCGCCGGTCACGTTCGCCGATCCGGACAGCCAAGTTGAGGTGGTCCCGTGCCTCCGCCCGCCCGGAAATGCGCACGCGATCGGACGAGCGGGTCTTTCGATGAGAGACCACTGCACTGCCGGCGAACCCGGATGTGGCGTCCGCGCCGGCGGCAAGCCGGGCGGACATCACCTGTTCCGGCGCCGCGTCGGCGCGCCACCGCGAGTAGCCGCAGTCTTCCAGGGTGCGCCGCAGCACGTCCTCGAACAGATTAGGTGCGCAGGTTGCCCGGGTGCTCGAGATAGACCGTCGGCCCGCAGCAGTACATCCCGACCCGGCCTGCGACCAGGGGCACGAACGGCTCCACCCTGCCGGTCAGGGTGTTGTGCAGAGAAAGCGTGTCTTCGATTTCCCGGGATAGTATGCGCCCCCGGCCGGCCGGGCAATGGAAGCCCTGGCCCCCAGCCGCGCCCGCGGTTGACCCTGAAGCCCTGCCGGTTCCATTCGCCCCGATCGCCGACCACGGCTTGCCTTGGGTCGACAGACTTCAACCATCGCAGAAGACTCAGCGGAAGTGTCCGACGATGCGGGAGATCGACTCGGTTACGTCGTCCGTCGCGTCCCGTTCGAGTCCAAGCTACTCCCCGGCCGTATGGCGGCTGTTTCATTCCACAGGCGACCCGGCAAAGGGCCGTCCGTGCAGTGACCGGTGGCGATCGTCGACCGCAACCGTACTCGGATTCCACTACACGCAGGTGTAGTGGTTTCAGAAGAAGGAGTATGTCGTTCCTGAGTAGGAAGGTCCTGCTACCGGCTACTCATCTGCCGCTTCGGCGGCGGCTGGCGCCAGCAGGCGGTACGGTCCGCTCAACGCGCCTTCGATCCGCGCCACACGTTCGGACAGGGCGTGCAGATCAGCCCGGATCGCCGCTACTTCGGTACGTAGCTCGGCGCGCAGATCACGCACGTCGGCGCGCAGTGGCGCGATTAGCACGAACAGTGCCAGCAGCAGTGTGGCGCCAACGGCCACAATCGCGGTCGTCTCGGCGCTCCACCATCGGCGCGGCGCGGGTGCGGTCGCACCACTCATGGTATCCGACTACCTCCCCGACGAAGCATGTCGGCCTCGAAAATTTTCCAGCCTACGTAGTCGATCACGAAGTAGGCCAACAACCCTAGCAGCACCAAGCCCGCAACGGAGAATAACCACTTGCGATGAAGGCGCATCAGCACTTGGTCCCAGACTGGCAGTCGTCTCACGGTGCGTCCCCCGCAACCAAGCCGAAGTGATTCAGCAGCTTCCGCACGTCGCCCTTGAGCGGCAGCAGCGATTCCACGTGTTCCTTGAGAACGGCCACCTCTGACTTGAGCGGCAGCAGCGATTCCACCTGATCCTTCAGGATCGCCACATCGGAATGGATCGCCTCCATCGCGGTCACGACGTTCTCGATCGTCGGCTGCTGTTTGGCTCGCCGTACTGACCGCGCCGCCGATGTTGCCTCCTGGCTCTTCGGCTGCGGGCTACTCATCTGCCGCTCCTTGCTCGCGGCCCTCCCATCGTGCGGCGGCGGCCTTCTGTGCCACTTCGCGGCGACGCTCCGGCGTCTGGCTGTCGGCGCGGGCCTTGGCGCTCTTGGCCCGGCCTTTCGGTTCCTGGCCGTTCATCGCGGCAAGCACTTCCGGCGTGTCGCTCGACACCTCACCGGTCGCCATGTCCACGATCAGCCGGGCGAGCCCCGCCGTGTCACGCGGTCTCTTCCTCATCGCCGTCTTCCTCCCGAGCCTCTGCCACGAGGCACTTGTTGACGTACCACGCCGGGGTGAACCTGTCCATCCCTCGAATGGCGAATCTTGTAGATCGAGTCAAGCGCCTGTGATTTCAAACCGGTTTCGGCATTGCCACCCTCTTCGTGGAAGTCGGTAGCGTTGGGAACGACCGAATGACGGTCGCGGTCAAGGCCCAAGCTCAATGATAAGCGCACGTGACCGCCTGGGAGGTTTCCCGTCCATCCATGAAGCCAACCGGCATCGGGGCGCTCAGCGGCGCAGCTTCAGCCCGATCCCCCAGTCACCGGCGTCGTCGAGGTCGAGGCGCGCTTCGTTGCCGGCATCCCGCAGCACGCATTCCACGCGGGCGCTCCACTCTCCGGCCCAGCCGGCCGCCACGGTGAGCTGCAGCCGAGGGTCAACCCGGAGCCGCGTTCCGATCTCGACGCGGGGGGTCGTGCGATCGCCGGTCACGTTCGCCGATCCGGACAGCCAGGCGCGGTTGCCGCGACCACGTACCTCCGCCCGCCCGGAGACGCGCACGCGATCCGACGAGCGGGTCTTTCGATGGGAGATCTCGGCACGGCCGGCGAACCCGGATGAGAGCCCCGCGCCGGCGGCAAGCCGGGCGGACATCACCTGCTCCGGCGCCGCGTCGGCGCGCCACCGCGAGCGGAGCTCCAGCGACGGCCAGGAGTCGCCGGCGACGCGCATGCGGAGCGCCGCGGCTGCTCCCCCGGCATGTTTCGCGTCGCCCGTGAAGTAGCCTCGGCCGGCGAGCGCCAGCGAGCCGTCCAGCGTGAGCCAGTCGGCGACCAGCCCCGCGCTGACCACTCCCGCGCCCGACGGCGGCAGCCGGTCTGCCGCCATGACGATAGGCAGTGCCGCCACGCGCAGCAGGCTGCCGGCTCCGTGAAAGCGGGCGACCGCGTGGATCATCCGCTCGCGGGGCTCCACGCGCTCTTCGGCGGGCGTTCCCTCGGTCGCAGGCGCGAGTCGCGAGAATACGGCCGCCAACTCCGCCTGCAGTCCGGAACCGTGCCGGATTCTTCCGCCGGCTCCGAACCGACTCAGCGTCGCGGAGCGGCGCATCACGAAGACGTAGGCGTCTTCGGCGCTCAGCGCCGCGCCGAACCGCCCCGAGGGAACGCGTGCCGCGTCCAGGAGCGCGCCACCATCGGCGGTCAGCGCGGAGCTCCAGGGATACACGCCGAGCGGGGTCGTCATGAGCAGGCGGGTCAGGCCGGCAAGCCGCAGCGGCCCCACGGTGAGCGACCCGGTATCGACCCCGGCGACAGAGCGTGCTCTGTCCCGATCGGTTCGGGCGATCAGGCGCAGTTCGTCCAGGAGAACCTCGACGGCCGCGGTCTCGACCTCCGCGGCATTGCCGGCGAGGTCGACCTGCAGCTCCTGCGCAGACAAGGTGGCGGCGACGGAGAGCACGAACGAGACACGGATGATGCAAGACGTCATGCGAAGCGGTCAGCAAGAACGGTGCCAGCCCACGCGCGGCCGGCCTCACGGCGCCTCCCGCGCCGGGCCTTACATACGTTTACCAAACTCCCGTTTCGAGGCCGTCCGGGCCGTCGCCGGACGCCGGGCATGGCCGCGGAGGCCGCGGCCCGGTTTCATTGGGAGTCCATCGTGACACACGACCGCACGCGCACCTCGTCCGGAGCTCAGGCGTTCGGGCCGGCGTTGAACTGGCGCGAGATCGACCGCGTACTCGTCGAGCTGGATCTCAAGGGCACCTTCATACGGGACGTCGCGCAGATGGGCCCGGCAACGCTGCTGTTCTCACTGCATCGTCCGGCTGCCCCGGACCGGAGCATCGGCCCCGGCCGGCTCACCCTCCTGTGCCGTCTCGCCGGCGGCAGCCGGCTGCATCGCACCGCCGAACCGTTTCCGGGAGGGCGGGCACCCCCGTCACGATTCGTCACCTTTCTGCGCGCTCACGTGCGCAACAGCCGAATCGATTCGGCGCTGCAACTCGGCACGGAGCGGATCGTCCGCATCCGCTGCGGGGCCGGGACGCGACGGCGCATCATCTGGCTGCGTCTGTGGAGCGGCGCCTCGAACTGCGTGGTCACCGATGATCGGGGGACCATCCTGGAGGCATTGTTCCGGCGCCCGCAACGCGGGGAGGCGGCCGGCTCCCGTTTCGCGCCGTCGGTCCAGGTCGGCGGCCGGGACCCGCAGCGCTACCGGTTGCGCCCTCTGGCCGGCGCCGGCGACTACAGCGCACGCCTGGACGCGCACTACCGCGCGCGGGAACGGATCGCACGCGCCGTGAGCGACGCGCACGCCGGCCGCATCCGGTTCGAGCGTGAGCGCCGGCGCCGCGCCGTCCGCATCGCCCGACTGCGCGCCGCCGTGCGACACGCAGCCGACTACCAGGCCATGCGTGCGGCCGGTCAGACGATCCTGGCCAACGCCCATCTCCTCGACCGATCGGTGAGCCGGCTGCCGGCGGCCGACGGCGGCGCGGAGATCACGCTGAACCCGCGGTGGTCGCCGGCCGAGAACGCGAGCCGCTACTTCCGCGAGTATCGTCGGCGGCGCGCGGCGGTCGAGCGCTTGCAGGGCGAATTGGCGGCCGCGCAACGACATTGGCAGGCGTTTCGTGCGCTGGGCCCGGCCGTGTCCGCAACCGATGGCGGCGCCGCGTCGAAGCCGGCCTCCAGGCACTCGTCCGGCGGCGCGTCCGGCGGGCCGGGCCACCTGTTCGCGTCAGCCGGCTGGGTGCTGCGCGTCGGGCGATCGGCCGTCGCCAGCGACGCCATCCTCCGGCACGCGGCCCGCGGCAACGACTACTGGTTCCACTGCCGCGATCATCCGGGAGCCCACGTGTTCCTCTCCGCCCGGCGAGGCAAGAGCCCGCCGCTGCCGGTGCTGCTGGATGCCGCCACCCTGGCCGTGTTCTTCAGCAAGGCGCGCCGGAACGGCCACGCCGACGTCCACTACACGCAGGTCAAGAACCTGCGGCGCGTGAAGGGCGGTGAGCCCGGAGCCGTGGTTCCCATGCGCGAGAAGAACCTGTTCGTGAGGCTGGAGCGTGCGCGGCTGCGCCGGCTGCTCGGCCCCGCGGATTCCGGTGGCGACGCGGGCGCGGAGCAGGCGGTCCCGTCACCCGGACAGCCGCGCCATCAGCTATAGTACGGCCCGACGTGGCACGGCCCGAACGGCTCGATCTGGACGGCGAGGCGCTGCTCGGCATCTCGGCAGGGTCGCGGCACAACCAGTACAGCCTTGCGCAGCTCGGCGCCGTGACGCAGTCCGACGGCTGGATCGTGTCGGACGGCGCCGCCGGGAGTCCTCCGACCATCCAGGTCTGGCGCTTCTCCGGCTACCGGCACCACGGGGCGCAGGTCTACGTGGTCGGTCCGTGGGTGGGCGGCGTCACCCTCGACGAGGCGCTTGCCGAGCCGCCGTCACCGGTCCGCGGCCAGCGCCTGCAGCGGCTGGCGACGGCCCTGAAAGCGCTCTCCGAGCGGGTCGACTTCGGCGGACCACTGCAGGGAGACGCCGTGGTCTTCGCCGAGGACGGCAGCCTGCTGCTGCTGCCGCCGGCGGTGATGGACCGGCTGAACGGCGTCAAGTCACCCGCCGAGCGCCTGGCGCACGTCGAGCGCTACCTGCATCCACACCGTCAGGGCCCCGACCAGCTCGCGTTCGCGCTGGGCGTCGCCGTGTACCGGATTCTGTGCGGCCGCTACCCGTTCGACGGGGATTCCGAGGAAGCGATCCACGACCGCGTGCGCGGGTTCCCGGTGGTCTCACCACGAGCCTTTCAGCCGTCGGCGCCGGCCGAGCTGTGCGACACCGTGATGGCTTCCCTGGGCCAGGGATCGCAGGACGTGCCCACCCTTGCCTCGTGGGACCTGCTGCTCGGCGATGATGCCGCGTCCGGCGCGCTGGCCGGGCTCGGCGATCCGCCGCCGGAGGCGCTCCGCGCAGCGGACACCGAAGCGGAGCTGGCCGAGCGGCGCTTCGCGCGCAGCCGGTTCCTCAACCGCAACTGGCGCCGGCTGATCGGTTGGGGCGCCGGAGCGGCGGTGGCGCTGTCGATCCTGGTGCCGATCCTGGGCCGCGCGCTCGCGCCGCCGGTCACGCGTGGCCTGGAGCCGGCGGAGGTGGTCGAGCTGTTCTACGGATCCATCAACGCGATGGACACGGAGCCGATGGAGGACGCGGCCACCGACAAGGCCGGCCAGGGCCTGATCAATGAGACCCTGCACATGTTCCTGGAGTCCCGCATGGCTCTCGCCAACCGCGGGGGAAGCCGAGTGGTGCCGGCGCCGGAGTGGGATGAGCTGGGCCGGATCGAGCAGCCGCCGTTTCGGGTCTACGGGATCACGGACCTGGAGATACACGCGGAACAGGGTCAGCCCCAGCCGATCTTCAGGGCCCACTATCACTTCTGGACGCCCAACCTCGAAGACGTCGCCAGCGTGACCGATCCACCCGGCGTGCTCGTGACCGAGCGACTGTGGCTGCGATGGACCGGCAAGGATTGGGTGATCGAGCGGCTGGAGCCGGTCGAACGGGTGCCGATTCCCGCGTCGGCAGTCGGCACGCAGGCATCGGACGGCCAGGACGGGGGAGGGGACGGCCAGAACCGGGGAGGGACCGACAACTGACCGCCGGGCGGCCGGCCGCCGAGCTGCGCGGGCTGCGCGCGACCGTCATGGGACTCGGCCTCAACGGCGGAGGCCTTGGGGCAGCCCGCTTCCTGCACGCGCGCGGCGCTCGCGTCACCGTCACCGATCTCAAGACGGCCGGCGAGCTGAAGCCGACAGTCGATGCGCTGCCGGCCGGGGTGGGGCTGAGCCTGGGGAGCCATCGGATGGGTGATTTCACCGCCTGCGACCTGGTGGTGAAGAACCCCGGCGTGCCTCCGGATTCGCCGTTCCTGGCGGCGGCGCGCGACGCCGGAGCGGACGTGGAGACCGAGCAGTCGCTGTTCCTGGCCCGTTGCCCGGCGCCGGTGCTGGCGGTCACCGGCAGCAAGGGAAAGTCGACCACCACCGCCGCGCTGGCAGCGATACTGCGCGAGAAGGAGCCGGCAACCCGCCTGAGCGGCAACATCGGCGGCTCGCCGCTGGACTTCCTGGACGAGCTGACCGCCGACACCCCGGTGGTGCTGGAGCTGTCGTCCTGGCAGTTGGGAGACCTGCGCGGTCGCGGCCTGCTGGCGCCGCCGGTGGCCGTGGTCACCAACCTGCTGCGCGATCACCAGAACCGGTACGGCTCCATGGAAGAGTACCTGCAGGACAAGCGTGTCATTGCCGAGGCACAGCCGCCGGACGCTGTGCTGGTGCTCAACGCCGACGATCCATGGCACCGGCGCTTCGCCGACGGCGCCTCCGCCCGCATCGTCCTGTGCTCCGCCCGGCAGCGTCCGGCGGGCGACGGCGCATGGCTGCAGGACGGCGTGGGCCGCGTCTCGGTGGAAGGCCGCTCGGGCGTCGCGTTCGACACGGCGTGGCTCCCGGCCGCCGGCCGCGTCATCGGCACCAACCTGATGGCGGCGGCGGCGGCGGCGGCCTCGTTCGGCATCGAGCCGGCGACGATACGTCGGGCTCTCCGCCGATTCCGCGGGCTGCCGCACCGCCTGGAGCCCGTCGGCGAAGTGGCGGGCGTCCGTTTCGTGAACGACTCGGCAGCCACCATCCCCGAGGCGACGATCGCGGCCCTGGCCGGCGTGACGGCGCCGGTGGTGCTGCTGGCCGGCGGAGCGGACAAGGATCTCGACTTCACCGAACTGGCCGCCTCGGCAGGATCCGTGCTCCGCTGCGCGCTGCTCGCCGGCAGCGCCACGGCCAAGCTCGACTCGGCGTTGCGCCGCGCCGGGGTGGCCTGCGACGGCCCGTTCCCGTCACTGGAGGAGGCATTCGGCGCGGCGCGGCGGGCAGCCCCGCCCGGAGCGACGGTGCTGCTCTCCCCTGCGTGCGCGTCGTTCGGGATGTTCCGCAACGAATTCGACCGGGGCGACCGCTTCCGGGCGCTGGTTCGGCAGCTCGCGGCATCGCTTTGATGCCGGCCGCCCGCGGCCCTATGTTCTCCGCGTGTACTCGATTCTGCTGATCGCGCACTCCTACCTGCGCTGGCCGTTGCTGCTGCTGCTGCTGCTGCTGCTGGTACGCGGTGCGTCCGGCTGGGCGGGCCGCGCGCAGTGGCGCCGGGGGGACACGGCGCTCCTGCAGGCGGCGACCCACCTGCTGTCCCTGCAGTTCCTGATCGGTCTGCTGCTGTACGTGGCGTTCAGCCCGCTGGTCCGCGTGGCGATGGAGGACCTCGGCGCCGCGATGCGCGACGCGCAGCTCCGCTACTTCCTGGTGGAGCACGCGCTTCTCATGGCGATCGCGGTCACGTTCATGAGCATCGCCACCGGGCGGATCAAGCGCGCGCCGGCAGAGCGGCGTTTCCGGCGAACGGTGGTCGCCGTGGTGGTCACGCTGCTCCTGGTCGGCGCCGCGATTCCCTGGCCGGGGATGAGCGCCGGCAGGCCGCTGTTCCGGATCGAGGGGGCCGCCCCGGCCGGATTCTTCTAGCATGCTTCCTTGAGACGTAACGATGGCATCGGTCGCAACGATTGGATCGGTTGACCAGGTGGCGCTCTTCGCGGCGCTGACCGCTGAGGACGACGCGGGGTACAGGCCGTTCCGGTGGCAGATGCGGCTGCTTCGCCGCTTCGTGGAGGGCGACCTGCCGGCGGTCGTGGACGTTCCGACCGGGCTGGGCAAGACCTCGGTCATGGCGCTGTGGTTGATGGCGCTGGCCGCGGGGGCGGATCTGCCCAGGCGGCTGGTGTACGTCGTCGATCGCCGTGCCGTCGTCGATCAGGCAACGCGCTTCGCGGAGCGGCTGCGCCGGAACCTGCCGTCGACGCTCGCGGGCGATCTCGGGCACGGCGATCGCCCCCTGCCCATCTCGACGCTGCGCGGCGGCTTCGCTGACAACCGCGACTGGCTCGAAGATCCGTCTCGGCCCGCCATCGTCGTCGGGACGGTGGACATGATTGGCTCGCGGCTGCTGTTCGCGGGCTACGGCGTGTCGCGCCGTATGCGGCCCTACCACGCCGGCTTCCTGGGAGCGGACACCCTGGTCGTGCTGGACGAAGCGCATCTGTGCCCTCCCTTCGAAGCGTTGCTGCGCGATGTCGCCGCGCGTCGGGACAGCGTGTTCGGCCCCACCGGGCGTGCTGCCCGGGCGGCTGCCGCCGCGCCGCCACCGTTGCGGCTGATGTCCCTGTCGGCAACCGGGCGCAAGCTGGCGGCGGCCGTCGCGCCGGCAGCCGGCGATCCGGTCTTCCGCCTGCAGGACGAGGACTACGACGAGGCCGCGGTGCGCGAGCGCGTGACCGCCCGCAAGCGGCTGGCGCTGGTACGTATCGGCGATCCCAAGAGCTTGGCCGACGAGCTGGCGCAACGCGCGGCCGCGCTCGGGGATGACCCGCCGGCGCGCGTGCTCGTGTACTGCGACAGCCGCAGGGTTGCCCTGCAGGTGAGAAAGGGGATCGAGCGGGCGATCCAGGCCAGAGCCAAGTCCGAACCGCGTAGCGCCCGGGGCGTGTGCGAGCTGCTGGTGGGCGAGCGCCGCGCCTATGAGCGCGAAACGCTGGAACGGTGGCTCGAACACCACGGCTTCCTTGGCGGCGCACAGTCTGACCCGCCGGCACCGACCTTTCTGGTGGCGACGTCCGCCGGCGAGGTCGGTGTCGATCTGGACGCCGACCACCTGGTGTGCGACCTGGTCGCCTACGAACGGATGGTGCAGCGGCTGGGTCGGGTGAACCGGCGAGGCGGTACGACGCGCAGCGCACACGTCGACGTGCTCATCCCGCGAGCGGACCGGAAAGACCAAGCGGAGCTCGACGCGCGCATGGCCGCCTTGGCCGAGCTCACGCGAGACGCGGACGGGCGGTACGACGCGAGCCCGCAAGCGACGGTGCGGTTGCGATCGGGTACTCCGGCGGTGGCTGCCCTCATCGAGCGCGCAACGACGCCGGCGCCGCTGTATCCGGAGCTGACGCGTCCTCTCGTCGAAGCATGGGCGATGACGTCGCTCAGCGAGCACGCCGGGCGCCCGGAGGTCGAGCCCTGGCTGCGCGGATGGGAAGAGGAGGCGGACCCGCACACCGCGGTCGTTTGGCGCAGGTATCTGCCGCGGTTGAGCGTCGTCGACGACGCGAGCGTCGCCGCCCCGGAGAGGTTGGTGGCGTCGTTCTTCGACAGCGCCCCGATCCACGTCACCGAACGACTCGAGGCCGTGACGAGCCATGTGACGAGCTGGCTGCTCGCCCGTGCCGAGCGGGTACGAAGACGGCCCGTCGATCATGAGCAGGCCATGCGAGCCGGCGACATCATCGCCGTGGTCCTCGATCGCGCCGGCGACGTGGTCGCAGCCGCGACTCTGTACGAGGTGCTGTCCGCTGTCCGGAACCGAAGTCGGACACGGAGGTGGGAGCGGTCGCTCGCCGGCGCAACGCTGATCGTCGACTCCGCGCTCTGCGGGCTTGCCGGCGGGATGCTTGACGAGGGTTCGGAGGAGCCGGTCACGACCGCCGATGCCGATGAGGACTGGCAGAGGATTCCGGAGGGGCCGGGATCCGATCGTCCGATGGTCCGCTTCCGCGTGCAGCCGTTTGCGGCCAGTCCGGACGGCGACGGCCTGCAGGCCGCCGCCGGGCTCGACGGATGGAGGCACGTTCGCAGCTTCGAGACCGAGTTCGACGGCGATGGCGAACCCCGCGGGGGCCTGGCGGTGTTCGCGTGGGCCGACGACGCTCCCAACGAGGACGCGCGGTCAGTGCGGGCGAAGCCGCAGACGTTGCGCGACCATGCGCACCAGGTGGCGGCGCGGGTGCGCGAGATGGCCGCACGGCTCGGACTGCCCGCGGCCGAAGCCGATGCGCTGCTGCGGGCCGCCCAGCTCCACGACGAAGGCAAGGCCGCCCGGCGCTGGCAGGACGCCATGAACGCTCCCGAGGCCGGTCGCCCTTACGCGAAGACACGAAGCGGCGGCGACTGGCGCCTGCTCGAACACTACCGGCACGAGTTCGGCTCGCTGCTGAAGGCCGAGCGGACGTCGTTGCCTGCCGAAACCCGTGACCTGATCCTGCACCTGGTCGCCGCTCATCATGGACATGCGCGCCCGCTGATCACGACCGCCGGCTGCCAGGAAGCGCCGCCGTCCGTGCTCGCAGCGAGGGCCCGCGAGGCCGCGCTGCGCTACGCTCGCCTGCAGCGGCGATACGGGCTGTGGGGGCTCGCTTGGCGCGAGGCGATTCTGCGAGCTGCCGATCAGAGCGCGTCTCGGGAAGGTGTGGGCGACGATGGCTGAGTCGGCGATCCCGGTCGATCTGCTGAACCCCGGTCAGATCTTCGCGTGCCTCGGCTTCGTCGAGGCGGCCGACGTGCTGCTCGGGGATGCCGCGGGGATGTTCGACTGGGACAACGGCCGGTTCCGCGTCACCGCGAACGGGAGCGAGGCACCGGTTGAACGGGTGCTGCGGTTTCTCGAAGAAGCAGAGATCGTTACACGGGTGCCTGCTGGTTCGGCGAACCTCGGGCGATGGAGGGAGGGCTGGGGCGACGCACCGGAGGCGGATCCGCCAGGGAGTCCCTTCCCGTTCCCGGATCCGACCTCACCGGCTACCCTGCCCGCCGTGTTGCGCGACGCGGAGGGTGCCGAAGTCGCCGTCGAGCACTGGGGAGATGCCACCAACCGGGACAACCTCAAGTTGTGGGCTGGAGCGGGCGGCTACCCCGGCACGGCGCTGCTGCGGGATGCGCGGGAGCTGGCCCGAGGCAGTCTGCGACAATCTTCAGGTGATCCGTTCGCGCTGGCGGCCGTCCAGACGAGCAGCTTCCGGTTCGACTGGCGGCGCGACTACATCCCGGTCGACGCTGGGTTCTCGCCCAACGAGCATCGAGACGTGTCGATGGTGGGCTACCCCGTCGTCGAGCTGCTGGCCGCGATCGGCATCTCCAACGCCCGGCCCCGGCGGTCGACCAAGCTCGAATACCGATACGGGGTGCTCGGCGGGGAGGAGCCGCTCGACCTGGTGTTCCTCCGGGCGGCGCTCGGCGCCGCGACCGCGCCCGTGCCGGGCATCCCGTTTCGACGGTTCGTCATGCGTCTCGGATGGCCAGGGCGACCGAACCAAGCCCGCTGCATAACCCACGTTACAGAGGAGAGCCCGAATGACTGACGACCGGATCAACGCCTGGGCGGACGACCCGAACGGCGCCGTGGCGCTGCACCTTCGCCAGACGCTCGCGCCCGTCGAAGGGCCGCGGGGCGTCATCTTCCCCCCCACCTACGCCTACCCCGATCCGGACACCCACTACAGCATCGACCGGCTGTCGAACGGCACGCGGATCGCCACCATCGACAGCGTCGGCTCGCAGGCCAACCGCATGGAACCGGTGTTCCTGGAGAAGCCCTACGCAGAGCTCGTGCCGCAGGTTCGCATCACCTACGGTGACGACCAAGCCGTGTCCATCCTCAATGCCGGTCACCGGCTTGGCGACGCCATCGTGCGCTCCACCGAGCTCAGAGACGACGTTCGGGACGCCTTCTTGGCCTTCGATCGCGGGGATGCGTCGGCACTGGCGAAGATCGGGCCGACCTCTCTGGTGTTCGGCGTGTGGGACTCGCGCGACACGCAGGCCAAGGTGCCGCGCGTGGTGCAGGCGGTCATCCGTGCGGAGGACATCGACGAACTGCACAGATCGGCGCAGTACAACCCGACGGTGGACTACGCCGATCTCGATGTCTTCACCGATGCCGAACGGGCCAAATCCGAGGGCAAACCCGCCAGCGATCTCGCGACGCGCGGCTTCGTACACGTCCCGGCGGTGAACACGCATGGTGGCGTGATCGCCAACGGACCCATCCGCCGCGACGTCACGGTCAACCTGGTCGCGCTGCGCCGACTCGACGGCGGCGGCAACGGACAAGCCCTGCGCCGCTATATCCTCGGGCTCGCCCTGGTGGCCGCGACGGCCCCGCTGGACGGCTTTCTGCGCTCCGGGTGCCTGCTGACCCCGGATCCCGACCACGAGGCCGTGTGGGAGGCGATCCAGCGCACCGGCGAGCGGCAGCCGGTGGAGCTGGACGAGGACGCGGCACTCAGGTACGCCGGCACGGCCGCGAGCTCCTTCGGCGTGGGGGAAGGCCGCGACGTGAGTTTCGACAGGGACTACGCCAAGGCGGACGCCAAGAGAAGGTCATGACGCGATCGCTCCTGATCACGGTACGGTTCCACGACGGCCGCTACCATGGTGAGGAGAACGGAACGGCCCATTGGCCGCCGTCTCCCGGACGGCTGTTCCAGGCCCTGGTGGCCGGTGCGGCGCGCGGGAGCATGGTCCCGGCCGGTGACCAGCACGCCTTGCGATGGCTGGAGGAGTTGCCGCCGCCGGAAATCGCTGCCCCGCCGGCGCTCCGCGGCGCGGCCGTGCCGCTGTTCGTACCCAACAACGACCTGGACGCCGTAGGTGGCGACCCGGGCAAGGTAGCGAAGATCCGCGTCGACAAGCAGTGGCGTCCGCATTTCTTCGATGCCGAGCAGCCCGTGCTCTACGTGTGGGACTTCGACGAGCCGGCGCCCGACGCAGAGCGGGTGTGCGCGATCGCGCTCAGGCTGTACCAGCTCGGCCGCGGCATCGACATGGCCGCCGCCACCGGCACAACCATGAGCCGCGAGGAGGCCCAGGCGGCGCTTGCCGCCCATCCCGGCACCATACGACGCCCCGCTGGCCAAGGCGCGGTCACCGTCGCACGACAGGGCACCCTCGCCAGCCTCATCGAACGGCACCGACGCTGGCGCGAGCGGCTCATGAGCGACGAGCAGGGCATGACGCTGTTTCGGCAGCCTCCAAAGGCGCTGTTCAGTCACGTCGGCTACGACGTGTCCCCGCGGCGGCTGCACTTCGAGTTGCGCCGTGACGGCGCGTTCGCTCCGTGCCCACTCGAATCGGCCGCGGCTCTGGCGACCGGCCTCCGCAAGGCCGCCGCCAGCAGGCTGCAGAGCGCTCTGCCGTCGCGCTCCAGTGAGATCGAGCGGCTGATCGTCGGCCGGGGGGCCGGGCCGCAAGACGTGCCGCGCCGCGTCCGGATCACGCCGCTGCCCTCGATCGGCATGGGACACACCGACCCAGCCATCCGCCGCGTCATGGTCGAGATTCCGATGGAGTGCCCGCTTCCATGGCGTGACGTCGAGTGGGCGTTCGTGGGGCTTGAGCCATGCGATCCGGCGACGGGCCGCACTCTCGGGGGCAGCTTGGTATCCGGGGACGATGGCGTGATGGTGCGCCGATACGCGCGCCCGGCCCGCGTGTTCCGGAGCGTCACCGCAGTCGCCTTGTCCGGTACGGAGCGCACCGTCGCCCGCAGGAAGGGCGGCGAACATCGCCGCAACGATGAGGCTCGCGCGGCGTTCGCGGTGGCACAGGCGCTACGGCATGCGGGAGTGCGCGCCAAGCCGGAAAGCATCCACGTGCAGCGCGAGCCGCTGCAACAGCGCGGCGCGCGCGCTGAGGTGTTCGCGGGCGGGGTTCGGTTCTCGCGACGGGCGATGTGGCACGTGGTGTTGCGCTTCGATACCCCGATCGAGCGCCCCCTGCCGCTGGTCATCGGCGACGGTCGATTCTGCGGGCTCGGCCTCATGGAGCCGGTGACCGGGGTGGAACCGCACGCCCGACGCAACGCCGTCTACGGCTTGAGCATCGCCTCGCAGCAGCGGGTAACCCGCTCTGACGGTGCAGCGCTCGTCCAGGCGCTACGCCGTGCCCTGATGGCGACCGCGCGTGACGACAGCGGTCGCGTCGACCGCCTGTTCTCCGGTCACGAGGACGACGGCCGTCCGGACCAGGCACATCCTCATGAGCACGTGTTTCTGGCCGCGGACGCCGACGACGCCGCTGACGCCGAGCGGATCTCGAGGATTATCGTCGCAGCGCCCTGGGCCGATGCGATGCGCAGGCTCCCGCAGCGCCGACGCCTGGAGCTGTTCGACGACGTGGTACATCGCCTTCGCGAACTGCGAGCGGGGCGGCTCGGGCGATTCCGTCTGCGCGTAGCGCCGATCGGCGTGGGCGATCCGGTGATCGGGCCGTCGCGTGTCTGGAAGGGGCAAACGGCGTACTTGGCGACGCGCAACCTGAAGCGAAACGCCGATCCCGCCGCCTCGGTCGTCGAGGACCTGCTGGTGGAGTGCAACCGCCGCCTTCTGCCAAGACCGGTCCACGTGAAGGTCCTGCAGGTCTCGGCCGGTCCGCGTGGCGGCCGATTGCGGGCGCTGATGGAGATTCAGTTCGCTACCGCCGTTCGCGGTCCTCTCATGCTCGGACGAGACAGCCACACGGGCGGCGGGCTGTTCCACGCGCACGTCCCGTCGGCGCCGTGCGACCGCTAAGGTGGTGCTGCAGCGCAACGTGCCGCCACGTGCCTGAGGGGGCTTGTCACGGCCCCGGCGTAACGTGATTATGGCAGCGCTCGCAAACCAATGCGCAAACTATGTGGCCTCATGGGCTTCCGGGTTGGATGGCCCGCAATGCGCATATCCGCTGGCTCCCGTCGGCGGCCTCATCGAAGCATTCATGCGCTTGTTTGAGCATCGAAGCTGCGTGAGCGATACCGTCCGCGCTCCCCGGTGTAATCCGCCGGCTCCCGCCGGCGGCCTCATTGACGCATGAAGCACCGAAGCGACCTCCGCCGCCCCACCCCCGTGCGCGTTCCGCCGGCTCGGGGAGCTGGCGGCCTCATTGAAGGGAAACGCCGACGAAACCACGAAACCACGCGCGGGGGATTGCCTGTACGGCGTTTTCCAAGGGCGGGTGGTATGGGGGACCCTCAGAACGATCGCGCCACGGCTCAGTGATGAGCTGGACGAGAAGCCGGAGAACTCCATCCCGCTGTCCCCGTAGCCCAGAGACGATCCGCGCTGGCGGAGTGGGCGCTCAGCGACCCTTCGCAGGAGTCGCGGGAGCCGGGCTCCTCCCACCGAAGGCGCGCGGGCGGAAGTCCCGGCGGTTGGTGATGCTGGCGCTGCTGCCCGTGGCGCGGATCACGAACAGCCCCTGCTTTTCGGCGTAGACGGCCGAGCTCTCGTCGGCTTTCAGGTAGGCCACCGCACCGTAGGCCAGCTTGCCGCCGTACTCCGGCATGAGCCGATGGAAGTGGCGCAGGGTCTGCAGGAAATGATCGACGTCGCGGACCTTGAGGGTGGTCTTGACCTCGACCACGACCACCTCGGTTCCGTTGGCGGCAAGGATGTCGATCTCCCAGGTCCGACCGTCATGGTCGCGCTTGAGGTTGTTGAAGGTGTAGTCGACGGTGATCCCACGTTCGCCCAGGAGCTTGATCAGATCGCCGTCGACCAGCGCTTCCATCAGCTTGCCCCAGTGGCTGGTGAACACCTCATTGAGCCTGCGGATCTCGCTGCTGTTGTCGTCCATGCGGCGACCGGTCTCCTGAAGGCGGCGGCCCGTCTCCTGCATGAGGCGGTCTGTTTCCTGCATGCGGCGGTCGGTATCGCGCTGGCTGGCCGAAAGCTCGTGCAGTACGGCCCACACGTCCTGTGGCGTGACGTCCTCTCGTCCGTTGGCAGCCATGAGCTCACGGTACAGCGGCTTCCGCGAATCGACAACTGGCTCGGCGCTACCGGGTGGCTGCGACGGTGGCAAGACGGCGCTCTGCGAGGGTCGCCGAACTTCCTTCAGATCCCGTCTCGCGACCGGCACCCTGTCGGGTAGAGCACTGGCGCGCGCGCTACGTTCCGGAGTACCCGGAGCTGCCGATCGTGCCGCTGTTCTCGTCGCTGAGCATACCGGCCGACGTGGTCACGAATCTGACGCGACGGGGCATTTATGCGGTGGCGATGGGCGACGAGGCCATGCAGGTGCTCAACCTGGACGAGGTGCGCAGGCGCAGCCACGCACACTGACGACGTTCCACCGGTGTCCTGCGGCGCCACGGTGTTCCCGGCGGATGCGAAAGCGGCGAACGGGACACATGCGGGTGGGCGTCGTCGAGGAAGCCGATGAGATAGATGGCCTTGGCGCTTCAAACCCCGTGCAGCTCCGTGCCGGCGGTCGAGATTGCGCAAGGCTAGCGGCGAGGCGGCGGCTGATCAGGCGAGGTGTCGGACTCGATCTTGCTGGAAACCCGTCTTGCTCTGCTCATGTCAGCCGTCGGCCACCTCGAACGCGGTGACGTTGCGCGTCTGGCGGCTGAACTCCACGCCGATCAGGTGGATGGGCTCGC
>JAPPKD010000127.1:6177-17815 GCA_028820215.1 Spirochaetaceae bacterium | reverse complement strand
ATTTTTAGATGAGGCACGCTTTCGGCAGGGTTAGATTTCTGGTGAGGCAATGCGAAAGGTTGCGCACCGGTGAGTGCGAGCGTTAGGATCGGGCGCAAGACTTCAGATTCGGGGGAAACCGATGACAAAGAGGATCTCGTTCGTTGTGACGGCCGTGGTCGTCGCGTTGGCGCTGGCTGCCTGTGGCCGCGGGCCGGGCACCGGCGGCACGGATACGAACGGCAACGGCACGACGCCGCCAACGCCGACGCCGCCACCGCATGTCGGCGAGTGGTACTTCACGCCCCATGCCAAGGTGACGCTCACGGAGGACGCCTTCACGATCGCGGCCGGGGACGGGACGATGCCCCTGGGCACCGAGGCTCCGTTCAACGCGATCACGAAGATCGTCGTGTCGGGCGCCCTCGGCATCATGGACAGCATGTACACCTTGACCGTCGATCCCGCCAGTCTCGATATCAAGTACGTCGACCCCACGCAAGCGGACGTGATAGAGGCGATAAAGAGGATTATCGGCGAGATCATCGCGGACGCTGCGTCC
Source organism: Spirochaetaceae bacterium (assembly GCA_028820215.1). The sequence goes on along the minus strand of JAPPKD010000127.1, from coordinate 17,274 downwards.
ACTCCGGCTACGGTGGACATCAACGCCATGCATGACCCGCCGACGATGACCGTCGTCGCGCCGTTCATCACCCCGCTGTTCGGGCTTCCGGACGACGCGCGCCTCCGAGCCTGCAAGGGCATTCCGTGCTCAGCGCCGTACGTGATGGCGTGGTGGAATTCGCTGGATGCGGAGCAGATGGTGGCGGCGCTGTACGGCGACATGGCTACCCCCACGGAGGCGGCCGCGGCGAAGATGATGTACGCGGACCTGGATGACATCACCCGGATGCGGGTGGATCTGAGTGCGGTGACGATCAACGGCCACGTGAGCTACGACAGCGTCGGCGCGTGGTGGGAGTCGCTGAACTGCCGGGAGATGCGCATCGCGGCCGGCGACGGCAACACGACCGATCCCACGAGCGCGTACTGCGCCCACTACCCGGGCTCGGGTCATGCGAAGATCCTGAGCGACGCCGCGCTCGCGCACGTCAACACGGTGGGCATGGCCCTGCTCGGACGAACCGATCCGGGCACGTACCCGGCCCCGGGCTGAGGCCGTATCACCCGCGCGCACGGCATAGCCCGGTAGACGATTCCGCATGCCCGATGCCGTCACGGTGGCGGTCGCCCTCGTGATTACTCTCGTGTTGTTCCTCGCGGTTCGGCCTCTGTGGCGACGGCGCATCGGGACCGGCCATGGACGGATCGCCGGCAGGCGCAGCAAACCGGAGAAGACCGTGCGCGCGGAAAGATAGGCTGGCACGCGGGGCGGTGCAGGCGTGGCGGAGCCGTGGGTCAGTACTGCTGGCTCCGCGGCTCCGCGTTGTGCCGAAGGGGGGCGAGTCGGCAGGCCCCTCAGCCGTCCATGCGTCGCTGGCGGCTTCCGGCGCGCGCGCGTATACTGGGCGCCCGTGAAAACACACGTACCGGTTTCGCTGCGAGCGCTGGCGTGCGCGGCCCTCGTCGGTGCGCTGTCGGCGGGTTGCTCGGAGACTACGCCAGTCCAGGACGTGGTGTCTCGGACCTTCACCCTGGAGGACGGCGACTTTGGCACGAAGTTCGACTCAGATTCAAATAGCGGCGTCGGGACCGCACGCTTCGCAATGCGGGAGATCACCGCGGAGATCGTCGCCGCCGGGTCCGTCACGGCTGAAGTCGACTTGGGCTCGGAGGGCAAGGAATGGTCGGCGCTGCCGCTGACGTGGCACTTCAGAGACCGCGACGGGAGCCTCCATGTCGTCGACATCCAGCCGAGCTACACGGAGGGCCACTTCATGGTGTCGCTGAGAGGGGACATCAATGGCACGCATGCTGGCGTGCTGGCTCTCGACGGCTTCCTGTTGCGGGTGGTCGTTATCGGCGCAGCCGCGGCGGATAGCTGACGCCTCGCCGAGCACGCGGGGCACCGTATACTTCGGTTGCAGGCAGTCGCGATAGCCCCTACCGCCGCCTCGCGCTTTCCTCCTTCATCACGACCGTGATACGCATGCCCGCGTCAGTGTTCACCTGCAGGCGAACCGTGCCGGACATGCGTCCCAGCGCCGTGTAGGCGTTCGAGTGCGGATGCCGCGTGATTCCTGCGCTGAGCTCCTCGAATCCATACAGTCCGGGTCCGTCCAGGTATTCGTCCCCGCCGGGGTCGAGGTGATACCGATAGTTGTAGAGATTGATCGATCCGAGCCGATAGATCTGGCCGCCGGCCCGGGAGGTGCTCCACGTGGCGCCGGCGTTGTACCGGTACGGGGCCGGCGCCCGCGGGTTGTCTGACAGGAGGTTGGCGACGGCCCAGTTCGCCAGCACGTCGCCGAAGGACTCCGTGTGGCCGTGCCTGCGTAGCGCCGCCTCGACCGCTTCGACCCCCGAGTGTGCGCTTGCCACCATGTCGCCGAACAGCGGCGCGCCGCCGTAGGTGCGGGCCAGGTAGGCGCCCAGGGCGTAACTGATGGAGTAGTGCTTGAGCGAATCCGAGTAGTCCCAGGCGGTGACCTGGATGTCGTTGTGGAAGTTGTATCGGGGGAGGCGCCCGCGTACCATGCCCGCCTCGCCCGCCGAGGGGTCATCGTGGGCGACCGCTCGTGGTCCGTTCGACTCGACCTTCTCCGCGACCAGGTCCTCCGCCACCTCCGACGCCATTTCGTTCAACCACGTCTCGCTCAACGCGTTCCGCAGGACGGGCTTCTGATAGAAGTGGATCATGTGCTGGAATTCGTGCGCCAACACCGAGATGATCGCACTCGGACGACGATCGCTCGCTTCCCAGGTCGGACCCTCCCGGTCAGCCATGATCGCCGCGTCCATGAAGAACATCAGCCGTTCATTCGAAATGGAGCGAGACGCTCGCAGGTAGTTGTGGACGCTGTGGAAGTAGCCGTAGACGCGCGACTGCCCCGGTGACGGAATACCGTCTGCGTCGATGTCCAGGAACAGGATGTGAAGCTGGCGGGCTGACTCCGGGGGAATCAGGTTCGTGTAGTCGTGCGGCCCCCACGCGTTCCCGAAGATCGCGGTCAACCAGTCGTGGATGTCGTTGCCGGGGCCGGAACGGAGAAACCTGTCTGCCGCCGCGTCCACCATCTCGCGGGTCATGCAATGCGCCGTCCGGCAGGTCGCCCACCAATCCCGGTCTGCGACCCATACCACCAGGGTCGTCGAGCCGTCGCTGACCACCCGGCGGGCGGTCGCGGGCACCAACGCGTCCCCGTAATGCTGAGCGGTGAAGGTAAACCGGTCGCCCTCGGCCACCGCTCGCTGCGCCTGTGCCCGCAGACTCCGCTGCGGTGCTCCCGATCGCTGCATCGGGGGCGGGTTGTTGTTGAACTCCACGATCCAGGGTGGCGCGTGCCCTGACGAATCGGGCTGCAGCCCGTGCGACGGATACTCCCTGCGCGCGACAGGCCGCTGGCGCTGCGCCTCAGGTCCAGCGTCGAGTCGCTCGACTCGCGCGGAGGCCGGGTAGCTGTTGGTGTTGGTAGCGATCAGGTACACGTCCCGGCGCGCCGCCCCCAGCCGCAGCTCAAGGGAAGCCTCGTCCAGGGCGTGACCGCCTGGATTGACGGGGCACACGTGGTCGCCGCTTCCGCGATTCGTGCATGACACGGCGCCAGGAGGCTGCACGGCTACGGTGAACGTCAGGGTGTCGGCGTCGCTGTCGGCCGTGTTGCTGTCCGCGTCCGACACCCGGTAGGTCATCGCGTAGGTGCCGGGGGTGCCAGGCGTGCCGCGCAGGGTGCGAGCGGCCGGGTCGAAGGTGAGTCCGGGGACCGTGGGGTGCAGCTCGTAGCGGAGGGGTCCGTTGCCGCCGAGCGCCTCGGGCAGCAGGAGCGGGGTGATCGCTTCTCCGACAGTGTAGGTCTGGTCAGCCACGCGATTGGCGAACCTCGGCGCGGTGTCAGCCTCGCGCACGGTGATGGCGAAGCTGAGCGTGTCTGCGTCGCTGGCTGAAGTGTTGTCGTCCGCATCGGTCACCCGATAGACCATCTGGTAGGTGCCGGCGGTGCCAGGGGTGCCGCGCAGGGTTCGAGCGGCCGGGTCGAAGGTGAGGCCGGGGACCGCGGGTCGCAGCTCGTAGCGCAGGGGACCGTTGCCACCGAGGGCGTGGGGCAGCCGGAGCGGGCCGATCGCCGCTCCGACGGTGTAGGTCTGGTCAGGCACGCGCACGGCGAACCTGGGCGCGGTGTCACGCTCGCCGACGGTGATGGTGAAGCTGAGCGTGTCCGTGTCGCTGGCTGCGGTATTGTCGTCCGCATCGGTCACCCGATAGACCATCTGGTAGGTGCCGGCGGTGGTGGGCGTGCCGCGCAGGGTTCGAGCGGCCGGGTCGAAGGTGAGGCCGGGAACCGCGGGGTGCAGCTCGTAGCGCAGGGGACCGTTGCCGCCGAGGGCCTGGGGCAGCAGGAGCGGGCTGATCGCCTCTCCGACGGTGTAGGTCTGGTGAGCCACGCGCACGGCGAACCTGGGCGCGGTGTCGCCCTCGCGGACGGTGATGGTGAAGCTGAGCGTGTCAGCGTCGCTGGCCGCGGTATTGTCGTCGGCGTCCGACACGCGGTAGGTCATCGCGTAGGTGCCGGCGGTGCCCGGCGTGCCGCGCAGGGTTCGAGCGGCCGGGTCGAAGGTGAGGCCGGGGACCGCGGGGTGCAGCTCATAGCTGAGGGGGCCGTTGCCGCCGAGTGCCTCCGGCAAGACGAGCGGGGTAATCGCTTCTCCGACGGTGTAGATCTGGTGAGTCACGCGCACGGCGAACCTGGGCGCGGTGTCACCCTCGCGGACGGTGATGGTGAAGCTGAGCGTGTCAGCGTCGCTGGCCGCGGTATTGTCGTCGGCGTCCGACACGCGGTAGGTCATCGCGTAGGTGCCGGCGGTGCCCGGCGTGCCGCGCAGGGTTCGAGCGGCCGGGTCGAAGGTGAGGCCGGGAACCGCGGGGCGCAGCTCGTAGCTCAGCGCTCCGTTTCCACCCACCGCCTCCGGCAGCACGAGCGGGCTGATCGCCTCTCCGGCGGTGTAGGTCTGGTCAGGCGCCGGCCGCGTGAACGCAGGAGCGGTGTCGGGTGTTACTTCATCACAACCGACGAGCGCGAGACCTGCCAGCGATACCAGGCACAACGCGAATCCACGTGCCAGCGCGTGTGATGCTCCGGACGCCAAGCGTGTCAGAAAACCGAGCGGTGCACTCGCCCGCGCCGTGCTAAAGGTCCCCGATCGCCCGCCGATCATTGAATCGATCCTACATTGCGTCCGCGGCGGCACCTTCGGAGAGAGCCGCGATGCCGCCTGGGGACGCTCTTCAACCGGCGATGCGGCACCGATTGTGGACGACCTGATCGCGGCAGGAGCCAAGCTGTAGGGTTGACCCGTCGAGACCACGGCGGCCGCGAGCTGTTGAGGGCCGGAAGGCTTGCAGAACGCGAACATGAAGAAACGGGGAGCACGTCAAACGCAGGCCGATGTCGAGGCCGCCCTCGTCAAGGCAGAACGGCTGTTCACCACGTATGGGTACCGCAGGACTTCGGTCCAGGACATCATAGACGGCACGGGCATGAGCCGCGACCTGATCTACCGTGCCTACGGTGACAAGCAAGGCTTGTTCCTGACCGTCCTTGAGCGCTACCAGCGGACGAGCAGGCTGTGCAGCCTTGCGCAACGCGCCCGTTCGTCGCCCTCGCCACGGCAGGCGATCCTCGACACCTTCGCCGTCGTCGCGGACGCAGCCACCCGCGGGGCCGGGTGCCTGGCGATCGGCACGGCGCTGGACCATTCGCCCAAGGCCCCGGTCGTCGCCACGGCCGCACGCCGCGTGCTCTCGGACATCAACCGGAACTTTCGCATGGCCATCGAGGCAGGCAAGGCCGCCGGCGAGATCGGCGCACAGGTGGAAGCGGAGCAGGTCGCCGGCGCCCTCTTGGCCTTGCTTGTCGGGGTCCACGTGCTCGGGCGCAGCCGGCACGAGCCAGCCTTTGCACGTGCGGTCGCCGCGCAGGCAGCTACTCTGCTGACCTGATTTCCGGGATCCGACGCCAGGTCAGTATCGGACCGCGCCCTGGACGGTCACGCCATGGTCGACCGCACCGGTCCCGCGCTCGCTGCGCTTGCCTTCCAGGCTGAGGTTGAAGGTGTCGGTCTCCAGGCGAGCCCCCGCGCGGTAGTCGCGTTCGTCGCCCCCGGCAAGGGAGAGTCCGCCATACGGCGTGAGCATGCCCAGGCCGCCCATCGTCAGCAGCCGGTAGTCGGCCTGCGCGTCCAGGCGGCTCGACGCGCCTGCTACGCCTGAGCCCGACAGGCCGCGACCGTTGCCATCGGCGACGCCGTACTCCCACAAGGCGTGAGTCCCGCTGGCCGCGACGCCCAGGCTCGGCGCCAGGCTGAGGGACAGACCCTGCCGATCGGAGCCGAACGCGAGCTGAATCCTGCCGCCGACGCCCCACTCCTCCGTGGGCGAACGGTGGGTCGCCAGCACCCGGCCGCGGCCCTCGACCGTGAGCCCCAGCTCGGGCTGCACGTAGCGCAGCTCTCCGCCCAGCTCCACGCCGGCGCCCTGGGCGGCGTCGCCACTGTCGTGGCGCAGCCCGAGCTCCAGCGCCGGGGTCAGAACGCTTCCCCACAGGCCGCGCTGCTGGTGGCTGCCCTCCACCGACAGCCGGATCTGCTGCACGCCCACGTCCTGCGCCACGATCCGGCCGCTCTCCTCGGCCCAGGCGCCCGTGAGGAAACCCTCGCCCTTCACGTACAGGGCCGTTGCGCCCCCGGGAACCAGGCCGTTCACCGACAGCACCCGGCTGCTGCCGCCCAGCGCGCCGCTCAACAGGCGCGTGGTGCTGGTCTGCAGATCGTCCAGGCTGTCGTCGATTCCGACGCCGCCCCAGCCCAGCCCGCCGGTCGCCCAGAATCCCAGCCCGGCGGCGGGCGTCCAACTCGCGTACGGATGCACGCCGAGCAGATCGGTCTCGAACGTTCTGGTCACCGTGCGCGGATTGGTGCGATCAGTGTAGTCGAAGTCCACCACGGAGCGGGACAGCGCCAGCCCCGCCACCAGGTTGGGCAGCGCGACCAGGTCGGCGCCCAGGTGGAGGCTCACCATGTTGCCGCGCCATGCCAGGGCGTCCTCGCTTCCTCCCAGCTTGCGGTAGTCGCCGCTGCCCCATACGGCCGCGGAGCCGGGATTGCTCCCCGGACTCGCCGCGCCCGCCAACCGCGCCCGGTCGGCGAGCGTCATCACGAACGATGAGCCCCGTATCAGTTGGGCGCCGCTGATGTTTCGGACCTGGTCGCGTGAGGTCCAGTAGACCGATTCGGGGGACCCGTCATGGGCGGACAGGGGCGTCAGCATCTCCACCCCCGCCAGTCTGAGGCTTCCGAGGCTTCCGCTGCGCACCACGTCGTCCAGCCGGTCGCCGATGGTCCCGACCGTGGCGTCGGTCATCGCGGCCGCCGCCTCCGGGAGCAGGGTACGTAGCACGCGTGCGTGGCGCGTCTGTGAAGACTCGCCGGCCAGCGTAATCGTGGCGTTCGCCGGGTTTCCGGCGCTGACGGCTTTCGGCAGCTCGCCGAATCCCAGGGTCACCGTTTCTCCGGCATCCTCGTCGACGTCGCTGGTGGCCGTGACCGTGAACGTCCGGGCCGTCTGGCCGCTGGCGAAGGTCACCTGCGCCGGGACACCGGAGTAGTCGTCGTCGGTAGCCCCATTGCCGTTGCGCGCGGTCAACGCGATCACCACCGTGCGTTGCGGGTCATCGCTGAGCGACACGGTCACCTGTGCCGCGGCGCCGCCTTCCGTGGCGGTGTAGGAAGCCGCGCCGTATGCGACCTCGACCTCCACCAGCGGTGGAATCGTATCGGCCGCGAAGTCGGCGCTGGCATGGACGTTCCCTAGGCCTTGCGCGTCGGTCACGGCGTCAGCCGGGATCGCGACCGTCACGTCGCCGGCGAAGTTCTGGTTCGGCGCGACGTCCACGGAGTACACCGTGTCGCCTCCCGCCAGGTTGGCCGCCGTGCCGTTGGTGACCTGGATGTCGTCGGGAGCGAGACCGGTCACGGCCTCCGAGAAGGTGATGGTCACCGAGAACGTCCCGCGTGCGGGAAACTCATCGGCGCTGGTGAGCGTCGCCGTCGGCGGCGTGACGTCGTCGTCGACGATCGTCCCCGTCGCGCGGTCGATCCCCAGCGTCACCCCGGCCGGCAGACCGGGACCCGTCAGCGTCACGGTGAAGGTCTCGTCCGCTTCCTCCACGTCGTCCTGGACCGTGGCCACCCGGACCGCCTTGCCGGTCTCCCCGGGAGCGAAGGTCAGCGTGCCGCCGGCGGCGGTGTAGTCGGTCCCCGCTTCCGCCGTGTCGGCGGGGGCGGAAGTGGCGTTCCAGCTCAGCGTCACCGGGGCGGCTACCGTGCCCGACAGCGCCACGGCGAAGCTGGCATCGTCACCCTCGGCCACCGTGGCAGGCGCCACCGATGCCTTGACCGCGCCGGCGTCCGTGATCGTCGTGGTTGCGGATGCCGGGGACACGTTCACGGCCCCATTCGCCGTGGTCGCGCCGGACAGGGTCACCTCGAGCGTCTCGCCCGGGTCCAGCACGTCGTCGGCGAGGGTCCTGATGGCAAGGGACGCTCCGGACGCGCCGCCGGCGATCGTCAGCGTGCCCTCGGGCTCCGCATAGTCATCGCCCGCGGTGGCCGTTCCGCCGACGGCATACTCCACCACCACGTCCGCCGTGCTCGTGCCGCCGGACAGCGCCACCGCGAAGACCGCCGAACTGCCTTCGGCAACGGTCGGGGAGCCGGCGGTCACGGTTACGAGGAGCGAGTCGTCGTCGATGATGGTCCCCGTCGCACGGTCGGTTCCCAGCGTCACCCCGGCCGGCAGGTCGGGACCCGTCAGCGTCACAGTGAAGGTTTCGGCCGCCTCGTCGATCTGGTCATCGAGCGTCGCCACCTGCACGGTGCCGCTCGTGTCCATCGGTGAGAAGGTCAGCGTCCCGCCTGCAGGGGTGTAGTCCGTCCCTTCGCCCGCCGTGTCGTCCGGCCCCGACGCCGCGCTCCAGTTCACCGTCACCGGGGTCGCGACCTTGCCGGACAGCGCCACGGCAAAGCTGGCAGCGTCACCCTCGGTGACCGTGGCGGGCGCTACCGACACCGTTACGCCGTTCGAAGACGTGCCGTCCGCGCCGTCCACGATCGTCGTGGTCGCCTGTGTCACGTCCAGCGTCACGGTCACTCCGCTGCTGGCACTCGCGCCGCCGAGCTGCACCACCAGCGTCTCGGCGGGCTCCAGCACGTCGTCGGCGAGCGTTTCGATCGCGATCGTGCCGCTCGAAGCTCCCGACCCGATGGTGAGCGTGCCGCTCGGCGCCGTGTAGTCAGCGCCCGACGTTGCCGTTCCTCCGACCGAATAGCTGATCCGCATTTCCGTGCTGGTGTCGCCCGACACCGTCACCTCGAACGTTGCCGTCTCCCCTTCGTTGACGCTGGGGGCGCCGGCGCTCACGCTCACGCGCGCCGTCGCGGGCTGCACCTGGGCCGGCGGTCCCTCGCCTGAAATCGTCGCCGTTGCGCCTTGCGAAGCCACGGTCGCGGTGCCGGCCGTGGTCGCCCCGGTCAGGGTCACGACCAGCGTTTCGTCGTTGTCCTCCCGGACTCCGTCGGCCAGGGTCTCGATCGTGATCGTGCCGCTGGTGCGGTCGGAGGCGATCGTCAACGTGCCGGGTGGTGCGGTGTAGTCGTCGCCCGCCGTCGCCGATCCGCCGACCGTGTAGCTGATCACCACGTCGGCCGTGGGCGTGCCGCCCGACAGATTCACCTGGAACGTCGCCGGCTGCCCCTCGCTCACGCGGGCAGAGAGCGCCTGCACCGCCGCACTGATCGGGTCGTCGTCGCGGACCGCGACCGTGAACGACACCGGGTCGATTGTCGTCGAGCCGGGCAGGGTCGTCCCCAGCAGTGTCAGCGTGAAGGTGCGATCCGGCTCGTTCAACGTGTCGCCGATCGTCTGCAACTCGATCGGTGCGTCCAGTTTGGCCTTGAAGCCGTCGTTCGGATCTCCCGTGAAGGTCAGGGTTCCCTGCGCCCGTTCGTAGTCCTGCCCGGCCTGTGCGGTGCCGTCGGAGGTCTCGTATCCGATCGTCACGGTCTGGCCGTCCGGAATGATGACCTTCTGTGTCGTACCCGGGAGCACCAGCATGGGTCGCACCTTTCGCGTGGTGCCGGTCTGCGTATCGCCCTCGGTCATGCAGACATCGCACGAGATCGAGCTGCTGCTGCCGCGAATCGAAGCCCCGCGGGCGGATCGTCTGGCTCGGACGGAGCTCGACCCGTCGTCTTCCAGGATCAGCGTGGGCCGGGTGGTGTTGTTGATCGCCGTGGTCGCCGCGGTGGTGCTCACCATGACGGTGCCCGCCGAGGTGGCCGAATCCAGGGTGACCTCCAGCGTCTCCGTTTCAGGCACCACGTTGTCGGTAAGGGTCTCGATCGTGAAGGTGCCGCTGGACGTGCCGGAGCCGATCGTCAGCGTGCGGGAGACCGGCGCCGTGTAGTCATCGCCCGAGGTCGCCGAGCCGCCCAGAGAGTAGTGAACCACCACGGGCGCCGTGCTCGTGCCACCCGTGAGGCTCACCGTAAACGTCGCAGGGTCGCCCTCGTCCACGCTGGCCGCGTTCGCCTCCACCGACGCCGTCAGCGGGTCGTCGTCGGTGATCCGGCCGGTCGCGCTGGCCTGTCCAAGCGCCACCCCGTCCGGCAGGCTGGGAGCCGTCAGCTTCACGGCGAACGTCTCGGTCGCCTCGTTCAGCGTGTCGTCAAGCGTCGCCACCGTGAAGGTCTGCCGAAGCGCGGCATTGGGGCTGAAGGTGAGCGTCGTGGCGGTCTTGGCGGTGTAGTCCTTCCCCGAGCCGGATTCCGCCGTACCGTTCTCGGTGGCGTAGGACACCTGCACCGCGCTCGACACCGCTCCGGACAATTCGACGGCGAACTCGGCCGATTCACCCTCGTCCGCGATGGACTTGTCCTCGTACTCGTTTACATCCTGAGTCGATTCCTCGTCCTCCACGATCACCGCCTTGATCGACACCGTCACCGATCCCTTCTCCAGGATCGTCGTGGTCGCTGCGGTGTCATCGACCGTGACCGTCCTCGATGCCGTGCTGGCCGAGGTCAGCGTCACCTCCAGCGTCTCGCTGGGCTCCACCACGTCATCGATCTTCGTCGCGATCGTGATCGTTCCGCTCGCGGCGCCTGCCGTGATCGTGAGGCTGCCGCCCGGATCGTCGTAATCAGCGCCGGACGTCGCGATGCCGCCGACCGAATAGCTCACGATCACGTCCGCCGTGCTCGTGCCCCCGGTGATCTTCACCTCGAACTCCGCCGATTGGCCTTCCGTCACGGTCTGAGATTTCGCCGTTACCGTGGCCGTCAGGGAGTCGTTGTCGTTGATGGTTCCGGTCGCCGTGGTCCCGTCGCTGGCCAGCGTCGCGTTCACCGGAGTGCTCAGCTTGACCGTGAAGGTCTCACCGTCCGCCTCGTCGACCGAGTCGTCGACGGTCGCCACCGTGACGGTCTTCGTCGTTGCTCCGACTTCGAAAAGTCAGCGTGCCGCTCGCGGTCGTGTAGTCGCCGGGCTGTCGGGCCGTGCCGTCCT
>JAPPKD010000127.1:0-6077 GCA_028820215.1 Spirochaetaceae bacterium | reverse complement strand
CCGAGTCGTCGACGGTCGCCACCGTGACGGTCTTCGTCGTTGCTCCGACTTCGAAGGTCAGCGTGCCGCTCGCGGTCGTGTAGTCGCCGGGCTGTCGGGCCGTGCCGTCCTCGGTCGTGTACGAGATCTCGACCTGCTTCTCGCTGGCAGCCATGCTCACCACGAATGAGGCCGAGGCTCCTTCGGTCACGGCCGCCGCGTTAGCGATCGACAGCTCCGTCGGATCGTCGTTGTCGTTGATGGTTCCGGTCGCCGTGGTCCCGTCGCTGGCCAGCGTCGCGTTCACCGGAGTGCTCAGCTTGACCGTGAAGGTCTCACCGTCCGCCTCGTCGACCGAGTCGTCGACGGTCGCCACCGTGACGGTCTTCGTCGTTGCTCCGACTTCGAAGGTCAGCGTGCCGTTCGCGGTCGTGTAGTCCCCGGGCTGTCGGGCCGTGCCGTCCTCGGTCGTGTACGATACCGTGACCTGCTTCTCGCTGGCAGCCATGCTCACCACGAATGAGGCCGAGGCTCCTTCGGTCACGGCCGCCGCGTTAGCGATCGACAGCTCCGTCGGATCGTCGTTGTCGTTGATGGTTCCGGTCGCCGTGGTCCCGTCGCTGGCCAGCGTCGCGTTCACCGGAGTGCTCAGCTTGACCGTGAAGGTCTCACCGTCCGCCTCGTCGACCGAGTCGTCGACGGTCGCCACCGTGACGGTCTTCGTCGTTGCTCCGACTTCGAAAGTCAGCGTGCCGTTCGCGGTCGTGTAGTCCCCGGGCTGTCGGGCCGTGCCGTCCTCGGTCGTGTACGATACCGTGACCTGCTTCTCGCTGGCAGCCATGCTCACCACGAATGAGGCCGAGGCTCCTTCGGTCACGGCCGCCGCGTTAGCGATCGACAGCTCCGTCGGATCGTCGTTGTCGTTGATGGTTCCGGTCGCCGTGGTCCCGTCGCTGGCCAGCGTCGCGTTCACCGGAGTGCTCAGCTTGACCGTGAAGGTCTCACCGTCCGCCTCGTCGACCGAGTCGTCGACGGTCGCCACCGTGACCGTCTTCGTCGTTGCTGCGGCCTCGAACGTCAGCGTCCCGCTCGCCGTCGTGTAGTCGCCGGGCTGTCGGGCCGTGCCGTCCTCGGTCGTGTACGATACCGTGACCTGCTTGCCGCTCGCCGGCGCCAGGGTCACCACGAAGTGCGCCGCCTCACCCTCGGCCACCGCCGTCGCGTTTGCGATCGACAACACCGGCAGATCGTCGTCCCTGATCGTGATCGTCTGTGGAGTACCGACCTGGTTCGCGCCATGATGGGCGGTGACAATGATCGTCTCGTCGCCTTCGTGGACCGAGTCCTCAACTGCCGTCGCCGTCGCCGTGACCTCGGTCTGTGTGGCGCCCAGCGTGAGGGACTTCGCCGAGACGGTATAGTCGTCGGTTTCCGTGGCTTGTCCGCTCAGGGTGAGGGAAAAGGTCTGACTCTGGGCAAAGGTGCTTCCTGAAGCGCTGACCTTGATCGTCGACGTTCCGCCCGCCTCGGCAATCGTGACGGGGTCTACCGTAACGTTGAGCGTCGGCTCGGGGTCGTCGTCGCGGATCGTCAATTCCACGGGAGAAGGCGCTGCGGCACCGGCACCCGATGAGAGCTCGCCGGCAACCGTTACCGTCTTGTCGGGTGCGTCCACGTTGTTGTTCACGGCGGTAATGGTGACGGTGCCGGTGCTGGTCGTTGAATTTGCCGGGAACGTGAGGATCTTGTTCGTGCTGAGCGTGAAGTCGCCGGCCACCGCGGGAGAGACCGCTTCCGCGGACACGGTGACGGTGAATGCCGAATCCACGGCCTGTTCGAGGGTTGCCGTCACCGTGCTGGAGTTGGAGGAGCCGCTCTCGGAGATCGAGTCGGGGGTGAGCACGAGCGTCACGACCGGGGCGGTGTCGGTCAGGCACACCATGACCTTGTCGCCGTCACGGTAGTCGAAGGTGTTGTCGTACGGTGACTGCTCCATCCCGTCGGTCCACCGCCGGTTGGACCAGCCCCACCGGTATGCCTCGCCGAACCCCTGTGTGGAGTGAGACCCGTAGGAAGACAGGGGCAGCATCATGTCACCGACGTACAGCGTCAGGTCTTCCAGCTTGCCGGGGTCAAAGGGATATTCCGTAACGGCGAAGTGATAGGACGCGGGGAAGTACCATCTGCCCTGTCGAGTTGGATAATTCGTTCGCTCATGGTCGTAGTAGATCTGGGTGACCGTGTAGTTCGTGTCACCGAGCATGAACGACTGGTTGTCCAGGGCTCCGTCACCATAGTTGCGGTACCCCTGGTCGTCGTACGCGCCGAACGTAGCGACTGTCATGTATGCCTTCCACCGCGCTCCGTCGCACGTGGGATTGTCGCTTTCGTCCATATGCATCGGCATGGACGCCGTGGTGGCGGTGGCCTCCCCTCGGTTCTCGGCTGTTACATACCCGTCATCGTTCCTCGACCATACCCGGTAGTGCCACGTTTCGCCTTCCAAGAGGCCCGTGTGGGTATACTTGTTGCTATGGCGCGTTGACGTTTCCTGCGGATGCGCCGCTACGAGCGTCGCCCAGTCCGTATCGTCGGCGTCGCGACAGTCGTTGTCGGCGGTTTCCTTGCACGCTTCGATCTTGTGGTCTTGGACCGGCGGGTCGGCGTTGCGGTTTCTACTCCATTGCAGATCGATTCGGGTCTGCCCGTCCACGAATGCAAAGAGCCAGACCCGGCCCGGCGGGTCGGCGTGCGCGAGGTCCGGCAGGCCCAGAATCGCGGCCACGACCAGCGACGCCAGCACCACGCGACGTGCGGATCGCGCTCGGCGCGCCGCGGAGGCAGGCGTCCGGGCGCGTCTCGTTACGGAGGCGCCACCGGTGAGCGGCAGTCTCCGGCCGGTTCCTTCGGATCCATTGCGCCCTGACACCAGACCCATGGCTAGGTCGCGTCCACCTACAGTGAATCGACCGGACGCGCACGCTCCTTGAGTCGTCTGCCCGATTACTTCCCACAGACCGAGGTCCTGGAGATCCTGTCAATACGGAAACCGACTTCCGTCCGATCCGTCGGGCAGCTTTCAAAGGGCTTCGAATTCGGCAGGGCTGATCCCCGCCTGCTTCAGGATGCTTCGCAACGTACCGGCGGCAACCTCTCGATGTCGAGGCACGATCGCCGTGAGCCGTCTGCCAGCGGGGCCTTCGCGGATGAACTTGACGTGGCTTCCACGGTATGTGGCTTCGGAGAATCCTGCCGCGCGAAGCTTCCGCGCCACTTCATGGTAGGGGCGCACCTATCGGTGACGGGACGTACATGCTGCGCCGGCGCGGTCTCAGTGGCTGCCGGGGGCTCCAAGTGCAGCGCCAGAGCTTCGCTCAGATTGGAGATGGCGCGTGCTCGCGTCTCTCCTTGGCTCGCGACGTCCACCTCCAGCGCCTGAGCGACGTACCAGTCGCCTTCGCGCCACACATGAGCAGTGAACTCCGGGTTCGCCTGGCCATCTGCGGTAATCCCGTGGACGACTTCCTTCGCAAGCCTTCCATCGGCAGTCCCCAGATTGCTGGCGTGTAGAGCCATAGACATCAGACATCTACACTGCTTGGCTACTCTCCGTCAAATCCGCTCCGCCGCTTCAATCCGAGTTCCGGAGCGGTGCCGGTTTTGCGCGTCCGGTCATGGGAGTCGTACAATCGGCGCATGCGACTGACGATTCGGAGCGGGAGCCCGACGACGGAGGCGTGCGACGCCCTGATCGTCTTGGCGGCCAAGGACAAGGGACTGAGCGGTCCCGCGGCAGCCGTGGATGCGGCGGCGAACGGCGCGCTGGCGGCGGTTCTGGCGCTGGGGGACTTCGACGGCATGGCCACGTCCACCCGGCTGGTGCACGTGGGAGACGGGCTGAGGGCGCAGCGGGTGCTGCTGGTGGGCACCGGCGGCGGTGACGACTCCGCAGAGAGCGGACGCCTGGCCGGCGGCGCCGCGATCCAGGGCCTGTCCGGCATGACGATACGGACGGCGGTCGTGATGCTGCCGGAGCGGGCCGGCGCAACGTTCGTGCAGGGACTCACCGAGGGGCTGGCGCTCGCTTCCTACCGGTTCGATCGCCATCGGACTGCCGAGGAAACGGAGACGGCCGTGGAGTCGGTCACGCTGCTGGCCGCGACGGAAGAGGATGCCCGCGCCCTGCAGGCGGCGTTCGACCGGGCCGTGATTCTCGGCGAAGCCACCGGTCTGGCGCGCGATCTGGTCAACGAGCCGCCCAACCACCTGACGCCCACTGCCCTGGCCGACCGGGCGGTTGAAGTGGCGGGCGCGCACGGGCTCCGGAGCCGGGTGCTCGGTCCGGCGGAGCTGGCCGACCAGGGTTTCGGCGCGCTGTTGGGCGTGGCGCAGGGCAGCGCCGAGGAGCCACGCTTCATCGTGTTGGAGCATGCCGGCGAGGACGCGGGTGCTGCACCGCTGGTGCTGGTGGGCAAGGGGCTGACCTTCGACAGTGGCGGCTTGTCGATCAAGACCGGCAAGGGCATGGAGGACATGAAGGTCGACATGGGCGGCGCCGCGGCCGTGCTCGGCGCCATGCAGGCGATCGGCCGTCTGGGCTGCCGCCAGCGCGTGGTGGGGCTGATCCCGGCGACCGAGAACATGACCGGCCCGCGCGCGCAGCGTCCGGGCGACGTGGTCCGCTCCTACGGCGGCGTCACCATCGAGGTGCTGAACACCGACGCCGAGGGGCGCCTGGTGCTGGCCGACGCCCTGGGCTACGCGGCGACGATGAAGCCGGCGGCGGTGGTGGACGCGGCCACCCTCACCGGCGCGGTGGTCACCGCGCTCGGCCACCACGCGGCCGCGCTCCTCGGCACCGACGAGCCGCTGATGCGCGCGATCGAGGCCGCCTCCGCCGCGACCGGCGAGCGGGTGTGGCGGCTGCCGCTCTGGGACGTGTACGACGAGCCGCTGAAGAGCAAGGTGGCCGACATCAAGAACATCGGCGACGGCGGCGCCGGCACCATCATCGGCGCGGCCTTCCTGAAGCGGTTCGCGAGCTACCCGTGGGCGCACCTGGACATCGCCGGCACCGCCTGGGACGTCAAGGACGTGAGCTACCACCCGAGCCGCGCAACCGGCTACGGCGCCCGTCTGTTCGCGGAGTTGGCGGCCGGCTGGGGCAACGGCCCATGACAGAGATGTCAGCGAAGGATGCGAAGAATCGCTTCGGGCACTTGCTTGACGCAGCGCAGAGCGCACCCGTGTGCGTCACCAGGAGAGGCAGAGCGGTCGGCGTGATGATGCCCATCCGCCAGTACGAGATGCTCCGCGGAGCTGCGTTGGAGCAGCTCAAGTTGTCCATGGATGCATTGGGCAGGGAGTCGGCCGCCGCGGGGTTGACGGAAGCCGGTCTGGAGGCGCTGCTGGCGGATGAGAGCTGAGCGGGCCGTACTCGACACACCAACGTGCTCATCCGCGCCGACCTGATCGTCCTGACGGCCGAGGACAAGGGTGCGGCCGTACATGAGCGCCGACGGGCGGCGTAGCCACGGACCGTCGTCGTCGATGACGGTGCGGGGTGAGCGGGTGGGCTCTCGATAATCAGCGATGTGCCGATGCGCCCTGTCCGGCTGCCTCCGAATCGAGCACCGCTTCGGCGCGGAACTTCAAGCCCAGAGCGCTGATGACCCTGAGAACGGTGTCCAACGTGGGATTGCGTTCTCCCGAAAGCGCTTTGTAGAGACTCTCACGGGACAGGCCGGCATCGCATGCAACCTGCGCCATGCCCCTGGCGCGGGCGATGTCGCCCAGCGCCTTGGCGACGAACGCGGCGTCGCCGTCGGCCTCTTCCATACAAGCTTCCAGGTATGCGGCCATTTCCTCCGGTGTGCGAAGGTGTTCGGCCACGTCGTACGGTGAAGTAACGGTCTTGGTCATGGTCCCACCTACAGGTTTCGTGCCAGACGCAACGCCTTCTTGACGTCGTCGCTCTGGGTCCGTTTGTCCCCGCCAGCCAGCAGGTCAGCCGTCGGCCACCTCGAACGCGGTGACGTTACGGGTCTGGCGGCTGAACTCCACGCCGATCAGGTGGATGGGCTCGCCGCGGCCGCGGT